>JAIXQE010000208.1 GCA_027485815.1 Opitutaceae bacterium
CCGCGCTCGTCGCCGCGCTCCTCGCCGCGCTCCCGGCGCTGCCGGCCGCCAATGTGCGCGATTTCGGCGCGCGGGGGGACGGGATCGCGGATGACACCGCGGCGGTCGAGGCCGCCGTGCAGGCCGCTGCCGACGGCACGGTGGAGTTCCCGCGCGGGCGCTACCGGCTCACCCGGACCATCCAGATCGCCCTCGGGCGGGCCGGACCGCTGGGGATCACCGGGAAGGCCGGCACCGCCACCGTCGTGATGGCGGGACCGGGGCCGGCCTTCCGGTTCATCGGCTCTCACGACCGGGGTACCGCCGACCCGCAGTCGGTCCGCCCGGTGACGCGGGACCGGGAGCGCCTGCCCGTCCTCGCGGACCTGGAGATCGCCGGCGCGCATCCGGAGGCCGATGGCGCCGAGTTCCGCCACACCCTGCAGCCCACCATCCGCGGCGTCCTGATCCGCCAGGTCCGGCACGGCCTGCATTTCACGGGCCGCAACCGTAACGTCCTCATCCACGCTTCCCACGTCTACGACTGCCGCGGCATCGGCGTCTTCCTCGACGCTGTGAACATCCATCAGATCATCATCGGCGACAGCCACCTCAGCTATTGCCGGCAAGGCGGCATCAAGGTCGTGGGGAGCGAGATCCGAAACTTCCAGATCACCGGCAACGACATCGAGTACAACTTCAGCGCCGAGGGCCCACCGGTGGCGGACATCTGGATCGACCTCGCCGGCAGCGGCAGCGTCCGCGAGGGCACGATCACGGGCAACACCATCCAGGCCCTCCAGAGCCCGGGCGGCGCCAACATCCGGTTCACGGGCATCCCGGGCCATCCGCTCAAGGCCGGCGTCTGGAGCATCACCGGCAACCACCTCGCCAGCCAGGAGACCAGCATCCACCTCGCGGATGCCGCCGGGATCACCATCACCGGCAACACCTTCCTGCGGGGCTTCGCGCGCCACCTCCTGGTCGAACGCAGCCGCAACATCCTCTTCACCGGCAACATCCTCGACCACAACGCGGACTATTTCCCCCCGGGCACGGTCTCCCTGGGCGGGATCGTCGTCGACCGGAGCACCGCGGTCCTGATCAGCCAGAACCTGATCGAGGGCATTGCCGCCGGCTCGGCGGAGGCCGGGGGCGCGGTGCTGGTTTCCGACAGCCGCGAGGTCTCCCTGCTTGGCAACCAGATTCGCGCTCCCCGCTTCCGCGGACTCCACGTGCGCCGCAGCACCAACGTGCAGGTGGCGGACAACCTCGTCACCGAGGAACCCGGCCTCGAGCGGATGCTCGCCGCCGTGGAACTGGAGGGGGAATGCCCGGGCACCGTGGTGCGCGGCAACACCCTCGCCCCGGGTCGGAACGGGAGCCTCGTCAACCGGGCCACCGGCGCCACCGTCACCCCGCCCGACCGCGCGCGCTGATCTCCCGGGAAGGAGCCCTGCGTCCGACGGCAACGCCGCCGGGGCGTGGTGCGGCTGCCCCCGCCGGAAATCCGGAAACGCTCGCCCGGACAAGTTTGCGGAAACATCCGCCGTCACTCCGGTGTCCGATCGACCCATGATCACCGCCCACGCCGCCCCCGGCATCCGCCGGCTTCCCCACCTGCTGCTGGCCACGCTGCTGCTGGGTGCGTTGGCCCTCGCCGGGGAACCGGCGGCGGATCGTCCCGCTCGGCCGGCGGCCCCGGACCGCGACCCGATTGCGCCCCCGGCCCGGATGACGATCGAGGTCGCGGGCGGCGGAGCCCACGGACAACTCGTGGTGGCGCCGGAACTGGTGGGTCCGGACGCCGGCACGGAACTCCGCTACGCGATCGACGCGGCCCCCTTGCACGGGCGCGTCGGCCTGGCCGGCGAAGACGAGGGCATCGACATCTTCCGCAACCAAACGTCGCGCCTGGGCTACTTCGCGTACCGGGCGCCGGAGGGCTTCGTGGGCGAGGACTCGTTTTCCTACACGGTGCGCAATGTCACCACCGGGCTCACGTTCCGGAACACGGTCGTGCTGACCGTCCTCCCGCCCCCGCCCGTCGTGCTCGAGCAATTCGAGGTCGGCGCCGCCCGCGTCCGCCCGCCGCAGATCCGCGCGGTCGCCCTCGTCACCCGGCCCAACACCCCGGTCTCCTCGACCGTGCCCAGCCACGAGGACGCGATGGCGCCGGCCGACCGGGCCCTGATCCCCGCTCCGAAGGTCGCCTACGTGCTCGATGCGAAGAACGCCCCGCGCCACGGCGTCGCCCGCCTCGATCGCGCCACCGGCCGGCTCACCTACGCGCCCCACCCCGCCTTCATCGGCGAGGAGCGCTTCGGCTACTACACCGTCGACGAGCACAACCCGCACCTCGGGGCGGAGAACGTCGTCGTGGTCAGCGTGGAACCCCTCCGCCGCGCGCGGGAGCTCTCGGTCGACCGCTCCCGGAGCCGCGAGGTCGACCTCGTGTTCGTGATCAACAACTCGCCCTCGATGGGGAAGCACCAGGAACGGCTCGTCGCCACCCTCGCCCGCTTCCGCCAGCTCTTCCACGCCCGCCAGCTCGACTACCGCCTCGGGGTGCTGACCACCGACTTCGTCGACGCCGACCCCGCGCGCGGCCCCGCGGACCAGCGGTTCTACAAGGAGGTGCGTTCCGTCCGGCTCGATCCGGCGGGTAACCCCGTGACCGACGCGCGCGGCCGGCCGCAGACGGTCACCAAGCGCGTCGCCAGCAACGGCCGCCTCGTGACCCTGCCCGTGCTGCCGGAGCCATGGGTCACGCCCCGAACGCCGGATGCCGTTTTCGCGGAGCTCGTCCGGGTCGGCACCAACGGCGACCCCAACCGGACCGCGTTCACGGCGACCTATAATTTCGTGGCGGGCTACCAGCAGGGCGAGCACGCATTCCTCCGGCCCGGGGCGCCCACGTTCGTGGTCTTCTTCATGGATGAGGAGGAGACGCGGATGGCGACGTGGCGGGAGCAGGCCGGTGGTCCGCCGCGGGCCGAGTGGATCGAGGACGGCCAGCTGCCGGCGCTGCTCGAGGCGTTCAACGCCCGCGCCCCGGCGGGGAGCCGCCAGACCCTCGACGGCTACATCCAGCACTGGGTGCTGCGGCCGTTCATCCTCGCGAAGGGCAACCGCCGCGGCCAACTGGAGATCCACGCGGTCGTGGCGCCCGGAAACGTGTCCCACCGCCGCGCCGCCGAACTGACCGGGGGCAGCGTCCTCAACCTCGAGGCGGATTTCTCGGGCCCCTTGGCCGCCCTGGGCGACCGCATCGCCGATACGGTCGCGGTCGCGCTGGAGCCGGTGGAGGGCGGGGCCACCCTGTACCGGAAGAGCCTGCGGGTGCTGGTCGACGGGCAGGAAGTGGCGCCCGACCCCCGGGACGGCTGGGTGTACGACGAGCTGACGCACCGCATCCGCTTCGAGGGCGCGGCGAAGCGGCGCGCCGCCCTCGCGCGGATCGAAGTCCGCTACGAGGAGCACCGCTGAACCGGCGCACGCCGCGCTCGGCGCTAGCCTTTGGCGGCGGGATCCGTTTCCTCCCGGCGATGCCCCTCCCCTTCCGCCTGCTCGCGGCGCTCCTGCTGGGCGCCCTCGCCCTTTCCGCGGCCGCGCCCCGCTTCGCCCACGAGGCGAGCGACCTCCGGCCCGACCCGGCCGCCCGCTTCGGGAAGCTGGAAAACGGCCTGCGCTTCGTCGTCCTGCGCAACGCCGAGCCCAAGGGCCGCGCCTCGCTCCGCCTCCTGATCCACGCGGGCAGCCTGCACGAGGAGGAGGATCAGCGCGGGGTGGCCCACTTCCTCGAGCACATGGCCTTCAACGGCAGCCGGAATTTCGCGCCCGGCACGCTGGTCGAGTTCTTCCAGCGGATGGGGATGAGCTTCGGCGGGGACACGAACGCATCGACCGGCTTCGACCGCACGCTCTACCTGCTCGAATTGCCCGAGACCTCCGAGGCCACCCTCGCCGAGGGCCTCCGCGTGTTCGGCGACTACGCCGCCGGCCTCCTCCTCGCCCCCGCGGAAATCGACCGCGAGCGCGGCATCATCCTCAGCGAGAAGCGCGCCCGCGACACCGTCGGCTTCCGCACCGCCGTCGCGCAGTTCGAGTTCATGCTCGGCGACACGCTCCTGCCCCGCCGGATGCCGATCGGCACCGCGGAGGTCATCCAGGGCGCCCCGCGCGAACGCTTCGTCGCCTTCTGGGACCGCTGGTACCGGCCGGAACGGATGGCCGCGGTGATCGTCGGCGACGTCGACCCCGACCTCGCGGAACGCCTGCTCCGCGCGGCCTTCGCGCCGCTCGCCGGCCGCGGTCCCGCCCCCGCCGAACCCGACCGCGGCCGCGTCACCCGCTTCGAGGGGGTCCGCGCCCGCTTCCACCCGGAAGCCGAGGCCGCCGCCACCAGCGTCTCGCTGGCCGTGCTGGCGCCCGCGGAGCGGGAACCGGACACCGCCGCCCAGCGGGTGAGCCGCCTGCCGCGCCAGCTCGCGGTGTCGATGCTCAACCGCCGGCTCTCCGTCCTCGCCCGGCGCGAGGGCGCCGCCTTCAGCGCGGCCCGCGTCTCGGTCAACGACG
This sequence comes from Opitutaceae bacterium, assembly GCA_027485815.1. GTDB lineage: Bacteria > Verrucomicrobiota > Verrucomicrobiia > Opitutales > Opitutaceae > ER46. Next base: position 4,558 of record JAIXQE010000208.1, read on the forward strand.
GTTACCGGATCTACCGCGAGGCCACGGTCGACCTGACGTGCAAGCCCGACCAGTGGGCGGCCGCGCTCGGGGTCGGCGAGCAGGAGCTGCGCCGCGCGCTCGAACACGGGTTTCAGGAGGCCGAGCTGGCCGAGACCAAGGCCTCGTACCGCAACGCCCTCGAGCAGGCGGTCCGCGGGGCCGCCACGCGCCGCTCCGGCAACCTCGCGGGGGAGATCGCGCAGACGATCCTCGACGAACGGGTCTTCACGCACCCGGCGGCGAACCGCGACCTGTACCTGCCGGCGGTCGAGCGCATCACGGCGGCGGAGTGCCTCGCCGCGCTCCGCGAGGCGTTCACCGCGAACGGCCGGCACCTGATGGTCAGCGGCAACGCGACGCTCCCCGGGGACGGGGCCGCGGCCATCCTCGCCGCGCACGCCGCCTCCGCCCGGATCCCGGTGGAGCCGCCCGCGGCCGAGGCCGAGGCCCGCTGGACCTACACGGATTTCGGCCCCCCGGGCCAGGTCGTCTGCCGCGAGCAGGTCGCCGATCTCGACGTCACGCTCGTCGCCTTCGCTAACGGCGTGCGCCTCAACCTCAAGCGCACGGACTTCGAGGCCGGCATCCGGGTGGCCGCGCGCGTCGGCACGGGCGGGCTGACCGAGCCGGCGGACCGGCGCGGGCTGGTGCTGCTCGCCAACAGCGCGTTCACCGCGGGCGGGCTCGGCCGGCTCGGGGTTGACGATCTCCGCCGCGTGCTCGCGGGCCGCAACGCCTCGGTCGGCTTCCGGGTCGGCCAGGATGCGCTCGAACTGGGCAACGCGGGCGGCGGGGGCCGCGGCGGACGGGGCGGCGGCGGCACGACCCGGGACGACCTGCTGCTGACGCTCCAGTTGCTCACCGCGCACCTCACCGACCCGGGTTACCGGCCCGAGGCCCTGCGCCAGGTGCGCACCGGGATGGAGCAGATGTACACCGGCTTCGCGCACACGCCCAACGGGCCGCTCTCCACCGAGGTGGCGAACCTCATCGCCGGCGGCGACCACCGCTTCGGGGTGCCGCCGCGCGAGGTCCTGCTGGCCCGCGAGCTGGGCGAGGTCCGGGACTGGCTCGCGCCGCAACTGGCGCGCGGGGCGATCGAAGTCGCGCTGATCGGAGACCTCGACGTGGAGGCGGCGATCGACGCCGTCGCCCGCACGCTGGGCGCCCTGCCGCCCCGCGACGAGCGGCCCGCGCTCACGGAGCTGCGGCAGGTCGCCTTCCCCCGGGAGCCGTTCACGCGCGAGTACCGGATCAGCTCGGAGATCCCCAAGGGCGTGGTCGCCCTCTTCTGGCCCACCACGGATGCGTCCGACATCCGCCGCAACCGGCGCCTCACCCTGCTCGCGAGCGTGTTCAGCGACCGGCTGCGCGTGAAGATCCGCGAGGAGATGGGCGGGACCTACAGCCCGCGCGCGGCCAGCAGCACGAGCGAAACCTTCGCCGGCTACGGCTACCTCAGCACCTCCATCGACGTCGACCCGACGGCCGCCGCGCAGGTGCGCGAGGCCGTGGTGCACCTGGCGGACGACCTCGCGCGCAACGGGGTCACCGCGGAGGAACTCGAGCGCGCGCGGCTGCCGGCCCGCACCTCCACCCGCGAGTCGCTCCGCACCAACGCCTACTGGCTCCAGGCGGTGCTCAGCCGCGCGCAGGAGAAGCCGGAGGTCCTCGACTGGGCGCGCTCCCGGACCGCCGACCTCGAGGCCGTGACCGCCGAGGAGCTCTCGGCGCTCGCCCGCGCGTACCTCGGCCGCGAGCGCGTGAGCCGCGTCACCGTCCTGCCCGGATCCTGAACCCGCGCGCGCGTCAGGCGAAGGGGCGCGCGCGCTGGCAGAGCTGGAGCGACACGCCCCACGGGTCGCGGAGCATCACGAGGCAGGTGCCGTCGGGAAGGACGTCCTCTGACTGGAACGTGGCGCCCGCGGCCTCCAGGCGGCGCCGCTCCGCACGGGCGTCGGCGGCCACCACGGCGACGTGGAAGCTGAGCGCGGGCAGGTCGGCCAGCGGCCAGCGGGGCACCGCGGGGTTCGAGTAGAGCTCGAGCACCACCCGGCCGGAATCGTCACCGAGGAAGTGGGTGAAGGGCGCCGCCTCCTTGCGCCACACGACGCGGAAGCCGACGTGCTCCGTCCACCAGCGGGCGTGGGCCCGGACGTCGGGGACATTGAGGGCGAAGTGCTCGAATTTCATCGCGGCGCGGGGCTCGCCCCGACCGTGACCGCCCCGCGCCCGCCGGCAATCCCGCAGCGTGGCCGCCGCGGGCCGCGGCAGCGGAATCGGCTGGTTCCCCCCATGGAAATCACCCTTGCTCGCCGGATGTTGCACCAGTTGCTCCGGCAACCCCTGGCCGCCGCCCCGGACCGGCCACTCCTCGAAACGGACGGCCACTGGCTGACGGCTGCGGAATTGGAGCAGCAGACCAGCCGCCTCGTCTCGGGCCTGCGGGCCGCCGGACTGGAGGAAGGCGACCGGCTCGCGCTGCTGCTGCCCAACGGCCCGGAGGCCGTGCTGTGCTACCTCGCCGGCTTCCGGCTCGGGCTCGTGGTCGTGCCGCTGGACGCGCAGTACCACCCCCTCCAGATCGGCCACGCGCTCAGCCACTGCGGGGCCGCGATGCTGATCGCCGACCACCGCCGCCTGCCCGGACTCGCCGAGGCCGGCGCGCTCCGGGGCGTCCCGCGCGTAGTGGCCGTCGGGGACGGCGCGCCGGGAGGTTACCGACCCTTCGCGAACTTGCTCGGCGCGAACCGCGAACCCGGTTCCGCGGCGCCCGCGGCGGACAGCCCCGCCGTGATGATCTACACCTCCGGCACGACGTCGCGGCCGAAGGGGGTTGTTCTCTCCCACGGGGCGCTGGGCACCGGGATCCGCAAGTACCTCGCGCGCGTCACGCTGACGCCCGAGGACGTGACGCTGATCTCGGGGCCGATTTCCCGGCCGCTCTCCCTGCGCTGCCAGCTGCTGCCCACGCTCCTCGTCGGCGGTCGGGTGAGCCTGCTGCGGCAGTTCAGCGTGCCGGACTTCATCGCGGCGCTGCGGCGGGCGCCCGCCAAGACCTTCTTCACCCTCACCCCGAGCATGATCGGGCAACTGGTGGCGGATCCGGCCTTCGCGACGGGCGACTTCAGCCGGCTGCGCCTCTGCCTGGCGGGCGGTGACCAGGTGCCGGTCCGGCTGCAGGAGGCGTTCGCGCGGATCACCGGCGTCGCCGTCACCGAGCAATGCGGGTCGACCGAGACGGGGCCGTACGCGATGAACCCGCCGTTCGGCCGCAAGCGGGCGGGCGCGATCGGCCTGCCCGCGCCGGGGATGCAGGTCGCCGTGGTGGATGAGCAGGGCGTCGACGTGCCGGCGGGCACGACCGGCGAGTTGTGGGTGAGCGGGCCGGGGATCATGGACGGTTACTGGAACGATTCCGCGATGACGCGGAAAACGCTCCGGGACGGATGGATCCGGACCGGCGATTTGGGGCGTTACGACGAGGACGGTTACCTGTGGTTCGCGGGGCGGCGGAAGGACCTGATCGTGTACCTGACCGGGGCGAAGATCGCGCCGCGGGAGGTGGAAACGGCGCTGGCGGCGCATCCGGCGGTGCGTGAGTGCTGCGTGATCGGGGTGCCCGCGCCGGCGGGCGGCGAGGTCCCGCACGCCTACGTGGTGCCGGAGTCGGGATCCGGGGCGGAGGCGGAGGCGCTGCGTGCCTTCGTCGCGGGCCGGTTGGCGGAGTTCATGGTGCCGGCGGAGGTGCATCTGATCGCCGCGCTGCCGCACAAGGGCCCGGGCAAGGTCGACCGCGATCTGCTGCGGATGCGGGCCATCACGGCCGGATTGGTCGAGCGCGTGCCCTTCTTCCGTGCTGCGGGCGACGGGCTGCTGCGCGACCTCATCCCGTGCCTGGAGGCGCGCACGCTCGCGGCGGGCACGGGGCTGGTGCACGAGGGCGACACCGGCGACGAGATGTATTTCCTGACCAAGGGGCAGGTGGAGGTCCTGCAGGGTAACCCGCCGCGGCGGCTGCAGGTGCTGCGGGAGGGAGCCTACTTTGGGGAACTCGCCGTGCTCGCGGAGGTGCCCCGGGCGGCCACAATCCGGGCGCTGACCGAGGTCGAGGTCTACGCGCTGGGGCGGACGGCGGTGCGGCAACTGGCGAGCGCCCACGCCGACTTCGACCGGTACTTGCGGGCCGCCGCGGCGGCGTACACCGCGGCGGCGGACAGCGCGCCCGCCCGCTAAGTCCGGCTTCAGCCAACCGGTCGGATCCGAGCCCCCACCGCGAGGCTCGCCAACGTGGCGCCCGCGGCGACCAACCCCACGGTCCCGAACGACCGCAGCGGCTCGCCGGCCCCACCCTGGAGGACCAGTCCGGCCAGCAGGGTTCCGGCACCGCTCGCGAGATGCTGCACCGCGGCGTTGGCCGCGAGGAAACCCGCCCGGCGGGCCGGCTCGACGCTCGCCGTGATGAGCGACAGCGCGCTCACCATCCGGCCGGCGTTGGCCGCCATCACGGCCGCCGCAACCGGGGCGGCGACCGCGAAGCCAACGGCCGGCAGGTGCGTGACCGCGAGGAGCAGAAGGGCCGAGAGGAGAGCCGCAACCGGAAACACCCGGCCCGCCCCGTGGCGATCCACCAGCTTGCCCGTGAGTGGCGCGACCCCGAGGGTGAGCAATCCGCCCGCGATGAACACGAGCGGCAAACGGGCCACGCTCACGCCGGCGTTGGCGACGAGGGCCGTGCCGATGAAGGGGATTACGGCGAAGGCACCGGCCATCAGCAGCGCCGTCAGCCCGAGCGCGCGCCGATGAGCGGGGAAGGTGAGCGTCCCCCGCAGGCGCGCGAGCGGAGGTTGCGCCGGCCCCGGCGCAGGGCGGGCCGGGGCGGGCAGGATCCGGGCGGCGAGGACGACGAGAGGCAGGCCGAGCGCGGCGAGGCCGAGGAAGGGCGCGCGCCAGCCGGAGTGGTTGGCTAGGGCGAGGCTGAGCGGCACCCCGGCCACGGAGGCGCAGGCGAAGGCCAGCATCAGCCGGCCAGTCGCGCGGCCGCGCCACGCGGGCGGGACGACATCCGCGACCATTGCGAGGGTGAGTCCGCCGTGAATCCCGGCGCACGCCCCCGTTAGACAGCGCGCACCCAAGAGGACGAGGTAATCGCGGGCGAGTCCCGAAGCCACGGCGCCCGCGACCAGACCGAGGGAGACCGCGAGGTAGGTCGGTTTCCGGGGCCAGCGGTCAAGCCAAGGGCTCACGAGCAGGCCCGCGAGCCCCGCCGCCAAGGTGTACGCGGCGACGAGCCAGCCAAAGTCCCGCGCGCCGAGGTTCAAGGCGGCAAGCAGGTGGGGCCCGAGCGGCATCACGACCATAAAGTCGACGGCGGCGATGAACTGCAGGGCGGTCAGCGCAAGCAAGGCGCGGCCGGCCTCGCGCGACGGGGCGGGCACGGAGGCGTCAGCTGGAGGCGGGCAGGCCACGCAGGAAGGGGCGAAACACGGGCCCGTAGCGAAGGGCGGGCGCGTGCCGCGAGCAAGACCGGGCTGCAGGGACGGGCAGTGAACGTACCCGAGCTCCCACGGGGCGGCACCAGCCTGCGCGAAGCGCTGCGCGGAAGCGGAAGCGTCGCGAGTACCGGGGCGGCGCGCCCCGGCTACACCAAACCGCGAGCCTCCGTCCCCAGCGTTACCGGCGATCCGTCTCGCCCGCCTCGGGCGCCCAACGCACCGTACGGGATGCACCCGACCATCCGCCGCCTGATCGAGCTGCACCGCCTTACGCCCTTGCCGATCGAAGGCACCCTTTTCGCCCAAACCTACCGGTCCGCGCAGGAGATCGCCCCGGGACTGCCCGCCGCGACCGCAATGATCGGACTCTACTGCGAGGATCCGCCCAGCCTCTCCCGTTTCCACCGCCTCACCCGCGACGAGCTCTGGCACTTTTACGCCGGCGATCCGCTGCGGCTGATTTTGCTGCGGCCCGACGGCTCCACGGAGGATATCGTCCTCGGACCCGATCCGCTCCGCGGTCACCGCAGCCAGTACCTGGTGCCGGCCGGAGTGTGGCAGGCGGGCCACCTGGTTCCGGGAGGATTCTACGCCCTCTACGGCTGCACGCTCGCCCCTGGCTTCACCCCCGACTGCTTCGCGGGCGGCACCCGCGCGGCGCTGACCGCGGCCTACCCGTCGCGGCGGGCGGACATCGAACGCCTGGCCTGCCCGGACGAGGACGTGCGGCTGCCCGCGTAGCCGTAACGCAGCCCGGATCCGCCGCCCCTTTTCCTTTGCCATCGGCCGCCCCCGCGGGCCGGCTGAACCCACCACCACGCACCGATGCACCCTCAACCCGTCCGCCCCTCCTCGGCCCGCACCACCCTCGCGGCCCTCGCCCTCGGCGCCAGCGCCCTCGCCCAGAACCCACCGCCCGCCGCCCCGCAGCAACTCGAGGCCTTCGAGGTCACCGGCTCCCGCGTGAAGCGGCTGGACGCCGAGACGGTGGCGCCGGTCGTCACCTTCTCGGCCGCCGCCATCGAGGACAAGGGCTACGCCACCTTCGGGGAGTTCATGCAGAGCCTCCCCTACAACAACTCGACCGGCGTCTCCGAGTTCACCACTGGCGCCTTTATCACCGGGGCGGCGACCATCAACCCGCGCGGCCTCGGCTCGAACCGCGTGCTCTCGTTGGTCAACGGCCGCCGCGCCGTCCCCTACGCGCTGACCAACAGCGCCAGCGGCACGCCGCAGACGGTGTTCAACTTCAACAGCATCCCGTCCTCGGCGATCGAGCGCGTCGAGTACCTCAAGGACGGCGCCTCCGCGATCTACGGTTCGGACGCCATCACCGGCGTGTTCAACCTGATCCTGAAGAAGAACTACGAGGGCTCCTCGGTCGACGTCACCCTCGCGAACACGTTCAAGCACGACACCCTGCGCCGCACCGTGAGCGTGTTCACCGGGCTGGCGCGCGACGGCTGGGAGATCACGGGCGGATTCACCCTGCAGGCCCGGAATTCCAGCTTCATCAAGGACTACGGGGTCAAGACCACGGACTACCGCAATCTCGGCCCGAAGGGCATCAACCAGAACAGCACCATCTACCACCCCTCGTACCTGAGCCTCACTGCGGCGCAGGCGACGGCCTCCGGGCTGGGGACCGCGGCGGGGTTCTACATTGTGCAGGGGCCGGATGGCGTGGCCAACCCGACGAAGGCCAGCTTCCGGTACGTCGGCACCTCAACGGCCGCCTTCGGCAACGAGAACCGCCAGGACTTCGCGAACGTCACGATGCTCTACCCGTCGAGCGAGAGCGGCGGCGCCTACGCGAGCCTGCTGCGCCGGTTCCAGCCCTGGGTCACCGGCTTCGCCAACGTCCTCTACAGCCGCAGCCTCACGCACTACGACCTGCAGCCGTACGGCTTCACCAACTCGCTCGCCGGCATCACCCTGCCCGCCACCAACCCCTACAACCCGACCGGACTCTCCCTCACCCCCACCGCGACCTCGTTCCCCTACACCTTCCGCGGGCGCTACCTGCCGAAGCGCGAGGTCGCCAGCACCACGCTCACGACGGTGGCGGGCCTGCGCGGCACCGCGCCGGGCGGCTGGAGCTGGGAGACGGGCGTCAGCTACGGGCGCAACGAGACCACGCGCGACACCGACCTGATCAAGGCCTCCGACCTGCAGGCCGCGCTCAACGGCACCACACGCGCCACCGCCTGGAACCCCTTCGGCCCCTCCGATAACCCCGACCTCGAACGCTCGCTCTATACCCGCTCGCGCGGGCTCGACGGCAAGATCGACAGCCTGAGCTTCGACGCGTCGGTGACCGGCACACTCCGGCGCCTGCCCTGGCGCGGCGGCGGCGAGCCCGGCGTCGCGGCCGGCTACGAATTCCGCCACGACGAGCTCAGCTCCAACCCGGAGCCGAACAACTTCATCGGCTTCACCGCCACCACCCCGTACCGCGGCGGCCGCGACAGCCATTCGGCCTACGCCGAACTGTCCGCGCCGGTCCAGCGCTGGCTCGACGTCCAGCTGGCGCTGCGGCACGAGCGCTACAGCGACTTCGGCGCGACCACCAAGCCGAAGGTCGCGGCCAAGGTGCGCCTGCCCGCGAACCGCCTCCTCGGCGTCCTGCTGCGCGGCTCCTACTCCGAGTCGTTCAAGGCCCCCGACCTCGGGCAGCTCTACGCCCCGCAATCCAGCGCGGTCACCACCACCGCGTTCCTCGACCCGCTGCGGCCGCTCGACGCCGCGCGCCAGATGCCGTCCACGGTCGGCGGCAACCCGGACCTGAAGCCCGAGGAGGGCAAGGTGCAGTACGCCGGGGCGGTCTTCGAGGTGCCAGCGGTGAAGGGCCTGAGCTTCAGCGTCGACCACTTCGACGTGAAGATCCGCAACCAGATCAGCTCGCTCGGCGCGTCCTACCTGCTCAGCGCGGAGGGGCGGCGGCTGTTCCCGGACAAGATCACCCGCGAGCCGACCGGCGCGGACGGCCTGCCCGGGCGGATCACGCGCATCGGCACGATCTCCGGCAACCTGGGCTTCCAACTGTACCGCGGCCTCGACTACGGGCTGCGCTACGGGCTCCGCAACACGCGCCTCGGCACCTTCACCTTCGATGCCACCGCCAGCCAGGTGCTCAAGAAGGGCTCGGACGCCGGCACGGGCGGCGGGTTCTTCGACAACACCGGCCTGGCCTTCGACGTGGAGTGGCGTTACAATTATAGCCTCAGCTGGAGCCATCGGGCGTGGAGCGCACGCGTCGTGGCCGATGTGGTCGGGAAGTACTTCAACGACAACTGGACCGCCGCCGGCTGGGGCGAAAACGTGTTCACGATCGTCAGCCCGTCCGTCACCTACCGCGGCTTCCGGAAAACCTCCGTGACCGTCGGGGTGACGAACGTCTTCGACGCGCGCCCGCCCGCGATGGGCCACCGGGCGCTGGGCTTCGACGACCGCGTCTACGGCGCGGGCGCGCTCGGCATCTCCGGCCTGGTGCGGGTCCGGCGCGAGTTCTGAGCCGCCGACCGAGCGAGCAGCGGTACTCCCAGTCCAAAACCAAACGTCGGACTGGGGAGGTGGGCCACAAAAGGCGCAAAGGGTCGCATCCGCGGCCGGAGCCGTGCGTGGCGTCCATAGACGCCGCGGGGCTCAATGGCAGGAAGCGCCGAGGCGGGGCTCGAACCGAAGTGCTTCCAATCGTAAGGGCCCCGAAGTCCGCGCAGCCTCGGCTCGGAGCTCCCCCCTCCGAACGCTCGCCCTGCGACCTCCGCGGCGTCTATGGACGCCACCATCAGCGTGGTCCACGCCCAACGCCCCTTGAGCCTTTTGTGGCCCTCCTCCGGCCAGATCTTCCGGAGCAGGTTGGCCACAAAAGGCGCAAAGGGTCGCATCCGGGATCGGAGCCGTGCGTGGCGACCATAGACGCCGCGGGGCCAAGTCGCGGGAACCGCCGAGGCGGGGGTTCGAGCCAAAGCGCTTCCGACCGCACGGGCCCCGAAGTCCACGCAGCCTCGGCTCGGAGCTCCTCCCCTCCGAGCGCTCGCCCTGCAACCTTCGCGGCGTCTATGGACGCCACCTTGAGCCTGGTCCGGGCCCAGCGCCCTTTGTGCCTTTTGTGGCCATCCTCCGGCCGGATCGTCCGGAGCAGGTTCGCCGCAAATGGCGCCGCTGCCCCGGCGACTGTCAGGGCAGTTCGTAGATCTCGACCAGGGCCACGCCCGTGCCGCCGGCCTTGCCGGAAACGGCGGCGGTGTACGCGCCCGGCGGCAGCTCGATGACCAGCGCCGCGTCGCGGCTGGTGTCGGCCGCCAGCGGGAACGCTCCCACCGCCGCAAAGGCGGCCTTCAGCGCGGCCGTGCCCCGCCAGTCGTCGTTGCGCGCCACATCCCCGTCGGCGCCGAGGGGCCGCAGCGCGAGCACCGGGTCCTCCAGCACGCCGCCGACCCCGAAGGCCCCCAGGGTCGGACCGACCGCGCGCACCAGCAGGCGGCGCGGGACGTTGCCGTTCACCACGAACCCGGCGAAGAGCGCATCCGCCCCAGAGCCGACCAACGTGCGCGCCGAGAGGTTGGACAGGCGGGGCGCGTTGCCCGTGCCCGCATCGTAGACCTCCACCAGGGCCACCCCGGAGCCGGCCTCGGCGCCGGTCACCGTCGCGGTGTACGCGCCCGGCCGCGGGGAGAACACCAGCGCGGCGTCGCGACTCGCCGCGTCGGCGAGCGGAAAGGCCCCGACAGCCGCGAACGCCGTCCGCAGCGCGGCCGTCCCGCCCCAGTCGTCGTTGCCCGCCAGCCGCGCGGCGCCCAGCGGCGCGATCTCGACCCCCGGGTTGGCGAGGACGCCCTCGACGCCGAAGGCCGCGAGGGTCGGACCGACGACCCGCACCAGCAGCGGCTTCGCCTCCGCGCCGCCGCCCAGCGCGAAGCCGGTGATCAGCGTCTGGTCCCCGGTGCCCGCCCGCGTGCGGACGCTCAGGTTGGACAGCCGGCCGGGCTCGTCGGGGGTGGTGAGGAAAAGGGCCCGGTCGAGGAGCTTGGTCCCCAGGGATAACGCAACCTGCCGACCACTGGCCTCGGCGATGTCGATCCTCCCGTCGCGATTGAAGTCCGCGGCGGCCAAGGCGTTGACCCCTCCGCCCAGTGGCGAAATGAAGTTCTCCGTGGCGTCCACGAAACGCGCGGCGCCCCGGTTGAGGAAGATCCGGCAACGGCGACCCGGGCTGTCGTGGGTGAACAGGGTCAGGAAGAGGTCCACCCGCCCGTCGCCGTCGAAATCCCGGGGCCGGGCCCAGATGACCCACGCGTCCTGGGGCCGGAACGTAATGCCGGATCCCGCCGTGGCATCGTAGAACGTCCCGTCACCCCGGTTCAGCAAAATCTGCAGTCCAGCTATGCTGTAACCCTCGACGAGATTGCCGTCCGGCATCCGGATGGAACCGCCGGTGGTGCAGAGTACGAGGTCGAGGGCGCCATCGCCGTTCAAATCCGCGCCGGTGATCCCCACGGTCGTACTGCCCTGACCGAGAATCTTCGGCGGCAAGGTGAACCCCTCCACCGCGCGAAAGAAACCGCGGCGATCGTTCAGCAGCAGCGCATTCTGCTGGCGCCCACCCGGTCCCAGCACGAGGTCAGGGAATCCATCGGCGTCCACATCCACCAGGGCGGAAGCGGTGTAGCTCAGGCCACCGGAGGCATCCCCCCGGTTCGCGATCTCCCGCGGCAGGCGATCCGTGGCCTCGGTGAAAAATCCCCGACCGTCGTTGAGCAGGAAACGCGGTCCAACGTCTCCGCCGTACACGTTCGCGAAATACAGGTCCGGGTCGCCGTCACCATCGATGTCTCCGACGCTGACACTGTGGGTGAACGAGATGCGCGCCGGCAGCCGGCTGGCGGTCTCGTCGACGAGCCGACCGCCGTCGCGCCGCATCAGCAGCTTCGACTGTTCGCCCGGATAGGGCGCGGTGTCGGTGCCGTGACCGATGATCAGCAGATCCGGTCGCCCGTCGCCGTCGAAGTCCGCCACCGCCGAGTCACGCGGGTGCACCATCGTGACATTGCCGAGCACGGCATCGGTGGCGTCGACGAAGGTGCCGCCGTCATTGCGGAAGGCCCGGAGCCGCTTCCGGGTCTCCGGGAAGGTGGGCGGCCACGCCAGTTGGTCGATCACCAGGTCAAGGTCGCCGTCCCCGTCGAAGTCGATCAGATGGGGTTCGTTGACCGCGTCGAGCGAGCGGTCGAGCACCTCGGTGACGCGGGAAGTGAAGTAGGGACCACTGTCCAGGACGCTGGTCCGGCGGGCAAAACGGGGGCTGTCCACCGCCGAGAGCGCGCGCCCGGCGCCGGAGAGGTCGCGGGCGGTGGCAACCCCTTGGTCATCGAGCGGCCAGAGCGCCACCAGCCCCGCGCGTTCAGCGGGCAGCGTCTGGCCGGCGGCGGCCTGGAGCTGCGCGGCCGTGCGGGCGACGTTCCAGACGCGGACCTGCCGCGCGAAGCCAGGGAGGCGGGAGTAGTTGACCACGCCGTTGGCGAGGAACGCCTGACCGACGCCGAACGTGACCGCGGTCTGCGCCGCCGGCGGGCCCGCTGTGCGCCCGGCAGCAACCAGTCGGCCGTCCTGGAACAGGCTCACGTTGCCCTGTTCGACCACGACCGCCACGTGCACCCAGCGGCGCAGGGGCATCACGATCGGGGCTTCCAGCTCACGGTAGCTTCCCGCCACGCCGGTGGAGGCGGCGAAAAGCAGGTGGGTTCCCGTCCGGTTCAATTGCAGCGCGTACCCGATGAAGGGGTCGACGCCGGAGGCCTCGAGACCCTTGCCCAGCAACCAGGCGTAGGGGGTGTTCGCGGTGAGGTGAAACCAGCCCTCGAGCGTGTAGCTGGCCCCGAGGTTGAAGGCCGCGTCCGCCGGGGCGCGGAACGGAGTCTCGGCGAGATCCGCGACATAGGTCTGCGCGGGCGGCACCGGTTGCGCGGACAGCAGCGAGGCCAACCCGAGGGCTAGGGGGAGGAAGCGACGGAGCATCCCGGGAAGCCAACGTCGGCAATCGCGAACGCAAGGCCGATGTCGGCCCCACCCCGTGCGGCCGGGCGGCCCGCCGGCGCCGGGGAATTTCGGTTCACAACGCGGCGTCGGCGCGCCACGGTGCGGGGATGCGCCCCACCCTGCTGCTGCCCCTCGTGTTCCTCGCGCTGGCCCCCCTCGTGCGGGGCGCCGCGCCCGCGACGCCGCCCAACATTTTGTTCGCGATCGCCGACGATTGGGGCGCGCACGCCGGTGCCTACGGCACGCCCTGGGTCCGCACGCCCCACTTCGACCGCGTCGCGCGCGAGGGCCTCCTCTTCCGCCACGCCTACACCCCGAACGCCAAGTGCGCGCCCTCCCGCGCCGCGATCCTCACCGGCCGCAACTCGTGGCAGCTGAAGGAGGCCGCGAACCACCTCTGCTTCTTCCCGCCGGAGTTCAAGGGCTGGGGCGAGGCCCTCGCGGAGAACGGCTGGTTCGTCGGCCACACGACCAAGGGCTGGGGCCCCGGCGTGGCGCGCGACGCCGCGGGACGGCCGCGGCAGATGACCGGCCCGGCCTTCAACGCCCGCAAGGCGGCGCCGCCCACCAGCGGCATCGGCAACGCCGATTACGCCGCGAACTTCGCGGACTTCCTCGCCGCCGCGCCCGCGGGCCAGCCCTGGGCCTTCTGGTACGGCGCGATCGAACCCCACCGGGGCTACGAGTTCGGCTCCGGCGTCAAGAAGGGCGGCCGCCGCCTCGAGGACGTCGACCGCGTCCCCGCCTTCTGGCCGGACAACGAGACCGTCCGCCACGACATCCTGGACTACGCCTACGAGGTGGAGCACTTCGACCGCCACCTCGGCCGGATGCTGGAAACCCTCGCCGCCCGCGGCCTGCTGGAAAACACCCTCGTCGTCGTCACCTCCGACCACGGGATGCCGTTCCCGCGCGGCAAGGGCACCGCCTACGCCTTTTCGAACCACGTCCCGCTGGCGATCCGCTGGCCGGCCGGCATCGCCGGGCGCGGGCGCGTGATCGACGACCACGTGAGCTTTGTGGACCTCGCGCCGACCTTCCTTGAGGTGGCGGGCCTGAGCCGCGAGCGCGCCGGCATGGCGGAGTTCGCGGGCGTCAGCCTCACCCCGATCTTCCGCAGTGACCGCTCCGGGCAGGTCATCCCGGGCCGGGATTTCGCGCTGGTCGGGATGGAGCGCCACGACGTCGGCCGGCCGAACGACGTCGGCTACCCGATCCGCGGGCTGGTGAAGGCGGGGCTGCTCTACCTCGAGAACTTCGAGCCGACCCGCTGGCCGGCGGGCAACCCGGAAACCGGTTACCTGAACGTCGACGCGAGTCCGACCAAGACCTTCATCTTGGAGGCGCGCCGGCGCGCGGGCCGCGATCCCTTCTGGGACCTCTGCTTCGGGAAGCGTCCGCCGGTCGAGCTCTACGACCTGCGCGCGGACCCGGACTGCGTGCGCAACCTCGCCGCCGATCCCGCCCGGGCCGCGAGCCGCACGGCACTGCAACGGGAAATGCAGGAGCGGCTCCGCGCGCAGGGGGATCCGCGGATGTTCGGCCAGGGGGAGGTCTTCGACCGCTACCTGCACTCCAACGCGGCGCACGTCGGCTTCTACGAGCGCTACCGGCGCGGCGAGAAGCTGCAGGCCAGCTGGGTCAGCCCGTCCGACTTCGAACCCCAGCCGCTGGACTGAGCCGCGCGAGCTCACGCCATCCCCGACGCGCGCAGGACCGCGGCGTGCACCGCCAAGTCGTGCGCCGCGTCCCACGCGAGGGGCGGGCCCCCGCGGATCACCGCCGCCAGGTCCAGGAATTCCCCATCGTACCGCCCGGGGGACGGCGCCAGTTCGACGTCCTGAAAGCCGCGCTGGAACCCGGCCTGCGCCTGCGCGAGGCCAAGCCGCAGGCGCGGCGGCTCGAGCGGACGCAACTCGGCGGTGCCCCGCGTGCCCGTCACCGCGAACCAGCGGCGCTCATTGCCCAGCGGATCCGTGTGGTTGCATCGGATGGTGACCAGCGCCCGCGGGTATTCGAGGAGCGCGAGCTGGTTGTCGGCAAAGGGGTCGCCCGGCGGCCCGAGGCGGCGGGACACGCCGTTCACCGCCGCGGGCGGACCGAGCAGGGAGACGACCTGGTCGATGAGATGGCACCCGAGCTCGAACATCCCGCCCCCGGCGAAGCGCCCGGCGTCGCGGCGCACGGCGGCGTCCGCCAGCTTGCCGATGCCGCCCGAGATCTCGGTGATGTCCCCCAGCCACCCCTCCCGCACCGCCCGGCGCAGGAAGACGAAGCCCGGGTTGTAGCGGAACATGTAGCCGAGCTGGACGGTGAGGCCGCGCGCCCCCGCCGCCGCCAGCAGTTCGCGGAACGCCGGCAGCGAGGGACCGGCGGGCTTGTCGAGGTGGACGTGGAGGCCGGCCGCGACGCAACGCCGCGCCGTGGGCACGAGGTCCTCGACCTCCGTCTCCACCGCCACCGCGCGCAGGCCCGGGGTCGCGAAGAGCGCCTCCTCCGTGAGCCAGGGCAGCCCGCGGTACGCGGGCTGGTCCGCGACCGCCGCCCGCCGGGCCGGATCCGGCTCGACGACGCCGACGATCTCAAAGTGCTCCGGCAGACGCCGGAGTGCGGCCAGCTTCCCGGCGGCGTGCGCGTGGGTGGTGCCGATCTGCCCAATCCGCAGGGTACCCGGGGAGGGCGCCGCGCGGGCGGCGAGCGCGAGCGCCGAACCGGCGAGGAAACGGCGGCGGGGAACGGGACCCACGGGCGGAGGCGGGCAGCCGGCGATCGGCTCAGGGCGCGGCCTTGGTCACCGTCTTCGCCGCGGCCTTCGCCGGGCGCTTCGCGGGGGCCGGCGCCGGCTTGTCGTCGAGGTTGCGCTCGAGCGCCACGGGATCGAGGTCGACCTGCACGCCGCCCGCGGGCACGGGCAGACCCGCACTCCACAAAATGCCGTTGAGCACGAGGGTCCGCTGGCTCGGGTAGGTCCAGCTGCGGTGCAGGTCGGCGCCGGTGAAACCGAAGCCGCGGCCGCCTTCCGGCCGCTGGTGCGCCCACGCGATCACCTCGGCCCGGCCCACGTGGCGCTTGGCATCGGCGGTGGAACGGGACTTGTCGGGCACCGTCCCGCGCAGGAGCGGAGTGACCCCGGCCGGCGCGAAATGCAGGTTGTAGAGCCAGCCGTCCGCGGGCGCGGCGAAGGGCCGCACGCCGCGCGTCACCTCGTGGGCCGGGATGTCCGTGAACTCCATGTCCCAGTGGCCGCGGCTGCCGATGTCGCTGTGGTACACCGCGCCGAGCCAGCCCCGGATCGCGGCGCCGTCCGGGCCCGCGGGAAAGTCCATCGCCTGGTGCAGCAGGACGAGGCCGGCCCCGCCGTCGAGCAGGCGGCGGAGGACGGCCCAGCGGTGGGGCTCCGCGAAGGGCTGCTTGCCGCCGCCGTCACCGAAGTAAACCACGGCGCGGGCGCCCTCGAGGATGCGCTCATCGCGGGGCCAGCCGCGGGCCATCACGGGCCAGACGCCGGGCTGGAGCCGGAGCCATTCCAGGAGCAGCGCGCAGCCCGCGAAATACTCGTGGGCCATCGGCTTGCTGCTGGGGGCGCCGGCGAGGAGCACGATCTTGGCGAGGCCGGGGCGCGGGGCGTCGACCTCCAGCGGCACCCCGGACTGGTCGTGCGGGGAGGCGGCGGCGAGCGGCGCGGCGGCGAGGAGCAGGGCGGAGAGGAAACGGGCAAGGCGCATCGGGGGAGCGGTCAGGCGAGGAGGTCGTGGACCACGCGGCCGTGGACGTCGGTGAGCCGGTAATCGCGGCCGTCGTGGCGGAAGGTGAGCTGCTCGTGGTTAAGGCCGAGTTGGTGGAGGATGGTCGCGTGCAGGTCGTGCATGTGGACCTTGTTCTCGACCGCGAAGTGGCCGAACTCGTCGGTCTCGCCGTAGGCGAAGCCGGGTTTGAAGCCGCCGCCGGCGAGGAGGACGGAGAAGCCGGTCGGGTTGTGGTCGCGGCCGGTGCCGTTGCGTTCGGCGTAGGGGGTGCGGCCGAACTCGCTGCCCCACCAGACGATCGTGTCCTCGAGGAGCCCGCGCGCCTTCAGGTCCGTGAGCAGGCCGGCGACGGGCTTGTCGACGCGGACCGCGTGGTCGAGGTGCTTGGGCATGTTGGAATGCTGGTCCCAGGCGGGGTTGTTGGTGTTGTCGGAGTAGTTGACCTGGATGTAGCGGACGCCGGACTCGGCGAGGCGGCGGGCCATCAGGCACTGGCGGCCGTAGTCGTCCGTGGGCTCCTCGCCGATGCCGTAGAGGGCGAGCGTGGCGGCGGATTCGCGGCTGAGGTCGAGCGCGTCGGGGGCGTGGCTCTGCAGGCGCCAGGCCAGCTCGTAGGAATGGGCGAGGGCCTCGAGCTCGCGGTCGCCGGGGCGGGCGCGGAGCTGGTCGCCGTTGAGGGCGCGGATCAGCTCGAACTGGCGGAGCTGCGCCGCGGGGGCGAGGTCCGGGTGGCGCACGTGGCGGAAGGCAGCCTCGGCGGCCTTCTGGCCGGCGCGCCCGAGGGCGGTGCCCTGGAACACGGCGGGGAGGAAGCCGCTGCCGTAGTTGCGCGGGCCGCCGTTGGCGAGGGTCGGGCTGAGGGAGACGAACGCGGGCAGGTTCTCGCTCTCGGCGCCGAGCCCGTACGTGACCCAGGAGCCCATCGAGGGCCGCAGCTGGTTGGTGGCGCCGGTGTGGAGGAAGAGCGTGGCGGGGCCGTGGGCGACGCCCTCCGTGTGCATCGAGCGCACCACGCAGTAGTCGTCCGCGTGGCGGGCGAGGTGCGGGAAGAGTTCCGAGACCCAGCGGCCGCTCTGGCCGCGCTGGCGGAATTCCCAGAGCGGCTTCATCACGCGCCCGGTCGCGCCGGCGCCGGTCTTGGCAATCGCGCGCTGGTCGAGGAACTCGAGCATCCGCCCGTCGTTGGCGTAGAGGGCCGGCTTGTAGTCGAAGCTGTCGAGGTGGCTCACGCCGCCGCCCATGAAGAGGAAGATGACCCGCTTGGCGCGCGGGCGATGGTGGCCGGGGCGCGGGGCGAGGGGGTTGGCGGGGCGGCCCGTGGTCTGGGCCGCGAGGCCGGCGAGGGCGAGGAAACCGAAGCCGCAGGCGACCCGGCTGAGGGCCTGGCGGCGGGAAAGGGGCAAGGGAGGGTGCATCGGCGGGGTTATTCGAGGTACCGGAAATCAGCGCTGGCGAAGAGGGCCTGCACCAGCTGCGCCCACGCGGCGGCGGCCGGCTCGCCCGCGGGGGCGCCGCCCAGGAATCCCCGCGCGAGGGCCACCTCGCCCGGACGCGGCGGCCGGCCGAGGATGAGTTGGCAGGCGTGCGCGAAACGGGCGTCGTCACCGGCCGCGGGCAGCTCCCGCGTGAGCCGCCCGGCCGCGTGGCGCGCCTGCTCGATCACGAACGGGTGGTTCAGCAGGAAGAGCGCCTGCGGGGCCACCGTGGTCGCGTGGCGGCGGGCGAGCGGCGCGTTGATGTCAGCGAAGTCGAACGCCTCGAAGAGCTCCGGGCGCCGGTTGCGGAAGGCGGGCGTGTAGATGCTCCGGCGCACGTCCGCGAAGACGAACCCGTACTCGCTCGCCGGCGGCGTCGCGCCGAGGTTCGGCCCGCCCACAGCGGGGTCGAGCCGGCCGGCCGCCCACAGCAGCGCATCGCGGATCTCCTCCGCCTCCAGCCGCCGCCGATGCGCGTGCGACAGCAGCCGGTTCGCGGGGTCGCGCTCCCCCGCGCCGGCCGGCGGCACCGAGGAGAGCTGGTAGACGCGCGAGAGCATGATTTCCCGCACGAGCGCCTTCACCGACCAGCCGCCCGCCGTGAACCGCAACGCGAGGTGGTCCAGCAGCTCCGGATGGGTCGGCGGCTCCCCGGTGGTGCCGAAGTTGTCCACGGTGCGCACCAGGCCCTCGCCCAGCAGCCACGCCCAGATGCGGTTGACGGTGACGCGGGCCGTGAGCGGGTGCCCCGGGTCCGCGATCCAGTCAGCCAGTTCGCGGCGCCCGCTCTCGTCGGGTCGGAAGCGGGGGGCGTCGCCGCGGTGGGCGACGGCGAGGAAGCCGCGCGGCACCTTGGGCCCGAGGTTGCGCGCGATCCCGCGCACGCGGATCTCGGTGTCGCCGATCTCCCCGGCCGCCTCGCGCACGCTCATCGTCAGCGGCCGGCGCGGGCCGGACGCCGCCAGTTGCTTCAATTCGGCCTCGACGCGGCGCAGCTCGGCGGCGCGCTCGGCGGCGGCGGGGTCCGCCCGGGACGCCACGGCGCCGGGCCCCTCGCCCCGCGCATCCAGCGGCAGCAACTGCAGGGCGTCCACGATCACGAATCCGTCGGTCCCCTCGTTGGAGATCAGCACGTAGCCCTGGCCGTCCTGCTCGAAGCGGAACTGGCCCAGCGACAGCAGGCGCTCGCCCGCGGGGGGCGCCGTGCGCTGGTTGACGGTGACCGTCGCCTCGCCGTCGGCGTGGAGGATCGTGACGGGGACGTTGGAGGCCCGGTTGGCGGCGGCGGTGTAGGCGAGCCGTACCTCGTAGCGGCCCGACTGCGGCAGGGCGGGCGTGAAGGTGATGGTCTTCGCGCCCTTGCCCTCGTTGTCGTCGGTCAGGTAACCCTCGCCGACGTAGCCGGGCGTGGTGCGGGAAGACTTCCAGGCGCCGACGACGCGGGCCTGGCCCTCGTCGAGGACGAGGCCGGGCAGTTCGGCGGGCGCGAGCGAGCGGGGATTCTTCGCGGCGGGGGCGCGGGCGGCGGCGCGGAGGCGGGCGGCTTTTTTTTCGAGGGCGGCGACCCGGGCCTCGTGCTCCGCGACCGCGCGCTCCTCGGCGGGCGGAAGCGGCAGCGGCGCGTCCACCCAGCGGGCCACGTTGTCGGTGTAATTATGCAGCGTGTGCGTCCCGCGGAGGATCCCGGCGAGGCCGTAATAATCGCGCAGGGTGACCGGGTCGAACTTGTGGTCGTGGCAGCGGGCGCAGCTGAGGGTCATCCCGAGGAACGCCTTGCCGAGGGTGTCGAGCTGCTCGTCGATGATGTCCATCCGCAGCTGGTCCTTGTTCTGTTCCTCGTAATTGGTGGGCCCAAGGGTGAGGAAGGCGGTGGCGGTGAGGCGGCGGGCGCGCTCGGCGGGATCGGCCGCGGGGAGAAGGTCGCCGGCGAGCTGCTCGCGGATGAACGCGTCGAATGGCAGGTCGCGGTTGACCGCGTCGATCACGTAGTCGCGGTAGCGCCAGGCATCCTTGAACAGGAGGGTGCGGCCGCCGCCGCTGGACTCGGCGAAGCGGGCGACGTCGAGCCAGCGCCGGCCCCAGCGTTCCCCGAACTGTGGGGCGGCGAGCATCGCGTCGACCTGGCGGGCGAA
>JAIXQE010000103.1 GCA_027485815.1 Opitutaceae bacterium
CGCTTCGAGCGCCCCGACGTCGCCTACGCGTGGGAGGACTGGGAGCCGACCGAGGCCGGGCACGCGTTCCTGCGGGGACTGCGCCCCGTGCTCGCGGTCCTCGCGGGCAAACCCGGGGCCCCCACCAGCCGCGACCACGTCTTCACGGTCGGCGAGGCGGTCGAAAAGCAGGCGGTGGTGTTCAACAACGGCCGCCTGCCGGTGCGCGCCGAACTCACGTGGTCCGCCGAGCTTCCCGGGACCTTGGCGGGCGCGAGCACGGTCGAAGTCCCGGTCGGCGGCCAAGTCCGGGTCCCGGTGCGGCTGCCGCTGCCGGCCGACCTGCCGCCCGGCCGGCGCACCCTCACCCTGCGCGCGCGCCTGCCCGGCGGGGAGGTGCAGGACGACGCGTTGACGCTCGACGTCATCGCCGCGGCCCCTGCGTCTCCTCCGCCCACGCCCGCGGCGCGCGTCGGCCTGCTGGATCCGAAGGGCCACACGGCGGCGCTCCTCCGCCGGCTCGGCGTGCCGTTCCGGACGCTGACGCCGCGCGCTTCGCTGGAGGACATCGACGTCCTCGTGATTGGGCGCGAGGCGATCGGACTGGTGGGCGAGACACCGGATTTTACGCGGGTGCGCCGCGGGCTCCGGGTGCTCTGCTTCGAGCAGAGCGCGGAGGTGCTGGAGGGCCGCTTTGGCTTCCGCGTCGCCAGCCCCGGGCTGCGCCAGGTCTTCCCACGGGTGGCGGGGCATCCGGCGCTGGCCGGCCTCGCCGCCGAACACCTCGCATCCTGGCGCGGCGAGGCGACGCTCCTGCCGCCGCGGCTCGAACCGGTGATCAAGCCCGGCCTGGGTCCGACCGTGACGTGGGCCGGCCTGACCACGACCCGCGTCTGGCGGGCGGGCAACCGCGGCAACGTGGCCTCAGTGGTGATCGAGAAGCCGGCGCGGGGCGACTTCCTCCCGGTCGTCGAGGGGGGCTTCGGCCTGCAGTACGCGGCGCTGCTCGAGTATCGCGAGGGCAGCGGCCTGGTGGTCTTTTGCCAGCTCGACGTTTCCGGCCGCTCCGAGGCGGACCCGGCCGCGGACCGGATTGCCGGCCAACTGCTGGCGCACGTCGCGGCCTGGCGACCGGCGCCGCGCCGGGCGATTGCCTACGCGGGGGCCGACGAGGGCCGGCGGCATCTGGAGGCCGCGGGGTTCTCGGTGTCGTCCTACCGCGGTGGTACGCTCGCCGGTGACCGGTTGCTCGTGCTTGGTCCGGGGGCGGGCACGGTCCTCCGGGGCGGCGCGGCGGAACTCAGTCGTTTTCTGCAGGCGGGCGGCCGCATCGCGGGGCTCGGCCTCGGGTCCGCCGACGCGCTCGTCCTGCCGGTCCCCGGCCTCAAGCTGGAGAGCGGGGAACTCCTGGCCCCGGCCCTCGCGCCTTTCCCCGCGGGTTCCCCCTTCGCGGGGATCGGTCCCGCCGACCTGCACGACCGCGATCCCCGGCCCGGGCCGCTGGTCACCTCCGGGGCCGCGTTCGCCCGCGGGGTGATCGCGTCCGCCGCCAACGAACGGGTCGCGCTGCTGCAACTCGTCCCGTGGGGCGACGCGCGGCGCCTCCAGCAGTTCCGCGCCAACTTCCGGCGTCACGCCTACGCCACTTCCCGGCTGCTCGCCAACCTCGGGGCGGAGGCGCGCACGCCGCTGCTCGAGCACCTTGCCCGCCCGGTCGCGGCGCCCGCCGCGGACAAGCGGTGGCTGCGCGGACTCTATCTCGACGTCCCCGAGGAATGGGACGATCCTTACCGCTTCTTCCGCTGGTGAACCCCGACCCCGTGCCCCCCCGCCCTCCCCGCCGCTGGCCCGGCCTGCTCCTGGCCCTGCCGCTCGCCGTCGCTTTCCCGTGCGCCGCCGCCACGCCGCTCGACTACAACCGCGACGTGAAGCCGATCCTCGCGGAGAACTGCTTCGCCTGCCACGGCTTCGATGAGGCCGGCCGCAAGGCCAAGCTCCGCCTCGACGTCGCCGCCGAGGCCCTCGCGCCCCGCCCCAACGGCCCCGCGATCAAGCCCGGCGATCCCGCCGGCAGCGAGGTCTGGCAGCGCCTGATCAGCCCGCACGCCGACGAGGTGATGCCGCCGCCCGAGGCCCACAAGTCCCTCACCCCCGCCCAACGGGAGACGCTCCGCGCCTGGATCGAGGCCGGCGCCCCCTATGCGGAACACTGGGCCTTCGTGCCGCCGCGCGCGGCGCCCGTGCCCGCCGGCACCGCGCACCCGGTCGACGCCTTCGTCCGCGCCCGCCTCCGGCAGGAGGGTCTCGCCCCCGCGCCCGCTGCGGACGCCCGCGCCCAGATCCGCCGCGTCACGCTCGACCTCACCGGCCTGCCTCCCTCCGCCGCCGAGGTCGAGGCCTTTGCCGCCGACCGCGACCCCCGCGCCTACGAACGCCTCGTCGCCCGTCTCCTCGCCAGCCCCCACTTCGGCGAACGCCTCGCGGTCGACTGGCTCGACGCCGCCCGCTACGCCGACACCAACGGCTTCTCGATCGACGGCGGCCGCCATCAGTGGCTGTGGCGCGATTGGGTCATCCAAGCCTTCAACGACAATCTCCCGTACGACCGCTTCCTCATCGAGCAGCTCGCCGGCGACCAGTTGCCCGGGGCCACCGACTCCCAGCTCATCGCCTCGGGCTTCCAGCGGAACAACATGACGACCCACGAGGGCGGCACGATCCCCGAGGAGAACCTGGTCAACTACAACGCCGACCGGGTGAAGACCCTCGGCGAGGCGGTGCTCGGGCTCACGCTCGCCTGCGCCCAGTGCCACGACCACAAGTACGACCCGGTCTCGGCGCGCGATTACTACCGTCTCTTCGCCTATTACAACCGCCTCGGCGACCGCGGCCTCGACGGCAACGCCGGGGTCAACGCCGGCCCCGCCCGCGCCCTGCGCACGGTCCTGCGCACCGGGGAGGAAGCGGAACTGCGCGCCCGCGTCGCCGCCCTGCGGGAATCGCTCGCGCGCCCCGATCCCGCCGTGCTGCGGGCCTGGGCGGGACGCGAGCGCGCCCGCCTCGCCCGCCGCGGCGAGGGTTTCGCCGTGCACCCGGTCAAGATCCGCCAGGTCTCGACGCCCAATCGCTCCGATCTCGACGTCGAGGACGGCCGCGTGGTCGTGATCCGGCAGGCCGGCGACCTCGCCGCCATCGACCTTGCGGTCGACCTCACCGGCGTTCCCGGCCCCGTGACCGGCGTGCGCGTCGTCATCCCGCCTTCGCCCGACCTGCCGGGCGGCGGCTGGGGTCGCGGGCCGGTCATGCGCGGCGCTGCGGCCGCCAAGGCCAAGGGGAAGGGCAAGGCGGCCGCCCCCGCGGAGGACTTCAAGGGCACGTTCCGCCTGACTGCGCTGGCGGTTTCCGCCGGGGCGGTGCCCGGCGACCAGATCGACCTGCACCAGGTCCGCGCCCTCGCGGGGGTCACGGCGAGTTCCTGGGATCCGGCGCATCTTCCCGCGGGCTGTCTCGATCCGCGCAATGACGATGGCTGGTCGCCCGATCTCGCGGCCACCGGCCCCGTGCACCTCACCGCGACCCTCGCGCGCCCGCTGCGGCCGGCGGAGACGCCCCATCTCAACGTACAGCTCAACTTCGGCGCCGGCCGTTCGCTGCTGCCGGAACGGGTCGAGTTGTTCGTGACGACCGGCACCGACGACGGCACGGACCTGCCGGCCCCGGTGGTCGCCGCCCTCGGGCGGCCGGGCGGCGAGGACGACCCGGCGGTCGCGGCCGTGCTCTGGGCCCACGCGGCCCGGCATGCCGCCGAGCTGGCCCCGCGCCGCGTGGAGTTGGCGAACCTCGAGGATCGGCTCGCGAGCCTCACCGAGCCCTTCTCCACGATGGTGATGGCGGTCGCGGACAAGCCCCGCGAGACGCGCATCCTGCACCGCGGCGATTACGCGCAGCCCACGGAGGTGGTGACGCCCGGCACGCCCGCGTTTCTCCCGCCACTGCCGCCCGGCGCCGCGGAAGACCGCCTCGGGCTCGCGCAGTGGGTCGTGATGCCGGGCCACCCGCTCACCGCGCGCGTCGCCGTGAACCGGCTCTGGCGCCTCCTGTTCGGCACGGGGCTCGTCGCCACGCCGGCGGATTTCGGCACGCAGGGCGAGTTCCCCAGCCATCCCGAGCTGCTCGATTGGCTGGCGCTGGACTTTGTCGCTTCCGGCTGGGACGTGAAGCGCCTGCTGACGCTGCTGGTCACGAGCGAGACCTACCGGCAATCGGCCGCCGCCACGCCGGAGCAGCTGGAAAGGGATCCTCGCAACCGACTGCTCGCCCGCGGCCCGCGCTTCCGCCTCGGGGCGGAGTTCATCCGCGATCACGCCCTGCGCGTCAGCGGCCTCCTCGTGCCGCGCATCGGCGGTCCGAGCGTGAACCCGTACCTGCCCTACGACCTCTGGCGCGAGGTCAGCCACTACGGGAGCACCCCCGCGACCGCGCAGGTGTTCGTGCAGGACCGCGGCGAGAAACTGTACCGCCGCTCGCTCTACACCTACTGGAAACGCACGGCGCCGCCGCCCTCGCTCGCCGCGTTTGACGCGCCCAACCGCGAGGTCTGCACCATCGAGCGCGGCGCCACCACGACGCCGCTGCAGGCGCTCGTGCTGCTCAACGATGTGCAGTTCGTCGAGGCGGCCCGCGCGTTCGCCGAGCGTGCGCTGCGCCACCCGGAGTCCGCGGACGACGCGCGCCTGCGCTGGCTGTTCGCGGAGGGCGTCTCGCGTCCGCCG
>JAIXQE010000050.1 GCA_027485815.1 Opitutaceae bacterium
ACCGTCACCGCCACAAATTCCGTCGGCACCGCCACCAGCGCGCCCGCGGTCCTCACGGTCGCCACCTCGTCCGGCGCGCCGGTCTTCACCCTGCAGCCTGTGAGCCAGAGTGTGATCAAGGGTGGGAGCGTAGCTCTGCAGGCGGCGGCCAGCGGGAATCCCGCCCCGACGATTCAATGGTACAAGGATGGCGTGGTACTCCCGGGCGCCACCGGGGGACTCTACGGGATCGCCAACGCGGTCACGGGCAGCGCTGGGGCCTACTACGCGGTCGCTCAAAATTCCGCGGGGAGCGCGACCAGCGCCACGGCGTTGATCACGGTGAGCCCCGCACCGGCCCTCCCGGTTATCACCAGCCAACCCGTGGGCCAGACCGTGATCGTGGGAGCGACCGTGACCTTCACCGTGATCGCGACCGGGAGCCCAGCCCCGACCTACCGCTGGTGCTTGCAGGTCAAGTCCGGACGCACGGTGACCAAGACCTATCTCTCTGGGGCCACGAACCCCAGCCTGACGCTGACCAACGTCACGACCGCGAACGCCGGCACCTACGCGGTCGAAGTCACCAACTCCGCTGGAACCATCACGAGCGCGGGCGCCATCTTGAAGGTGACGACCACCTCCACCAAGGGACCGAAGACCCAGACCACGCTCGCGAGCGGAACTACCGTGGCGGCGGCGCTACCTAGTCCGTTCGCGGACACGCTGCGGGTCGATTTCAACGCGGACCGGCGGGCGGACCTCGTCTTCCAGCACCTATCCAGCGGAGCCGCCAAGGCTTGGTTGCAAGGGAGCCCCACGCGCAAGGCGGAGCTCCAACTGGCCGCACCGACCAAGGCGTGGCGTCTCGCGGCGGCGGCGGACTTCAATGGTGACGGCGCCGGCGACCTCGTCTGGCAGCACTCGGCCGCGGCCGCCGCGGAGATTCACCTCGTCGCGGGGGCGAAGCGGATCGGCACGGTGAGTCTCTCCAAGATCCCCGCGACGTGGCAGCTCGCAGCCGCGGGTGACTTCACGGGTGATGGGCAGCCCGATCTGGTGTTCCAAGCCAGCGACACCGGCGAGCGGACCGTGCTGGCGCTCCACGGTCTACAGGCCGACGGGCTGCTGCCGCTGGAGTCTCTTCCAGTGGAGTGGAACATCGCGGGCGCCGGCGACTTCAATGCCGATGGAGCCATGGACCTGCTGCTCGAGAACCTGCTGACCGGCGAATGCCAGCTCTGGCTCCTGCGGGGCACCGCGACCCTAGGTCGGGCGAGTCTCGGGCGGCCCGGCGCGCTCTGGGAACCAGCCGGCGCGACGGACCTTAACGGCGACGGCCGCTCGGATATCCTCTGGGAGCACCCGGGCACCGGCGAGCGCCTGGCTTGGCTGCTAGTCCCTTCGGGCGCGCCCGTCGCGGTGCCCCTCGGCCGCGAGAACCCCGGCTGGCTGCTCGCCCACTGAGGCCCGCCAGGGACGCCACGACCCAGCGCGCTCAGTGTTCGCTGCCGCCCGCCCGCCGGAGATCCCGGCGCCGGCGGGCGGCCTCGTTTAGGGCCAGCGCGACTCCCCGGATCTGGGCGGCGAGCGGCAGTACGGGCACCGGCGATCCCGGCGGCGCCACCGCGGCTGGAACGTGGATGAAGCCAGCCCGGACCCGGCGGCGCCGGACCGCGTGCATCAGCGCATAGAACACGTGATTGCAGACAAACGTGCCCGCAGAGTGGGACACCGCGGCCGGAATGCGCTCCCGTTCCAGAGCCGCGACCATCGCCTTCACCGGCAGCGTGGACCAGTAGGCGGCTGGCCCGCCCCGGACCACGGGACGATCCCGCGGTTGGGCCCCGGCATTATCCGCGATGCGCGCATCCTCGAGGTTGATCGCCACCCTCTCGGGGGTGATGCCCGCGCGACCCTCGGCTACCCCAAGGCATACCACCACCGTCGGGCGATGTTGGCGCAGCCGGCGGGCCAGTTCACGGCGCGCCGCGCCGAACACGCAGGGCAACACCGCTCCCGCAATTCGGTGCCCTGCCGCCGTGGTACCGTCCAAAGCCAGCACGATATCCCGCGAGGGATTCGTTACCGCCCCGCCAAAGGGCTCGAATCCAGTAAGCAGGAGCACCGGCGCAGCGGGAGAGAGGGTACGTGACCGAGAAGTCGACATTCAGCACGCGGGGGGCACGTGAAAACCTTGGACCCGGACACCCGCCGCGGCGAGCGCCGACCGCAGCCGGAGCGCGAAGCCCACCGGATCGGGACCATCCCCGTGGAGGCAGAGCGTATCGGCGGAGAGTGGGGTCTCGGCGCCCGACCACGTGCGGACCCGGCCCGAACAGATGATCTGCAGCGCCTGACGCTCGGCCGCGTCCGCATCCGGGAGCAGCGCGCCTGGCAGGTCGCGTTTCCGCAGGCTGCCCCCCACCTCGTAGCCACGATCCGCGAACGCCTCCGCGCGCACGGGCGCACCGAGGTGCCGGCGGGCCGTTTCCTCGAGCACGCTCCCGGCTAGGGCGACCAAGGGTAGTCCGGGAAACGCGTCCGCCAGCGCCCGTACCATCACCTCCGCCAGCGCGGCGTCGCGGGATACCTGATTGTACAGGGCCCCGTGTAACTTCAGGTGCGCGAGCGCGGAACCCTGCGCCGCCGCGATCCGCTGAAGCCGCCGGGTCTGCCGCACCACGAGTTCCGCCGCGGCGGCGGGCGTCACCGGCAGTTCGCGCCGGCCGAAGTGGACCGGATCCTCGTGCCCCGGGTGCGCCCCCAACCCCACCCCGTGTTGCCGGGCGAGTCGGACCGTCGTGGCCATCGTCGCGTCGTCCCCGGCATGCCCGCCGCAAGCGATGTTGGCCGAGGTGATGAGCGGCATCAGGGACGCATCCGCCACCCCACCCTCGCCCAAATCACAGTTAAGGTCGATGGTCAGCATCGCCGCCCCTCCAGGCCGAGCCGCAGCTCGCGCAACGTGCGCTCCCGTGCGGCCAGCAGGGCCCGCGCCTCCCCGAGCTCGACCGCCCGGAACCGCAGCTGATCCCCGGGACGCAGTTGTCCGAGCCGGGGCAGATCCGCGCTGATGACGTGGCCGAGGCGGGCGTATCCGCCCAGCGTCTGCGCGTCCGCCAGCAGGACGATCGGCCGGCCATCCGGCGGCACCTGCACCGTGCCGGGAATCACGGGGAATGAATCCAAGCCCCCGGACGGCGGCCGCGGGCAGGCCTCGCCCTCGAGCCGCAGCCCCATCCGGTCCGAGCGCGTTCCGACCGTGAACGCGCGCTCCGCCCAGCCCGACCACTCCGCCGCGGCCGGCCCCGGCAAAAATCGCAGCTCGACCTCTCCCTCGACGGTGGGTCGGAGCCGCGGATCAACGTGCCAGCGCACGGGAGCCCGGACTGTTCCCGCGCTCCGCAGGGGCAGCCAGTCGCCCATGCGCAAGGCACGGCCGGCAAGTCCCCCGAAACCCGCGCGCAGGTCGGTGCCAACGCCACCCAACACGCGCGGCAGCCCGAAGCCGCCCGCGCACGCGAGGTAGCTGCGCAGTCCTCCTATCGTGGCCCCCAACCGCAGCCGCGAACCCGGGGCCAGGTAGATCGGACGGCCCCAGGGAAGCCCGTCGATTGGCGCCCCCCCGACGGCCACGAGAGCTCCAGCAGGAAACTCGAGTTCCGGTCCCGTCTGGGTCAGCTCCAGCGCCGCCTCGCCCTCAGCGTTACCGACCAGCAAGTTGGCCATCCGGAGCGAGAACGGATCCGCGGCCCCGGCCGGGGAAACCCCACTCGCCCGCCACCCCGGGCGGCCGAGATCCTGGACCGTTGTCAGCGCCCCCGGGCGCCGCACCACGATGCTGGGCCCCTCCGGTTTTACCGGCGTCTCATCGGGCGGGGGAAAATCACTCTCCGCCAAGGGCTGGAAACGCACTTCGTCACCAACCTCCAACCGCGCGGGTGGCGTGTCGCGGGGATCAAACAGGCGCCAGGGTGAACGCCCGATCAGGTTCCAGCCACCCGGGCTCGCCTGCGGGTAAATGCCGGTCTGCGCGCCCCCGATCCCGACGGAACCCGCGGGAACGCGGATCCGGGGCGTCGAGCGTCGGGGCCGAGCGAGCGCGGGCGGCAAACCGCCCAGGTAGGGGAATCCCGGGGCGAAGCCGATGGCGCGCACGAAATACTCGGCGCCCGCGTGCAATTCCACGGCTGCGGCCGAGGACAGGCCCGCGGCCGCGGCGACTTCGGGCAGGTCGGGGCCGGACTCCCCGCCGTAGACGACCGGAATCTCCACGACGCGCGGGCGCGCCAGGGCGACCGGACCCGCCGCCGCTGGCGCCAGCAGGGACGCCAAAGCCTCAGTTGCGGGCGGGGGCATCCCCGGCTCAAAAAAGAGTGCGACGTTTCCAAACGCCGGCAGGACCTCGCGCACCCCGGGGGGGAGATTGTCGCGCAGGCGGTCCGCGACGGCGCGGACGCGCCGGGCGACGTTCCGATCCGCGCCGTCTCCGAGGGAGAAAACGACCGCGGAATCCCCAAGGACCTCCTGCCTCATCGGGTGGTTATCGGCCGACGGGCGCGGACCGGCAAAGCGAAAAACCGGCGGGTCGGGGCGGTGCAACTACGGATGCCGGATTGGGTTGAAGTTTTGCGTTAACCGCGCGAGTTACCCTCGCTTATGAAGGTCTTCCCGCCCTGCTTGCTCGCGCTGGTCCTCGGCTTTGCCCCGGGCTGCCAGAAGCAAGAGATTACCACTTACCGGATCCCGAAGGAGCAACATCCGGCGGCCAAGGCGGCGACGAGCGCAACTCCCGCGGCCAATCCGGCGCCGGCGGGGGGCGACATGGCCAACACCGCGGTCGCGACCGCCTCCGGTGCGCCGTTGACGTGGACCGCCCCCGCCGCGTGGACGGCCAAACCCGCCGGAGCGATGCGCAAGGGCAGCTACACCGTGAAGGGGCAGGAGGGCGAAGCCGACTTCGCGATCACCGCCTTCCCGGGCGACGTGGGCGGCGACCTCGCGAACCTGAACCGCTGGCGCGGACAACTCTCGCTCCCCGCCCTCACCCAGGCGGATTTCGGCGCCGCGACCGAGCACGTGGACCACAACGGCCTACACATGACGGTGGTCGACATCGTCGGCACCGGCGACCAACCCCAGCGCATCCTCGGGGCGATGATCCCCCACGGAGGTGCCACCTGGTTCTTCAAGCTCACCGGCCCCGCGGCCCTCGTCGCGCGCGAGAAGGCCGCCTTCACCGCGTTCCTCGCCACCATCAAGCCGGCCGCCCCCGCGAAATGAACGACGTCACCCGCCAGTTCCGGGATTTCTTCACCTCCCTTACCCTCACCGTCGTCCTGCTCGTCCTCGGGATGGTGCTCGTGTTCGCGGCCACCCTCGACCAAGTGAACCTGGGCATCTGGGCGGTCCAGGAGAAGTACTTCCGCTCGTTCTTTGTGCTCGCGCGCTTCGGCGACATCCCGGTGCCGGTCTTCCCGGGAGGTTACTTCATCGGCGGGCTCCTCCTGATCAACCTGATCGCGAGCCACGTCTACCGCTTCAAGGCGACGCTGCGGCAACTCGGCATCCAGCTCGCCCACGCGGGCCTGATTCTGCTCCTGATCGGCGAACTGCTGACCGGCATTCTGCAGGATGACTTCAGCATGCGACTCAGTCAGGAGGAGCCGCGCAATTACTCGGAAAGCTTCCGGGAGAACGAGCTCGCCATCGTCGACACCACCGATCCCAAGCACGACGAAGTGGTGGCCATCCCCGAGTCGATCGCGGCCCGCGGGGAGACGATCCAGCACCCGAAGCTGCCGTTCCGGGTCATCACCCGCCTTTACTATCCCAATTCGCTGATTCGCAACCGCGAGGCCGGCACGCCCGCTTCGCCCGCGGCGATCAAGGCCACCAAGGGCATCGGGATGAACGTCGACCTCACCCCCCTGCCCATCACCTACAAGCAGGACGAGCGGAACCTGCCCGGAGCGTTCGTCGAGCTCGTTGGCAGCGAGGGCATCATCGGGACCTGGATGATTTCCGCCGACCCGCGGATGCCGCCTCAGCGCTTCGACTACGGCGGGCGGAACTACACCATCGCCCTGCGCTTCACCCGCGCCTACAAGGACTACACGCTGACGCTGCTCAAGTTCAGCCACGACAAGTACTCGGGCACCGAGATCCCCAAGAACTTCTCCAGCCGGATCCGGCTGCAGACCCCCGGCGGCGCCGATGACCGCGAAGTTCTCATCTACATGAACAACCCGCTGCGCTACGCGGGCTACACCTTCTATCAGGCGAGCTTCGAGCCCGGGAACGACAAGGTCACCATCCTGCAGGTCGTCCGGAATCCCAGCTGGCTCATCCCCTACATCGCCTGCAGCTTGATGACGCTCGGCCTCCTCTGGCAGTTCACGATCCACCTGCTCGGCTTCATCGCCAAGCGCCGCCGCCCCATCCCCGCCGTCGCATGAAAAAGGCCGCCCCGTTCCTCGTCCTCGCCCTCGTGCTCGCCTGGGTGGCCAGCACCCTGCGCGCCCCGCGCAACCCTGCCGCCTACGACATCCAGGGCTTCGGGCGCCTGCCCGTGCTCGTCAACGGGCGCCTCAAGCCCCTCGACACCGTCGCCCGCAGCTCTCTGCTCCAGCTGCAGGGCCGCCAGACCGTCACCACCCCCGACGGCCGCCGGCTGCAGCCCATCGAGTGGCTGCTGGACGTGACCTTCCGCCCCGCGAAGGCCGA
This sequence comes from Opitutaceae bacterium, assembly GCA_027485815.1. GTDB lineage: Bacteria > Verrucomicrobiota > Verrucomicrobiia > Opitutales > Opitutaceae > ER46. The sequence goes on from JAIXQE010000050.1 coordinate 6,709, forward strand.
CACCTACCAGCACTTCGAGATCGTCAACCCCGACGTGCTCGCGATCTTCGACCTGCGCACGTCCGACGGCCAGGGCGAGAAGCGCTTTTCCCTGCGCCAACTGGAGCCCAAGATCGCGGAGCTCCAGCGCCAGGCCAAGCTGGCCGATCAGGTCGAATCCGCCGTCCGCACCCCGTTTCAGCGCGGCGTGCTCCAGATCTACGGCAACCTGGTGCACTACCAGCGGCTCCGTCACGCGTTCGTCTCGCCGGGCCGGCCGGACTTCCTCGGGGAACTCCTCCAGTTCCAGGATCAGGTCAAGGCGGGGGTCGAGGCGGTGCGGGCCAAGCAGGCCGGGCAGCCCCACGATGAGGCCGCCGCAAAGGCGATGACCGACATCGGGGAGCGCTTCGTGGTGATGGCGGAATCGACGACCTTCCTCGTCGTGCCGCCCGACGCGGGCAATCCGGACCTGACGGCTTGGAAGTCGGCTGGCGCCGCCCTGCTCGAGACCTTCCGCGTGGGCACGGTGAACCCCGCCGCCCTCGCCTACGCCGGGTTCGCCCACTCGTGGTACGGGGAGAAGCCGGAGCAGTTCAACAAGCTGGTGGAGCTCTTCCGCGCCGACCTGAGCAAGCGCTTCGAGGCCAAGCTCCGGAAGTGTGACCTCGAGACGCGCTTCAACGCGGCCCAGCCGTTCTACACCAGCTCGGTGCTGTACGCCCTGGCCTTTTTCGTCGCCCTCTTCTCTTGGCTGATTTGGCCATCCCTCCTCGGCCGTTCCGCCTTCTGGATCATCACCGTCGCCTGGGTGGCGGCCACCGCCGGCATCGCCTGCCGGATGTGGTTGGAGGGTCGCCCGCCGGTCACCAATCTCTACTCGTCGGCCCTCTTCGTCGGCTGGGGCGCCGTGGGCCTCTGCCTGCTGCTCGAGGCGATCTACCGCAACGCCATCGGCAGCGTCGCGGCCGGCGCGATCGGCTTCTCGACGCTGGTGATCGCGCACCACCTCTCGCTGAGCGGAGACACGATGGAGATGATGCGCGCGGTGCTCGATTCGAACTTCTGGCTCGCCACCCACGTCGTGGTGATCACCGCCGGCTACTCGGCGACGTTCCTCGCCGGCTTCCTCGGAATCATCTACGTCCTCCGCGGCCTGTTCACCCGCGGCCTCGACCGCCCCACCGCGGACGCGCTCACCCGGATGACCTACGGGATCACCTGCTTCGCCACGCTGTTCAACTTCGTGGGCACGATCCTCGGCGGCATCTGGGCCGACCAGTCTTGGGGTCGCTTCTGGGGCTGGGACCCCAAGGAGAACGGAGCCCTCATCATCGTCCTCTGGAACGCGATCATGCTGCACGCGCGCTGGGGCGGCATTGTCCGCCAACGGGGCTTCATGGCCCTGGCCATCGGGGGCAACATCGTGACCTCCTGGAGCTGGTTCGGCACGAACATGCTCGGCGTCGGCCTGCACAGCTACGGGTTCACCGACGCGGCCTTCATGGCGCTCTCGTCCTTCGTCGCCAGCCAGCTCGTCCTGATCGCCCTCGCCAACGTGCCGTTGCGGCTGTGGCGGAGCGGCCCGGCCGGCGCCTGAACGCGGCCGGATCGCCCGTCCCCCCGCCCTCAGCCGATCCGCGCCAGCCGGTAACCCAACGCAACTGCCGCCAGGCAGAGGCAGACGCTCCCGAGGACATTGCCCGCGGCCCGGGCCCAGTCCCCCTCCTGCGCCAGCCGGAGGGTCTGTAGGCTGAAGCTGGAGAAGGTGGTGAAGCCCCCGAGCACTCCGGCCATCAGGAACTGACGGGCCTCCGGGCTCAGAATCTCCTCGCGCGCCGCCAGCACCCCGATGAGGGCGGACCCGCTCACGTTGACCAGCACGGTGCCCCAGGGGAAAGCCCCGCCCAGCCGTGCGCCGACCCAGCCCGCGAGCAGGAACCGCGCCGCCCCTCCGAGGGCGGAACCGAGGGCGACGAGCAGCAGGGCACGCATCGCCGGAGCTTGGGCCCGCCGCCGGGATTGCGGCAAGCCTCCGCCCCGCCGCTTCTGATTCGACAAGCAGGCGCGCGGCCGGCGAGGCTCACCGCCTACCCAATGGGCCTCCCCAAGCGACTCGACCAGAAACTGGCGCGGATCCACGCCGGCCAGGCGACCCGGCAGGACTTCATCATCGCCGACGCCAAGGACGCGGACATGGCCTTCGGCATCACGGCGCCCGGCCCCGGCCAGTGCCGCCCGGAACGCCACCGCGAGGCCGAGGCCTGCTGGAAGTCCCTCGCTGACTACCGCGCCCAGATCCGCGCGGTGATCGCGCAGGACATCGTGGACATCGTCCTCCTCTCCGCCTCCAACGTGGAGCAGCTGGCGATCCAGGAGGGCCTCTTCCGCGGATCGGCCATCACCCCGGCGGCGCGGGCCAACGACACCAGCGACATCTGGGTGGTGCGCGGCGGCAAGTACCCCACGCTACCCTCCCGCGCCTTCCGCACGGCGACGATCGAGCATATGAAGTACGGGCGCCTGCAGGCGGACTGCACGCAGCCCTTCCCGGGCGCCGACCTCGGCCTCTACTCGATCACCTTCACCAACAACATCGACTGGGATTACCGCGCGCTGGAGGACTTCGCCGCCTTCCGGCTCGAGGCCGAGGCGAAGCGCTTCCGCTACTTCCTCGAGATCTTCAACCCCAACGTCGACCCGGGCATCCCGGCCGGCCAGGTCCCCGGTTTCCTCAACGACCACATCGTGCGCACGCTCGCGGGCGTCACCTCCGCGGGTCGGCCCGTGTTCCTGAAGATCCCCTACAACGGTCCCGGTCCGCTCGAGGAACTGGTGGCCTACGACCCCCGCCTCGTCGTCGGCATCCTCGGCGGCAGCAGCGGCACCACCCTCGACGCGTTCCAGCTCATCCATGACGCCCAGCGGTACGGGGCGCGCGTCGCGCTCTTCGGGCGCAAGATCAACCTCTCGGAACACCCGCTCGCGTTCATCGAGTTCCTCCGCCGAATCACCGACGGTGAGCTCGAGCCCGTCGAGGCGGTCAAGGCCTACCACGGCGTGCTGGAAAAGCTCGGGATCAAGCCGCAGCGCCCGCTGCAGCGCGACCTCCAGCTCACCCCCACGTCCACCCACTACCGCCGCTGAACGATGCGCCGCGGGATCATCGCCGGGGGGTCGTGGATCATCGACCACGTCAAGCTGATCGACACCTGGCCGCCGCAGGACGGCCTCGCTCACATCCTCGGCCGCAGCGCCGGGAACGGCGGCGGACCGTACAACGTCCTGAAGGACCTCGCGAAGCTGGGGGCGCCGTTCCCGCTCGAGGGGGTGGCGCTCCTCGGGGACGACGCCGACGGCGCGGCTATCCGCGCGGACGCGCGCGCCCACGGGATCGACGACCGCCAGCTCCACACGACGCGAGCGGCAGCCACGAGCTTCACCGACGTGATGACCGAGAAGGGCACGGGCCGGCGCACCTTCTTCCACGACCCGGGGGCCAGCGCGCTGCTCGCCCCGGAACATTTTGATTTCGCGGTCAGCCGCGCCCGGCACTTCCACCTCGCCTACCTCCTGCTGCTCGATGCCCTCGACGCCCCCGGCAGCGACGGCCGCCCCCGCTCCGCCGAGGTGTTGCGCCGGGCCCGCGCCGCCGGCCTGCGGACCTCGGTCGACTGCGTCAGCGCCCGCCCCCAGCTGTTCAGCCGGATCGTCGCCCCGGTACTCCCGGAGGTCGATGTCCTCTTCGCCAACGACTACGAGGCGGAGCACCTCACCGGGCTGACTCTGGGCCGCGGGCCCGGCCTTGATCGGGCCGCGGTCGTCACCGCGGGCCGGCGGCTCCTGCAATTGGGCGTGCGCGAGTGGGTCGTGATTCATTTTCCCGAAGGGGTGGTCGCCTGCTCCGCCGGCGGCGAATGCCACTGGCAGCCCGCAGTGAGGATGCCCGCGGCCGAGATCGTGGGCACCGCCGGCGCGGGGGATGCCCTCGCGGCCGGAATCCTCCTGGGGCTCCACGAAGGTTGGCCCCTGCCCCGCTGCCTGGAACTCGGGGTCTGCGCCGCCGCCGCCTCCCTGCGCGACGGCACCTGTTCTCAGGCCATCGAACCCGCGGACGCCTGCCTCGCCCTCGGCCGCGGGCACGGGTTCCGCGCGGACTGAACCGGGCCCGGAGGCCACTTTTCCCTTCCCCTCCCGCGGGAGGTGTCCTTTCCTCGCCGCTCCGCGCGCCCGCCGGGCGCCTCCCCTTCCATCCATGAACACCACCATCTCCGCCATCACCGCCCGCGAGATCATCGACTCCCGCGGCAACCCGACCGTCGAGGTCGACGTGCACCTCGCCTGCGGCGCCCTCGGCCGCGCGGCGGTCCCCTCCGGGGCCTCCACCGGTGAACACGAGGCGATCGAACTGCGCGACGGCGACAAGAAGCGCTACCTCGGCAAGGGCACGCAGAAGGCGGTGGCGAACGTGAAGGCGAAGATCGCCCCGGCCCTCATCGGCCACGACGCCTGCGACCAGGTCGGCGTCGACCACGCGATGCTCAAGCTGGACGGCACTCCGACCAAGGCGAAGCTCGGCGCCAACGCAATCCTCGGCGTCTCCCTCGCCACCGCGCACGCCGCGGCCCGCGCCCTCGGCCAGCCCCTTTACAAGTACGTCGGCGGCCCCAACGCCAAGGTCCTGCCGGTGCCGATGATGAACATCATGAACGGCGGCGCGCACTCGGACGCACCGATCGACTTCCAGGAATTCATGATCATGCCGACCGGCGCCCGCTCCTTCTCCGAGGGCCTGCGGATGGGCTGCGAGATCTTCCACTCGCTGAAGAAGGTCCTCAAGGAAAAGGGCCTCGCCACCGCCGTCGGCGACGAAGGCGGGTTCGCCCCGAAGCTGGAGTCCACCGAGGCGGCGCTCGACGCCATCGCCCTCGCGGTGAAGGGCGCCGGCTACAAGCTCGGCGGCAACGTCCACCTCGCCCTCGATGTGGCCGCCTCCGAATTCTACGTGAAGGAAAAGAAGGCCTACGTCTTCAAGAAGTCCTCCGGCGACGTCCTCTCGGGCGATGAGATGGTCGAGTTCTACCGCCGCCTGACCGCCAAGTACCCGATCATCTCGATCGAGGACGGCTGCGCCGAGGGCGACTGGGATACCTGGAAGAAGCTCACCGACGCCATCGGCGACCGCGTCCAGCTGGTCGGCGATGACCTCTTCGTGACCAACACCCAGTTCCTCAAGCGCGGCATCGAGACCGGCACGGCGAACTCGATCCTCGTCAAGGTGAACCAGATCGGCTCGCTCACCGAGACGCTCGACGCCGTCGAGATGGCCAAGGAGGCCCGCTACACCGCGGTGATCAGCCACCGCTCGGGTGAGACCGAGGACGTGACGATCGCCGACATCGCCGTCGCGACCAACGCCGGCCAGATCAAGACCGGCTCCCTCTGCCGCACCGACCGCGTCGCCAAGTACAACCAGCTCCTCCGCATCGAGGAGGAACTCGGCGCCAGCGCGATCTACGGCGGCAAGATGCTCAAGGGCCTCTGATCCCGTCCACTGGGCGCGGGGCCGGCCGACCGCCGGCCCGCGCCCCTTGCTCCCCGACCCGCCCGTCCCCTCGACACGGGAGGCCTTCGGGCCTAGGCTGACCCATGAAAACGACGACGGCCCTGGTTTCCCTGCTGCTGATGACCCCGGGGCCCGTGCTCCGGGGCGCTGACGAGCCCGCCCCGAAGTCCTCGGCCAAGGAGGCGCTGCGGGCCAGGATGGCGGAAGGCGCGCGGACCGCCGCCCCCGTTGCCCCCAAGGCGGTCCCCGCCCCGGCCCCGGCCAACCCGCCGCCGTCCACGGCCGCCGCCACGCCGCCGGCGCCCGCCTCCCCGTCCGCTCCAACGCCCACCGCCGAGTCGCCCGCGGTGCTCCCGCAGGTGGAGGTGCGCAAGGGCAAGTTCTCGGAACGCGACTACCGTCTGGCCCAGGAGCTCAACCAGCAGGAGCAGGCGATCGAGCGCGAGCGCCGCAACCTGAAGACCACCGAGACGGACCGGGCGCTGAACGACGCGCAGGTCAGCCGCACGCTTTCCATTTTCGGCGGCAACTCGGCCGCCTTCCGCCAGCGGGTCGCCTCCGAGCGGGTTGAACTCCTCGAGGCGGAAAAGGACATCATCGAGCAGATCGCGATTGCCCAGCAACCCGAGGAGAAGAAGGCGCTGCAGCGCCAGCTCGACGAGTTGCGCGCAATGCGCCGCCAGCTGGACCAGAGCCTGCGCTAAGCCGCGGACGGGCGGCTATTCCGCCCGCAGCAGGTAGCCGCGCAGGTACTCGCTCTCCGGCATCGTCGCCAGGACCGGGTGGTCGACGGGCTGATGCGCCCACTCCACGACGCGGAGGCGGCGCCGGGAGTCCGCCGCCACCTCCGCCAGCACGTGCCGCAATTCCGCGTCCTGCATGTGGTGGGAGCAGGTGTAGGTCGCGAGCAGTCCGCCGGGGACCAGGCGCTTCACCGCGCGCAGGTTGATCTCCTTGTAGCCGCGGAGGGCACCCTCGAGCGCGGAACGCGATTTTGCGAACGGCGGCGGGTCCAGGATGATCACGTCCCACAACGGCTCGATGCCGCGCGCCGGATCGTTGAACCAATCGAAGACGTTGGCGGCCTGGAAATCCGCCTTCAGCCCGTTGCGCTCCGCGTTGCGCCGCGCCGCCGCCACCGCGTCCTCCGCGCTGTCGAGGCCGAGCACCTCCAACGCGCCGGCCCGCGCGGCCTGCAGCGCGAAGGCGCCCTGGTTGCAGAACGCGTCCAGCACCCGCGCCCCCGCGCAATGGCGTGCCACCGCCGCGTGCTGGAAGCGCTGGTCGAGGTAGAAACCCGTCTTCTGCCCCGCCTGCAGGTCGAGCCAGTACTCCAGCCCGCCGATGCGCACCCACCGCGCCTCCCACGGCCGGCCGGAACGGGTCCGCACCTCCAGGGGCAGGCCCTCCAGCCGCCGGATGGACGCGTCGTTGCGGAAGATCACCTCCGCCGGCCGGAGCAGCTCCGCCAGCAGGTCACCGATCAGCGCCGCCCGCCGCTCCATCGCCAGCGTCTGGAGCTGCACCACCAGGGTGTCCTCGAACTGGTCCACCACCACCCCCGGCAAATCATCCGATTCGCTCCACACCAGGCGTCGCGCCGCCTCCGGAGCCCGCCGGGCGATCGCGCGGGTCAACGCCCCGCGAAGGTAATCGGCGTCCAGCACCACCCGGTCCCGGCTCAGCCGCCGCCAGACGATCTGGGACCGGGAATTATGGATGCCCGTCCCGATGAAGCGCCCGGTGCGGTCGCGGCACTCGACGACCTCGCCATCGAACTCCGCCGCCAGCGGCGCCTCCACCTCGTTGGTGAAGACCCACGGATGCCCCTGCAGGGCACGCGGACGCACGTTCGGACGGAGCTTGAGGAAGGGCGCGGCGGACACGCGGCGGACGATGCGCGCTTCCCCCGGCGGCGCCACTCAAATGCGCTCCAGGCGCAGCTTGAGGGATTCGAACCCGAGGGGACGGTCGTATCCCGCCTCCCGTTCCACCCGCTCCCGCGCCGCGACCACCGTCACGCGCCGCACGCGCTCGCAGCACAGCCGCAGGAGCGTCCGCAGGATGAGCCGGGCGTGCGGCGCCCCGAGGCAGAGGTGGGGGCCGAACCCGAAGGACAGGTGCGGGTTTGGTTTGCGGTCGAGCTTGATCCGCTCCGGCTCGGGGAACGCCGCCGCGTCGAAGTTCGCCGAGGCCCAGGCGAGGGAGACGCGTTCCCCGGGGGCCACGTGCACTCCGTGCACCTCGGCCCCGGCCGGGCAGACGCGGCCGATGTGCGTCAGGGGCATGAAGACCCGGAAGAACTCCTCCGCCGCGTGCACGATGCGGCGCGGATCCGCCCGGAGGAATTCGAGGTCCTCGGGCCGCGCGGCAAGGTGCGCGAGGGCACAGCAGATCGTGTGGATGATGGTGTCGCGGCCCCCCGCGAAGGCCAGGTTGGCGAAGCCCATCTGCTCGGCCCGCGTCAGCGGACGCCCGCGGAAAGTGGCCGTGACCAGCGCGCTGAAGAAATCCGCCCCGGGCTGGCGCTCCGCCTCGTCGAACTTCCGCGCCAGGTAATCCTCCAGCACGGTGCCCTGCTTGAACTCGCCGCCGGTGACCTTGAACACGTGGACCCCCCAGCCGATCCAGATCTCCGCCTCCGCCTCGGGCACGTTGAGCAGGTGCGTCAGCGCGCGGGACTGCACCGGCAGCGCGAAGCCGTGCACAACCTCGGTGGGCCGCCCCGCCAGCAGGGGCTCCAGCTCCCGCGCCATCAGGGCCTCCACCCGGGCCATCACCGCCGGATCCTTCGCCCGGTCGAAAAACGGCTCCACCAGCGCCCGATACTCGCCGTGCTCCGGCGGGTTGGTCTCGATCGGCAGCTGCCGCATCGAGCGCACCGCCTCCTCGGAGGGAATCGGGACCCGGAACGGCGCGTCCGAGGAAAACCGGGCCCAGTCCCGCGCCGCCGCCCGGACCTCGGCGTGGCGTAGGATCATCGTGATCTCCTCGCCATGGAACGGGCAGCGGAGGACGCCGCGGGACTCGCGGGCGTCACGGAAGGGATCGGCGGGGGCGGACATTGGCGGACGCGCCGAGCAGGAGCCCCCCGCGCGGGAGGGTCAAACCGTGAACGCGCCCATTTTCCGCTTCCCTGCGCCGGCCCCCGGCCGTTTGCTCGACCGCTCCCGTCCCTTGACTCCCGCCGCCGAAATCGCCCGCCGTCGCACCTTCGCGATCATCTCCCACCCGGACGCGGGCAAGACGACCCTGACCGAGAAGTTCCTCCTCTACGGGAACGCCATCCACCTCGCGGGCACGGTCACCGCGCGCAAGAACCAGCGCGCCACGACCTCGGACTGGATGGAGCTGGAGAAGCAGCGCGGGATCTCGATCAGCTCCACCGTCCTGCAGTTCGATTACGGCGGGTTCGCGGTCAACCTCCTCGACACCCCCGGCCATAAGGACTTCTCGGAGGACACCTACCGCGTGCTGACGGCGGTCGACGCCGCCCTGATGGTGATTGATGCGGCGAAGGGCGTAGAGGCGCAGACGCGCAAGCTGTTCGAGGTCTGCCGGCGTCGCGGGGTGCCGATCTTCACCTTCATGAACAAGTGCGACCGGCCCACGCGCAACGCGCTGGAGCTGCTCGACGAGCTCGAGACCGTGCTCGGCCTGCAGTGCTCGCCGGTCATCTGGCCCCTCGGCAATGGCCCGGGCTTCCGCGGCGTCTTCGACCGCCGCTCCCGCGCGGTGCACCTGTTCGAGCGCGTCCCGGGCGGCAAGTTCCGCGCCCCGGTCAACGTGGCCTCTCTCGAGGATCCGCTGGTCCGGGAACGTCTCGACGACTACACTTACGGCGAGGTCACGGAGCAGTTGGCGATGCTCGACGGCGCCGGCACCCCCCTTGACCTCGCGGCGATTCGCGCCGGCCGCCAGACCCCGGTCTATTTCGGCAGCGCGGTGAACAACTTCGGCATCGAACTGCTCCTCAACGGCTTCCTCCAGGATTCGGTCCCGCCCGCCCCCCGCATGAGCGCCCGCCCGGCCGGCGGCGGGGGCACCCCCGCGGCCGAACGTACCGTGGTCCCCGTCGAATCGCCCCGCTTCTCCGGCTTCGTCTTCAAGATTCAGGCGAATATGGATCCGAAGCACCGCGACCGCATCGCGTTCCTGCGGGTCTGCTCGGGCAAATTCGAGCGCGACATGCTCGTCACCCACCAGCGCACCGGCCGCACCGTCCGCCTCTCCTCCTCGCACAAGCTCTTCGGGCAGGAACGGGAGACCGTCGACGAGGCGTGGCCGGGCGACGTCATCGGCCTCGTCGGGCATAGCGACTTCGGGATCGGGGACACGCTGACGGAGGATAAGGGCATCCTCTTCGACGAGATCCCACGCTTCCCACCCGAGGTCTTCACCTACATCTCGAATCCCAACGCCGGGGACGCGAAGAAGTACCGCGCCGGCCTGGAGCAACTGCTGCAGGAGGGCGTCGTGCAGGCCTTCAACGCCCGCAACGCCCCGCCCGGCTCGACCCTCCTCGCCGCCGTCGGTCCCCTCCAGTTCGAGGTCGTCCAATGGCGCCTCCAAAGCGAGTACGGCGCCGAATCCCGCCTCGCGCCCACCCCCTGGACCCTGCTCCGCTGGATCGAGCCGCATCCCAGCCTCGCGCAGCCGGGGATGCTGGTGACGGCCAGCGGCGTGAGCTTCGGCACCGACAAGCTGGACCAGCCGATCGTGCTTTTCCCCTCGGAGTGGACGCTCCGCTACTTCCAGGAGAAGAACCCGGACCTCCGGCTGCACGAACTGCCGCTGGAGCAGACGCGTTGACCCGCGCGGCCGGGACTCACCCGAGCAGACTAGCCCGCACCAGCGCGTAGGCCTCGGCCGGGGTCGCCACGTCACGCCAGCAAGCCGCGGTCACCTCCGGCGCGATCGTCCGCTGGTGCCGGATCAGCACCGTCTCGACGCCCCCGGCGTGGCCGCCGAGCACATCCACATCCGCATCGCCCACGAGCAGCACCTCCCCGGGAGCGCAGCCCAGGCGGTCGACCACCGCCAGCAGGCCTTGCGGGTCCGGCTTGTGCGTCGGGAGATCATCGCCGCAGACCACCGCGTCCACGATGCCGTCCAGGTGGTGCGCGGCCATCAGCGTCCGGGTGGAAGCCCGATCGCGCCCGGTCCAGATCCCGGCCGGAATGCCCCGCGCCCGCAGCTCCCGCAGGGTTTCCGCCGCCCCCGCGTAGGGCTGGATCAGGTGGTGGTTCCGGTGGTGATACGTCACCATCCGCCGCAGCGCCTCGGGCACGTGGACGGGGTCGGGCAGCAGGTCCGCGAGGAAACGCTCCGGCGGGCCGCCGAGGCGGGCGAAGATGTCCATCGTGGGTGAACCCCCGAAGGGCTCCAGGGCGTGACGGATGGCCTCGAGGACCAGGGGCAGGCTGTCGATCAGCGTGCCGTCGAGGTCGAAGACGACGGCCCGCTTGGGCCGGGCGGGTAGCTTCATTCGACGGGGAGAACGAGGGCGGCGGCGGGGGGCGCCCAAGGTTCAGCCAACGACGCCGGCGCGAAGGCCCCGGCCGGCAAGGGCAGGTTGAGGGCCGCCCCGGTGACCTGGAACCGCGTCTTGTCGCGCGTCAGCTCGTTGCGGTAGTCGGCCTGCCGGGGGACGTACTGCTCCCCGACCTTCTTGAGGCTCACGAGGTAGAATGTCTTCAGGACGCCGCCGTTGGCCGCCACCAATTCGGTCTGCATCAGGGCGTTGAACTGGGTATCCAGGTAGGCGCGGGCCGCGGCGAATCCACCTCCCTGCTCGAGGAAACCGGCGGGCGCCTTGAAGAGATAGGAATAGGCGGGACGGCCAAAGGCCCGGGCCAGCTTCTCCAACTGCGCCTCCGGCCAGTACAGGAACGGCATCTGCAGATCGAAGGGGGAGACCTCCACCCCGGGAAACAGCGGGGCCACCGCGGCCGCCGGGGCCAACTGCTCGACCGCCCCGCCCGCCCAGCGCCAGACGCCGCCCTCGACCCCGTTCCGCAGGATCAGCCGGTGCGCCCCACCCCGGCCATCCTCGATCTCCAGACGGAACGCGGGACCGCTCGCCTCCCGACCGCCCCACAACCGGCCCGGGAACACGCGTTCCTCGCCTCGGCGGGGCAAGGCGCGCAGCTCGATCGCCAGGTAGAAATTGCCCGCTAGGCCAGCCTGCCGAAACTGCTCGAGAATTCGCGCTGCCTCCACGTCCCCTGGCCTTCCGACCTGGGCGAGCTCCGGGGGGCGATTGGGAGCGGCGGCGAAGACATCCGCCAGCACCCAGGCGGCCCAGACCACTCCCAGCCGCCAACCTGGCCGGACAAGGACGGACGGGCCCATCCGGGGAACCGCTTTACTTCTTGGGCGCCTCGGGCGCCGGGGTCGCGGGAGCGGGGGTCGCGGGAACCGTCACCGCGGGGGCAGCCGCCGCCGGGGCGGGAGCGGGGGCGGCGGGAGCCGTGATGGTCGGGAGGGCTCCGCCGGCGGCGCCCTTGTCGGTCTTGCGCTCGTAGATGCGGCCCAGGTACAGGAGGAAAGCCAGGATGAAGAAGAGGATCGCCGAATACTTGGTCGCCTGCACGAGCACATTGTTGGTGTCGGCGCCAAACGCGGCCTCCGCGGCACCACCGCCCAACGCGGAACCGATCCCGCCGTCCTTCGACTTCTGCATCAGCACGATGAGGACCAGGAAGACGGAGACGAGGATCAGGATGAACGTCAGGATGCCAAGGACGATGCTCATGGGAGGGGGAGAGGTGCCTCCCCCGCGACCGGATGTCAACCGCGAGTTCGCCCGCGGGCGCGAACCCCGCGCTCAGGGTCCGCGACCGGGAGAAGTTGGGGCCGGCGCCGGCTCAGCCCCCCGCCGGCGGATGAAGTCCACGTCGGCCCCGTCCGCCTGGACCTTCACGGTCCGCTGGCTCGAGGTGTCGGAACCGATGTAGTCCACCGTGGCGGAGGCCAGGATCGGCAGGTACTTCCGCAGGTCCTTGCTCTCGTCCTCCGTGCTCGCGTGGATGCTCCAGAGTTCCCCCGGCGGACGGCCCTCGCTGGCGGGACGATTCTCCCGGGCGGAGATCCGCACGTACTTTTCGTAGACCGTCACCATCCGCGGCACCTCCTCGTAGCCGACGATCTCGTTCCGGGGCGGCTGGTACACCGCGACGGTCCGGAGCGTGGCGTTGCCCCGGGAATCAGTCGACGGCACGGTGTCATAACGCACCCCGCCCCCCACCTGCGCGTAGACCGGGACGCTGACCCGCTCGATCTTCGAACGCGGCGCCTCCATCCCGTAATCGAGCTCCACCACCATCTCCGCGCGCTCCGCGGACGGTGCCTCATAGAGACCCTTGCCGGCGAGCGCCGTGCGGATGAAGTCCGCGGCCTCGCGATGCCGGAGGCTCTCCTCGCCCTTGGTCGGATCCTTGGACTTCAGCACGTAGGACTGGGCCTCGGTCCGCGCCGGCCGCGCGATCGCGTCGACCTTGACCGCATGCGCCGGCGAACCACAACCCGCGACCAGCAATCCGGCGACCACCAGCGCCGCCAGCGCGAACAACCGGTTCCGGGAAAGGGGGCGCACGGGAAAGGCGGGCTCAGGGCCCCGTCCGGCCACTCGCGGGCGGGGTCACGCCGGTGGCGGGCTCCCCCGGCGGGAGCGGGGCCCCGGGGACGGTCTCGCCCTTGAGGCGGGCCAACTCCTCCTCCAACCGGGCGATCTCCGCCTCGGTGGAGAGCGTCTTCGCCTGCGCGTCGTCGAGTTCCTTTTTCTTCGCCAGCGCGGCATTGCGCTCGCCCTGCAGCCTCTTCAGCCGGTCGGCGGCGGAGTCGAGCTTGCGCTTGGCCTCGTTCAACTCGAGGTCCGAAATCCGGAATCCCTCGGCGATGGCCAGTTCCTCCTCGAGGGCCGCCTTCGCCTTGGCCTCCTCCTGCAAGCGCTTCGCCTTGTCCTGCTGAAACGCCCGCTCCTGCGCCAACCGGTCCTGCTCCCGGCGGTCCTTCGCGTCCTGCACCATCCCCACGATCCCGCCGATCAGGGCGCCCGCGGCCGCCCCGCCGACCAGGCCGGTCCCCGCCCCCATGCTGCTGTTGCTGCCGACCACCGCGCCACCCGCCGCGCCAATCATCGCCCCGGTGCCGGCGCCGGTGGCAGTCTTCGAGGGCGCCACGCCGGACTGGCAGCCGGACAACACCGCGAGCGAAACGAGGGCGCTGCCGAAGCGGAACAGGCGGGTTTTCATCGGGCGGAGACAGGAGGGTCGGGGGAACTCCATGAGAAGGGACGGAAGCGGACGGGGAAGGTTGCTCCGGGACCGACTAAAATTGGGATCGCGGCGAATTCAACCCCGGCGAGGAAAAAGGTCGGAGGCGCCCGGGGAGGCCGAAAGTTTGAACTTTCCGGGGAAACGGTCATAACCTCCGCCTCCGGCCTGGCGTCCTGCCGGTTACCCTCCTCCTCCCATGCCTTTCCGAACCAAGGGGATTTTCTCCGCGGACTTCCTGGTCCCCGTCTTGGGCCTCCTGCTCGCCGTCGCCCTCGTGGAACCTTACTACGCCGCCGTCGTCCGCCCGCGCGTGGCGGAGATCGAGCTGAAGCAGCGCGTGATGGCGGCCCGCGGCGGGACGGCCGGCGCGACTTCGGAACAACGTTCCTTCCACATCATCATCAAGGACCCGGAGCAGCAGATTGAGATCATCTTCGCCCTCTGGGGCGCCTTCCTCCTCGGCTACAAACTGCTGGAAGTGCGCCGGGAGCGGAGCCTGCTGCGGCACGATTTCGTGCCCCTGCAACCCGGGGAACGCATCCTGCCCGAGGACGCGCTCGACCGTCACCGGGAACTCTCGGCGAGCGTGGAACGGGAGTCCCGCTGGCGGGGCCGGCTCCTGCCCGAATGCATCCTCGCCGCGCTGCACCGGTTCCACGCCACCCGTTCGGTGCAGGACGCCGCGAACGCCGTCAAGGAACGCGCCGAACTGGCCGCCGACCGGCTCGACTCTTCGCTGTCCCTCGTGCGCTACATCGCCTGGGCCATCCCGGCGATCGGCTTCATCGGCACCGTCCGCGGCATCGGCCTCGCCCTGGCCTTCGCCGAACAGGCGATCAAGGGCGACATCAGCCCGGTGATCGAGGCGCTCGGCCTCGCCTTCAACTCGACCCTCGTGGCGCTCGTGCTCTCCATGGGACTGATGTACCTGATGCACGTCGTGCAATCCCGGCAGGAGGCCCAGATCATCGAGACCCAGACCTATTGCCGGGACGCGGTGATCGACGTGATGAAGGTGCCGACCCGCGAGGAGGGATCCGCCGCGTGAAGCCCACCGCGCCGCTCCCCACCCTCGGACTGGAACTCGCGGATGCCGGCCTCGCGGCGGCCGGCGGCGACCCCGCGCGGACCGACCCGCAGCCCCTCCTCGTCCCGGATCGCCAGGGCGCGCGGGACTGGCCCGGTTACGCCTGCAGCGACGGGAAGGCAGTGACGCTCGGGCGCGCCGCGGAAGACCTGTGGTTCGTGCATCCGCGCCGCATCGACCTCCAGTTTTGGGCGCGCCTCGGGCACGACCCCTCCGCGCTGCAGCTCAACGGCAAGCCCCTCTCCTCTTCGGAACTGGCGTTCCTGTTCCTGCGGGAATTCCTCGCCCGGCTGGAGCCCGTCGCCGGCCGGCCCGCCCGGGTGGTCCTCGCCGTGCCGGGCGCCTACCTCCGCGATCCCGCCATCGAGGAGGAACGGGTCGGGCTGCTGCTCGGGCTGGCCCACGAACTGCGGCTCCCGCTCGTCGGGATCGTTGACGCCGGCCTCGCCGCGCTCTGCGCCCCCCAAGGTCCCGGCTGCGACCCCAGCCTGCCCGTGGTGCTCGTCGACGCCGGCCTGACCGGGGCCGAACTCACCCTCCTGCAACCGCGCGCGGGCCGGTTGGCGCGCGCGGCCCACCTGCACCTGCCCCCGGCCGGCCTCGCCGCGCTGCGGCGGCAGCTCACGGCCACGCTGGGCAACCGCTTCCTCCGACACACGGCGTTCGACATCCTCACCGACGGCCGCGTGGAGCAGGCCTTCTTCCGCCAGGTCGACGACTTTCTGCGCGGGGACGCGGCCGAACACCGGTTCCTCATCAGCACGGGAACGCGCACCTATGAGATGAGCGCGAAGCGCGAGCAACTCGCCGCCGACGCGCCCGGCCCCGCGGCGGCGATCGTCCAGGGCCTGCAGGAACTGCTCGCGCGCGGGCACGGCGGTCCCGCTCCTGGCACGGTGGCCTTGACCGACCGCGCCGCCCGGATCCCCGGGCTGGAGGCCCGGCTGCGCGCCGTGACCCCCGCACGCCTCGTCCGCCTGCCTCCGGATGCCGCGGCGATCGGCGCCGCCCGCCTCGGCCAGACGATCCCGGAGGGCCCCGTCGACCTCGCCGAAGTCCCGGTCTGGAGCGGGATCGACCTGGACGCCGTGACGCCGATCCCCCCGGGATCCTGGCGGCTGCGGGTCGCGCGTGGCGGCCACGACGGTCCCGAAACCGTTCCCACCCACCTCGTCCTCGCCGGCCTCGCCCACCCCTTGCCGCGGCAGCGCCAGCTCACCTTTGGGCCGCCGTCCGCAGCCCCGGACCTTACCCTGCCCCTGCCGTCTGGCTCCCCGGCCTGGACCCTGGTGCAGGAGGGCGGACGCTGGCGCCTTGCCGACACGGACGCCGCGGATCCGGGCGCACCGCTGACGGCGGGCGATCGCCTCGAACTGACCCTCGGGGATGACCGGACGGAACTGCTACTGGTGCACTGCCTGCCGTCCGCGGGCGCAATGCCCTGAACCGGCGCGACCCCGCTCCCCGCGATGTCCCAACTGGCCCGGAAACGACGGCAGACCGAGGTGTTCAGCCTCTCGTTTCTCGACTGCATCTGCTGCGGCTTCGGGGCGGTCCTCCTCATCTTCCTCCTTACCATTTCAAAGAAGGGGGACGTCGATCAGGCGGACGTGGACCTCGCCCGGGAGCGGCTGCGCCAGATCCAGTCGGAAGTGAAGCGCAACCAGGAGGACCTCGACCGGCTGGCGGCGGCCCTCGCCCAGACCCGCCAGGACCTCACGGAGGCCGAACGCCGCGTCGAGGAGGACCGGACCCGGATCTCGGACCGGCGCCGGGAACTGCTCCTGATGCTGCAGCGGACCGGCGCCCTGCGCGATGCCCTGCAAACCCTCCTCGGGGAGAAGCAGGCCCTGCCGACCGAAGCCGAGCCGCCCCCGGTGCCGGTGCCCAACGTCGACCGCCGCCAGTACCTCACCGGCGTGAAGCTGCACGGGGAGTTCGTCGTCTTTTTGCTCCGCGCCTCGGGTTCGATGCTGGACGACACCATCGACGGGGCGGCGGCCCGGCTGCTGGATGCGGACGAGAAGAAGCGGGAGGCCCCGAAGTGGCGGAAGGCGATCGACGCCCTCACGTGGATGCTGGCCGCGCTCGAACCCGGGACCCGCTTCCAGATTTTGGTCTTCAACGACGAAACCGCGCCGCTCCTGCCGGGCCGCGGGGAGGAGTGGTTCAACCCGCAGGACCGCGAGACGATGACCCAGGTGCTCACCCGCCTGAACGCCCTCGTCCCCAAAGGCCCCGCCAACCTCGAGCGCGCCTTCGCCACCATCCGGACGCTTCCCCGCCTGCCGGACAGCATCGTGCTCCTGACGGACGGTCTGCCGACCCGCAGCGACTCCCTCGCCCTCGAGGGCGACATCGACGAGGCCAGCCGCGTCCGCTTCTTCGAGATCGCGGCGCGTCAGCTCCCGCCCCGGGTGCCGGTCAGCACGATCCTGTTCCCGCTGCTCACCGGGGACCCCGGCGCGCCGGGGCTCTTCTGGGAGCTCGCCAACGCCACCAAGGGCGCACTGGTGAGTCCGGCGAAATCCTGGCCCGACACATGATCCGCCGCCGCCAGACTGAGATCTTCAGCCTGTCGTTCCTCGACTGCATCTGCTGCGGCTTCGGGGCGATCATCCTGATCTTCGTGATCAGCATCGGCTCCCGGCAACGGGAGCAGCTCGACGTGCTGCTCGCCCTCCAGCGGGCGCTCGCCGAGCAGGCCGCGGCCCTGACCCGGATCGAGTCGACCCAACTCGAGGCCCGCCGCGAGCAGCAGCGCCTTGCCCCGCGCCTCGAGGAGGCCCGCCGGCGCCAGGATTCGCTGCAGGCGATGATCGACCAGCTGGAGCGCAGCCTCCAGCAGGAGAGGCAGGGGCAGCAGGCCCTCCTCGTGGACCTCGACGCGCTGCGCAAGGAGATCGCCGCCCGGCAGCGCAAGCCGGACCACGAGCTCGTGCTCAAGGAGGTCCCGCCCGCCCCCGTCGGCCTGCCGGTGGGCAGCAATTTCCTGGCCTTCGTCGTCGACACCTCCGGCTCGATGCGCGACCCGAACTTCGGCGGCCTCTGGCCCGTCGTCATCCGCACCATCGAGACCGTGCTCGATGCCTACCCCAACGTGCAGGGCATCCAGCTTATCGACGGCGACGGCCGCTTCATCCTCGGCCGCCGCGGCAGCGGCACCGCCGGCTGGCTCCCCGACTCCCCCCAGACCCGCGAGGCCATCAAGCGCACGCTCCGCCGCTACGATCAGGACACCGTCAGCAACCCAGTCCCGGGCATCTACAACGCGATGCGCTTCCTTTACGACAAGGAGAACGCCGGCATGCGGATGGGGATCTTCGTGTTTGGGGATGAGTTCAACTCGCCCCAGTCCGCCGACGAGGTGATCCGCCGACTGGACGAGCTCAATCCCGCGAACAATCAGGGAGCCCGCGCCGTGACGATCAACGCGGTGGGCTTCCCCACCACCATCCGTTACCAGTTCTCCATGGGGAACACCGGCCTCCGCTTCGCCAACCTGATGCGCACCGTGACCTACCTCCACGGCGGCGCCTTCATCGCGCTGCAGGACCTCTGAGGCCCGACCGCGCCGCGGGAAAGGCGCTTGACGCCCGGCGGAGCCGACGCCTACAACCGGACCCTTTTCCTCCCGCGAACCGCGACGCCCGCGCGACGCTCCGCCTCCACCACCTTCCTCCCATGGCCAATCCGAAACGCAAGCAGTCCAAACGCCGCAGCGCCAACCGCCGGGCGGCCAACGCCTTCAAGGCCCCGGAATTCGCCAAGGATCCGACCGACGGCACCGCCTTCCGCCCCCACCGCGTCAACCCCAAGAACGGGATGTACCGCGGCCGTCAGGTGCTGAACGTCGAGGTCTGAGCCTTTCCGGCTCGATCCCAAGTCTCCCCGTCAGGCGATGGGCCCCCCCCCGACCGCCGAGGCCCGCATCGCGGTCGACGCGATGAGCGGCGACCTCGGTCCCGTCGAGGTCGTGGCGGCCGTCAAGCTGGCCCGCGAGACCCTGCCCCAGCTTCCCCCGATCACCCTCGTCGGTGATTCGGCCGTGCTCGAGGACCTGTTGCGCCGCGAGCAACTGGCCCCCGACGAGCGCCTGCAGCTCCTGCACGCGAGCGAGGTCATCACGATGACCGACAAGCCGATGCAGGCGCTGAAGCGCAAGAAAGACGCCTCGATGGTACGCGCCATCGAGCTGGTGAAGTCCGGCGCTGCCTCCGTCGTGGTCTCCTGTGGCAACACCGGCGCTCTGATGGCCGGCGGCACCCTGAAGCTCCGCACGATGGCCGGGGTCGCCCGCCCGGCCCTGGCCGCCATCGGTCCCCGCCGGGGCGGACACTTCGTCCTCCTCGACGCGGGTGCCAACCCGGAGGCCAAGACCGAGTACCTGGTCCACAACGCGATTTTGGGCAGCCATTACTGCCGCGTGATGCTGGGGGTCGAGCGGCCGCGAATCGGCCTGATGAGCATCGGGACCGAGGAGGGCAAGGGCACGGCCCTGATCACCGAAACCCACGAGCAACTGAAGCGCCTCGGGGACCTGATCCATTACGTCGGCCCAATCGAGGGCTTTCAGGTCTTCACGGACCAAGTCGATGTGATCGTGTGCGACGGCTTCACCGGCAACATTCTGATCAAGAGCTGGGAGTCGCTGGCCAAGTTCTTCTCGCACCTCCTGAAGGAAGAACTGCGGGCCAACCCGCTCCGCGCCACCGGGGCCATGCTCGCCCGCGGCGCATTCCTGGCGCTCAAGGAGCGGATGAACCCGGAGCGTTATGGCGGCGCCCCGCTGCTCGGCCTCAACGGCAACATCCTCAAGGCCCACGGCTCCTCCAACCGTCACGCCATCGTCAGCGCGCTCAAGGCGGCCGGCGAGATCCTCCACGCGGACATGAACCGCCACATCGAGGCGGACATCGCCCGCGCGAACCAGGTGCTCGCGACCCCGGCCGCGGCCTGAGCCCGCACCGTCGCGCCCGCGGGTTCGCCCCTTCGTCCATGACGAACCGTTCCACCGTGATCCTCGGCACCGGGTCCCACGCCCCCGAGCGCGTGGTGACCAACGGCGACCTGGCGCTCCAGGTGGAGACCTCGGACGAGTGGATCCGGACCCGCACCGGCATTCGGGAACGACGGCTCGCCGCACCCGCGACCACCACCTCCGACCTCGCGGTCGCAGCCGCGCTGCCGGCCCTCGCCCAGGCGGGGCTCACCCCGGCGGACATCGACCTGCTGATCGTGGCCACGATCACGCCCGACACTCCCGTGCCTGCCTGCGCCTGCCACGTGCAGCGGAAGCTCGGCGTACCCACCCACGCCGCCTGCTTCGACCTCAACGCCGCCTGCTCCGGTTTCCTCTACGCGCTCGACACGGCGGCCGCCCTGCTGACCTCCGGCCGATACCGGCGCGCCCTCGTGATCGGGGCGGAAAAGCTCTCGGGCATCGTGGACTGGCAGGACCGCACCACCTGCGTGCTCTTTGGCGACGGAGCCGGGGCGGTCGTGCTGGGCACCAGCGACGAACCCGGCCGGGGCCTGCTGGGCACCCGCCTCGGTGGCGACGGCACCAACGCGGAGCTGCTCTGCGTGCCCCCCCCCTCTCCCGGGGAGCGCGGCCCGTTCCTGCGGATGCGAGGCAAGGAGATCTTCAAGCTCGCCGTCCGCGCGATGGACGACGCCGCCCGCGAAATCCTGGAACACCACGGCCTGCGGGCGGATCAGGTGTCCCTCGTGATTCCCCATCAGGCCAACCAGCGCATCATCGACGCCATCGCGGAGTACCTCGAACTGCCGCCCGATCGCTTCTTCGTGACCCTCGATCGCTCCGGCAACACCTCCGCCGCCTCGATCCCGCTCGCCTTGGACGAGGCCCATCGCGCCGGCCGGATCCAGCGCGGCGATCTCGTGCTGCTCGTGGCCTTTGGGGCGGGCTTGACCTACGGAAGTGCCCTGCTTCGCTGGTGATTCCATCGTGATGTCCCTCCTCCCTGCCCGGCTGCTTCCCGCCCTCAGCCTCCTCGCCTGCCTGCTGGGCGTGGCGGTGCCGATTGCCCGCGGGGAACTGGTCTGGACCAAGGAATCCGGCTGGCGGGTCGAGGGTGGGGCCCTTTCCGGCCTCGCCGGGGCCGACGGGCGCAACGCCCTTGATCAGATGAACCGGGCCCGCGATTCCGAGGAGGGCGGCAGCAAGCGCGGCGCGGTCCGCACCTACCAGGCGGTCGCCAAGAAATACCCGAATTCGATCTACGCCCCGGAGGCCCTTTACCGCTCCGCGCGCCTCCGCCTCGCCCTCGGCGACTACGCCAAGGGGTTCGAGGACTACCAGCAGGTCCTGTCCCGCTACCCCAACACCCGCCGCTTCAACGAGATCGTCGGCGAACAGTACCGGATCGCCAGCGCCCTCCTCGACGGCGTGCGCGGACGGATGCTGTGGGGCCTCCTCCCCGGGTTCACCCAGCGCGACAAGGCGCTCGAGTTCTTCGAGACCATCCTCGCGAACGCCCCCTACAGCGACTACGCGCCCCTCGCCCTGATGAACATCGCCCGCGGGCACCAGAAGCTTGGCAACACCGAGAACGCGATCGATGCGCTCGACCGGATGATCAACAACTACGGGCAAAGCCTCCTCGCCCCGGATGCCTACCTGAAGCTCGCGCAGACCCACGCGTCGCTGGTCGACGGCCCCCATTACGATCAGGGCGCGACGAAGGAATCGATCACCTACTTCACCGACTTCATGCTGCTGTTCCCCGGCGACACGAACGTCGCCACCGCCGAAAAGGGCCTCGACGGGATGAAGACGATGCTCGCCGAGAGCAAGATGCGGATGGGCGACTTCTACTTCTACAAGCGCTCCAACTTCAAGGCGGCCAGGGTTTTCTACAACGAGGCCATCACCGCCTACCCGGAGTCCGCGATCGCCACCCGGGCCAAGGGACGCCTCGCCGAAGTCGAGGCCAAAGCCGCCGGCCAGCCCGCCCCGGCCGCCGCTCCCGGTCAGGAGCCACCGAAGAAGAAGCGGTTCTTCTTCTTCTGAACGGACCGCCCCGGGCAACCGGGCCCGCCATGCGACGCTTCCTCGCGCTCCTGGCCTCGCTGATGCTGGCGGCCCTGCTCAGCAGCTACGCCCATTATCGCCTCGGCACTGGCTCCACCCCGGCGTTCCGCTCCCTCCACGTCGCCCCCGCCGACTCCCGGATCGCCGTGCCGCAGGGTGCCGCCCTGCTCTCCGGCCGGCTCCGGGAAAGCCTGCTCCGCGATGGCCGGGTCGATCTCCGCCCCGATCCCGCCGGAGCCGAAGCCACCCTGAAGGTCACGCTGGTCGAGTACCGCCGCGAAATCGCCGCGGCCCGCGCCGACGACACCGGCCTCGCCCGTAAATTCAACGTGACCCTGACCGCGGCCTGCACCCTCCGGGATCCCCGCACCGGCCGCACGCTCTGGACCGAGCGCCGCATCAGCGTCCGCCGGGAGGTCTTCACCGACCGCGGCCAGCTGCAGGCCGAATACCAGACCCTCGTCCTGCTGACCGAGGCCCTCGCCGCCCGGATCACCAGCGACCTCGTGGAAACCTGGTAGCGGAAGTCGTAGCGCCCGCGATTGACCCCGCGGGAGGGGACGCCACCGTGTTGCAACTCACCCGCCGCCCCGGCCATCCCCGGCCCCGGCCAAGCCATCCCTCCGCTCCCTCCCAATGAACGGAACCTGCTTCCGCCGCCTGCTGCTCCCGCTCGCAGGAATCCTGCTCGCCTCCGCGCCGTTCGCTTCCGCCCAGGAAGCCCGCCTGATCAATCTGTCGACGCGCGCCCAAACGGGCGCCGGGGCGAACATCCTGACCGCCGGCTTCGTGGTGGGACCCGGTGAACCCCGGCAGGTCCTGATCCGCGCCGTGGGCCCCACGCTCGCCGGCTTCGGGGTCACCGGAACCATCGCCAACCCCGTCCTCACCGTGTTCGATGCGGACGGGAAGACCGTCGCGTCGAATGATGACTGGGGCACCCCCAACGCCAGTCAGGCCAACCTCGCCGCGACCTTCGCGCAGGTCGGCGCGTTCCCGCTCGCGGCCGGCGGCCGGGACTCCGCCCTGGTCACCACCCTCCGGCCCGGCAGTTACACCGCCCAGGTCGCCAACGCGACGGGGGCCACCGGCGAGACACTGGTGGAAGTCTATCAGATCGGCGAAACCGGCGCGAAGCTGGTCAACCTGTCCACCCGCCTGCAGGTCACCGCGACGACGAGCCCGATCATCGGCTTCGTCGTCGCCCCCGGTGCGGGGACCCGGCGACTGCTCGTCCGCAACGCCGGACCCGCCCTGGGCGCGTTCGGTCTCACCGGGACCCTGCCCGACCCCACCCTGCGCCTCACCGACGCCACCGGCCGCGTGCTGGCCAGCAACGACAACTGGAGCGTGCCGGCCAATCCGCAGGCCGCGGATGCCGGGCTGCTCGCGGCCGCCTTCGGCGTCGCCGGCGCCTTTGCCTTCCCCCCAGGCTCCAATGACGCCGCGGTGATGGTCGACCTCGGTCCCGGCAACTACGGCATCCAGGTGGGCGGCAACGCTGGGGCGGGATTGGCGATCGTGGAGGTTTACGACCTGACCCCGGTCGATCCTCCGACGATCACCATCGTGGCCAGCCGCGCGGCGGCCGACGAGTCCGGGCTGCGCCCGGGCGAGTTCACCTTCACCCGCACCGGGGGAAACCTCAGCCCGCTCACCATCCGGTACTCGGTCGGCGGTTCGGCGGTGAACGGCACCGACTACGGCCGCCTCTCCGGCACGGTCTCCTTCCCGGCGGGTAGCGCCACCGTGACCCTGCCGGTGGTCCCGAATCCCGATGTCCAGAGCGAGGGCACCGATTCCGTGGTCGTCACCGTCGCCCCCGGCCCCAACTACCTCATCGGGAACAGTCGCTCGGCCACCGTGACGATCGGGGACAGCCCCGCGACGCTCTTCATCGCGACGGTGCGCCCGACCACGGCGGCAACCGGCGGCTCCACCGGCTACGGCACCGCGACCATCCTGCTCAGCTCCTCCGGCGCGGTCGCCGCGGTGAACCTCTCCTTCGCCAACCTCAGCTCCGCCCAGACGACGGCGCACCTCACCTTGGGCGCCAACGAGGACTACGTGATCGCGCTGCCGGTCGGACAGGTGAGCGGGGCCGTGTGGACCTTTGCCCCGGTCGCCCCCTACTCCACGGCGGAACTTCAGGCGGCGCTGCGCAACGGCCAGATCGCGGTGCGCATCGACTCCGCGAAGTATCCGGGCGGTGAACTCAAGGGTAGCTTTATCGCGGGGGCGGGTTCGCGGACCTTCGTGGCCCCCGCCGCGGCCCCCGCCGCCAAGCTCACCGGCCTGACGGCCAACGAGGCGGCCCGCTTCCTCACCCAGACCACCTTCGGGCCGACGCGCGCGGAGATCGACGCGCTGACCGGCGGGAGCATCAACGCCTGGCTCGACGCGCAGATGGCGCTGCCCTTCAGTTCCCACCGCACCGCGATTCAGGACGATCGCCGGACCTTCGGCGGCTCCAGCAGCTTCACCAACTGGAACGCCACGCACCCACCGAACCGCCAGGCCGCTTGGTGGAAGCTGGCCCTGACGGCGCCCGACCAGCTTCGCCAGCGGGTCGCCTTCGCGCTGAGCCAGATCCTGGTCGTGTCCGACGTGGCCCTGGGCGACGACAGCAAGGCCGAGCCGCTCGCGGCTTACTACGACATTCTGGGACAGGAGGCCTTCGGGAATTTCCGGACGCTGCTCGAGCACGTCACCCTCAACCCGATGATGGCGGAATACCTGAGCTCGCTGCGCAACTCGAAGGCGACCTTCGACCCTGCGGGGGCGCTGCTCACGACGCCCGACGAGAACTACGCGCGCGAGATCATGCAGCTGTTCTCGATCGGTCTGGTGCGCCTCCAGCCGGACGGCACCCTGCTGCTGGGCGACGACGGTCTGCCGATTCCGACCTATAACCAGAACACCATTACCGAACTGGCCAAGGTGTTCACGGGCTGGGCCTATCCGTCGACGAACGCGAGCGCCTTCCGCACCGCCGGAGCCAATTACTACAACCCGCTCCAGCTCTTCCCCGCGTTCCACGACGACGGCACCAAGAACCTCGCCCCGGTGCTCGCTGCGCCCATCCCCGCCAACCAGGGCGGAACGAAGGATCTGCAGCTCGCCCTCGACGCGCTGTTCCAGCACGCCAACACCGGACCCTTCATTTCCAAGCTGCTGATCCAGCGTCTCGTCACGAGCAATCCCAGCCCGGCCTACGTCTATCGCGTGGCGCAGCGCTTCGCGGACGACGGTGCCGGAGTGCGCGGCAACCTGGGGGCGGTGGTGCGGGCAATCCTCACCGACCACGAGGCGCGTTCCGCCGAGGTCGCGGCCACCCCGAGCTTCGGCAAGCTCAAGGAGCCGATCCTGCGCCTCTCTGGCATCCTCCGGGGGCTGAAGGCATCGTCCAGCAGCGGCCGCTACGTGGGCTTCCGCGTGACGGTGGACGGCGAGCCGATCACCAGCGCGACCCCGAAGCCGGCGACGGCCGAACAGATCAATCGCGCCCCGAACGCCTACTCGGGCACGCGGCTGGACGGGGTGCAAGGGAGCATCGCGCAGGCGGCGCTCCGTTCGCCCACGGTCTTCAACTTCTATCATTCCGATTACGTGCTGCCCGGACCGCTCGCGGCCGCTGGCCTGGTGGTCCCGGAATTCGAAATCACGGATGACAACTTCGCGATCAGCGTGCCGAACTTCCTGCGCACCTTCGTCAACGCCACGCTCCCCACCACCAACGGCGTGCTCACGCCAGCCGCCCCATACACGCTGACGCCAGACCTGAACCACGAGCTGACCTTGGTGAACGATCCCGCGGCGCTGGTCGCCCACTTCAACTTGGTCTTCGCCGCGGGCTCCCTGAACGCGGACGCACAGGCCCGCATCCGCTCCTCCCTCGCTGCGTTGCCCGCCAGCACCGCGGCGCTCGACCGGGTCCGCACCGCCCTGCTCCTCACGCTCACCGCCCCGGCCGCCGCGATCCAGAAATAGTCCCGCCCATGCGCAAGAAAACCGCCCCCGACGTTTCCCGCCGCGAATTTCTCGGCAGCGCCTGCTGCTCCGCCGTCGGCGCCACCGGCCTGCTGTCCACCCTGGGTAGCCTGCGCCTGATGGCCGCCGCGGCCTCGCCCGCCACGGCCGTCGCGCAGACCCCGCCCCGGGCGGCCGCCATCGCCCCCGACTACAAGGCCTTGGTCTGCCTCTTCCTCAACGGCGGCAACGACGCCAACAACCTGATCGTACCCACCGGCTCCGGCTACGCCGCCTACGCCGCCGCCCGCACCAACCTCGCCCTGCCGCAGACCGGCCTGCTGGGCCTCCGCCCCCGCACCGCCGATGGGCGCGACTGGGCGCTCCATCCCTCGTTCGCCGAGGTCCACCGCCTCTTCGGCGAGGGCAAGGCCGCCCTGCTCGCCAACGTGGGCACCCTGGTCTACCCGACCACCAAAGCCCAGTACACGGCCCGCAGCGTGCCCCTGCCCCCGCAGCTCTTCTCCCACAGCGACCAGCAGGTGCAGTGGCAGCATAGTGTCCCCGACAAGCCGACGCAGACCGGCTGGGGCGGCCGCGTCGCGGACCTGCTCAGCGCCTTCAACTCCAGCGACCGCATCTCGATGTCGATCAGCCTGGCCGGGAAGAATACCTTCCAGGTCGGCAACCGCGTCGCCCAGTACGCGGTCGGCACCGGCGGGGCCACTACCCTCGCGGGCAGCACCTCGAGTGCCACCAGCCTCGATGGCATCCGCTTCCGCGCCCAGAAAGACCTTTTCGCCCAAAACCAGGCCTCCCTCCTCGAGACGGCCTTCGGGGGCGCGACCGGTGACGCCATCGTCAGCGCCGACCTGCTGAACTCGATCCTCGCCGCCTCGCCCGCGGTCGCCACCGCGTTCCCGAACACGACCGCCGGCAACCAACTGCGGATGGCCGCCCGCCTGATCGCCGCGTCGCCCTCCCTCGGCCTCAAACGCCAGGTGTTCTTCGTCCAACTCGGCGGCTGGGACACCCACGCCTCCCAGTTGACCAACGCCGCCCCCACCACCGGCGCGCACGCCGGGCTGCTCGAGCAGGTCAGCAAGGCGGTCGACGCCTTCCACCGCTCCACCATCGAGCTGGGGATCGAGAACCAAGTCACCCTCTTCACCGCCTCTGATTTCGGCCGCACCTTCCGCTCCAACGGCGACGGTTCCGACCACGGCTGGGGCAGCCACCACCTCGTCGTCGGCGGCGCGGTCCGGGGCGGCGACCTCTACGGCCGGATGCCCGTCCTGAGCGTCAACGGTCCGGACGACACCGGTCTGGGCCGCTGGATTCCGACCACGAGCGTGGACGAGTACGCCGCCACGCTCGCGTCGTGGTTCGGCGTGAGCGCCACGGATCTTCCGGTGGTGCTGCCGAACATCGGCCGCTTCGCGAAGCCGAACCTCGGCTTCCTCACCTGAGCCTGCGCGATGCTCTGGCGCCTGCTGCTCGTCGCCGCGGGGCTGCTGGTCGCCCTTTACCTCTGGCGTTGGGGTCGTCCCGAACCGGCCGAACCAGGGCGCCCCGCATCCTCCACCGCCGCCCCAGCGTCGTCGACGGCGCCATCGGCCGGTGCGGCAGCCAAACCGATTCCCCCCGGTGCCGACCCGGCTGCGCCGACGGGCTTTGAGGGGCTGCAGGGGTTGCATTCCCCCCAGGGGGACAGCGCCGGGGATCTGCGGATCGTGCAGGCGGTGCTGGAGGCCTTCCGCACCAGTTTTCCCGCGGAGGGCAACCCGACGGGTTCCAACGCGGAGATCACCGCCGCGCTCGCCGGCGCCAACCGCCTCCGCCTCGTGCTCGTGCCCAAGGGCCACCCTGCCATCAACGCGGACGGGGAACTTTGCGACCGCTGGGGCACCCCGTACTTCTTCCACTCCGAATCCCGCCGGCGCACCACGGTCCGCAGCGCCGGCCCCGACCGGCGGATGTGGACCGACGACGACGTCGAGCACGCGCCCTGAGCCAAAAGCGGAGGGTCCCGCAAGGAACTAGGGCGCCTCCGCTTCCAACCACGCCTGGTTGAAGCGGGCGAGGGTGAGCCGCGCATACGGCCAATCCTCCCGCCGGGACCCCGGGCGCAGCGCCCCCGGCCGGCCGCGCTCATAGAAGCAGAGGAGTGTACCGTCGGGTAGCACCGCGAGGTCGCTGTAGGCGCTGGGGCCGGGCTCGAGCACGCGGGAGACCGGCCACGTGGCGCCCCCGTCCCGGCTGAGCTTGATCGTCAGGTTGCGCCGGTCCCGGCGGTCGCCCGGCCGCGGCTCCCGACCGGCCACGCCCAAGTGGTCCGGATTCGAATGCACCAGCGTCGCCGAAGGCCGCCCGGCGGCATCGGGTAGAGTGATCAGTCCCGACATGCACACGGGCTCAACCAGATCCGGGACCAGCTCCGGCCGGCTCCAGTCACCGGCACCGTCCGGACTGATCGTCGCCACCTTGCGATGACCCGCGGAGCGCGTGCGGGCCAGCAACAGCACCCGGCCTCCCGGCAGCTCCGTGGCGATGGCCTCGCTCGGTCCGGGGGTCCGGGCGTCGTTGGGCACGGCGATCGCCCCAGCCTGCCACGAGCGGCCGCCATCGTCGCTGAAGATCGTGGCGCTGACGCCGCGGCCGTGCGGGCTGCCTTCGGCGAGGGCGATCCAGACCGGAACCACCAGCCGGCCGGACTGGAGCTGCAGGCCGTGCCCGGGCCCGAGCGCCAGGACGCGCCACGGCCACGCGGGGCGGAAGCCCGCGAACGCCCCCGTAATCTCCACCGGGGCCGACCAGGTGAGGCCGTCGTCCTCGCTGCGGACGTGAAAGGCCCGCTGATACTCGACGCAGTAGAGGAGGTGCACCGAACCCTCGCGGGTGGCGATGGCGACCGGGTTGTTGACGGTCTGTTCGTCCGGCCCGCCGTGCTTCCCGCCCGGGTGCTCGGCGAGCACCGGATGGCGCGGCAGACGCGGACCCAAATGCGCGACCTGCTGGGCGGGGGCAAAAGTGCGGCCGCCGTCCTCGCTACGCCGCAAGTGCACCTCGATCTCGCCCCAGTCGGCGCCGGAAAACTTCCGCGCCTCGCCATAGGCCAGGACGATGCCGCGCGCCGTGACCACGAGCCCCGGGATGCGGTAGGACACGAAGCCGCCCGTATGCTCCGTGAACACGTCCGTCTGCTCGAGGAAAGGCGCGGCCGCGCGGACGACCGCCGCCGCGCAGAGCGCGAAGAGCAGCCGCCAAAGGGGAAAGCGGATACGCTTCATCGGGCAATCAGTTCGGGCGAAGGGCCCAGACGGCGGGGGAACGCACCCCCGGGCGGACCTCGCCCGTGGGCATCACCCAGGCATCACCCCAGCGGACGAGTGGCGTGGTGACGTGTGCCTTGGGCATGCGACCGGCCTCGCTCCAGCGCCGGGTGCGGGGGTCGTAAGCGTAGATCAAGCCGGGGAATCCGGGGTGCCGGTCGAGTGGCGCGAAAGTCGCCCGGGAACCATCGTCGCCGCCCAAAATCAGGAGCCGGCCCGCGGCATCGAGGGGGGCGGGGGTCGGCGCCGCCACCGCCGCCATCGGCAGATCGGGCAGGCGGCTCCAGCCGGTCACGGCTGACCAGCGATAGGCGTCCCGGAGGTAGGTGCGGACGGGCTTGCCTGCCGCATCGGATGCCAGCGAAGTCCCGCTGAAGAGGAAGAAATCCCGGCCGTCCGTCCCCGCGATCGCGAGCATCCGGCCCGGGCCCGGCCAGGGCTCAAGTTCCCGCCAACCGTTTCCCGGTGACGCCAAATCGAAGGCCCAGAAGGTGTGCAGCGCGGCGGTGGCAGTGGGCGTCTCGATCCCGCCGGCAACGTAGACCGTGCCCCCCACCTGGACCCCGCAGAAATTCGCCAGCGGTCGCGGCAGCGGTGGCAGGGATCGGGTCTCCAGCCTGCCCCCAGCCCAGCGCAGCAGGAAGGCGTCCGCGTGATGTCGCGCGGGGTCGCTGCCACCGAGGCACAGCACGCCCTCGGGGGTCGAAAGCGAAACCCCATAGCCGAGGGGACGGGGAAGCTTTCCCGCCACGCGCCAGGATCCGCCCGGTGACTCGAGCACAAAGACGGTGTCGTACCAGACCTTGGCCCCACCCTCCCATGGCTTCTTCCCGGGGAAGTTCGCGCCCCCCGCCACGAGCAGCGCTTCCCCGTGAACGCCGGCGTAGGGATACGCAAAGCCCTCGGGATCCGGCAAAGGAGCCAGCGGGGACCACGTCGGCCCGGGAGTCGCGGCCCGCACCAGGGCAACGGCGGCCAGCCACCACACCAACGGGAAGATCCGGCGATTCATTGGTCGCCCTCCGTGCACTGAGGTATCCTCTCCGGTCCTGACTCCAGCCGCCACGGATCGGGGGTGGGCGTCCATTCCGCGATCCGAGCCGGCTGGAGACACGCCCAACACTCGCGGAGCGCCGCGCCGACTAGATCGAAGCGGAAGCTCCGCTGGAGGCGCATCGGCATCGGCGTCACCGCCGTTCAGGGACGCGTGAAGACGATGCAGATCGGAGCCGGGACGTTGATGACTCCCTTGGTCTGATAAGTCAGCCGGCCCGTCGCGGGATCGACGCGATGCACCGCCACCGTGTTGGAATCCGCCCCCGCGGCCAGCAACCAGCCACCGCCCGGCGCGAGGTTGATGTTGCGGGGGAACGCGCCCCGCACCGGCTGCACCTGGAGCACATCGGCCGCGCCCGTCGCGGGATCCAGCCGGTAAACCGTGACCGAGTCGTGGCCGCGGTTGGAAAAGTAGCCGAAGCGGCCCGCGGGATGCAGGACGATCTCCGCGCCCGAGTTGAAGGCCTCGCCCGCCTTCGCCGCCTCGGTGAGCGAAGGTACCGTGCCGAGCAGGCGAGCCGTGCCCGCGGCGGCGTCCCAGGCGAAGGTGCTGAGGGCCAGACTAAGCTCGTTGAGCAGATGGATGAAGCGGCCGTCCGGGGAGAACTTCAGGTGGCGCGGCCCGCCGCCGGCCGGACCCGCGGCGAGCCCGTGGCGCTCCAGGTAGGGGGCCGCCGGCAGCACCCGGTAGATCACGATCGCGTCCAACCCGAGGTCGGGCACGAGCGCGAAACGGCCGTCCGGAGACCAGCCGACATAATGCGGGTGCGGGCTGTCCTGCCGCCGGTCGACGACGCGCGAGCCGCCGGTGTGGCGGTGGAGGACGGCGGCGCCCAGACGCCCGCCCTCGCCGAGCGGGAAGACGGCGACCGAACCTGCGCCGTACTGCGCCGTGGCGGCGAAGCGGCCGGAGGGGTGCACGGCGATGTGGGCGGCGCCGCCGTCGCCCGTGGGCGCCGCGTTGATCAGCGTCAGCGCGCCCGCGGGACCGATGCGATAGGCCGCTGCGCCCGGCGCGCCTCCGAGGGTCGCGGTCGCGTAGAGCTTGTCGCCGTCCGGGTGGACCGCGAGGAACCCCGTGTTGCCGGCTTCGGCCGCGAGTTCCGCCGCGCCGAGCTTGCCGGTCGCGGTGTCGAAGCTCGCGCGGTAGATCCCCTTCGCGCCGGGGCCGCCGGTCCCGAGGAACACGTGCCAGGCTGAGCCGGAAGCGGCGGCGGGGGCCAGCACCGGAAGGGCAAAGCAGGAGGCGAGCAGGAGCAGGGTACGGGGTTTCATCGTTCCGAGCTAGCACGGCCCCGCCGGCCGCGCCAAGGCCGATCGGCGCCGGGTTCAGCCTTGCCCGCCGCGCCGGCGCGGGCTCCCCTCCCGCCGTGCACGCCGCGATTCTCGCCCCTTCCCTGCTCGCGGGCGACCACGCCCACCTCGCCGCCAGCGCCGCCGCCGCCGCCACCGCCGGGGCCCCGTGGCTCCACCTCGACCTGATGGACGGCGCCTTCGTCCCGAACCTCACCTTCGGTCCGGAAACCCTCGCCGCGCTCCGCCGCGCCGGCTGCCGGCTCTTCTTCGACACCCACCTGATGCTCGCCGAGCCCGACCGCTACGTGGAGGCCTTCGCCCGCGCCGGCGCCGATCTCATCACGGTCCACGTGGAGCCTCCGGGCGACCGCCACGCCACCCTCGCGCGAATCCGGGCCCTCGGCTGCCAGACCGGCCTCGCGCTCAACCCGGACACGCCCGCCGCCGCCGCCGCCCCATTTCTGGACCAGGTCGACCTCGTGCTGGTGATGACGGTGCAGCCCGGCTTCGGCGGCCAGCCCTTCCGCCGCGAGATGCTGCCCAAGCTTCGGGAACTCGACGGCTGGCGGAGCGCGCGCGGCCTCCGTTTCCGCCTCGAGGTCGACGGCGGCATCGATCTCGGCACCGCCGCCGAGTGCCGCGCCGCCGGTGCCGACACGTTCGTCGCGGGGACCTCGTTTTACCGGGCCCCGGATCAGACGGCCTTCGCCCGCGCCGTCGCCCAACTCTAGCGCGTCTCGATCCGGTACAGCCGGCTCTCGGTGCGGATGAGCAGGGCCCGCCCCGTCACCGCGTAGGACGCGAGGGTGCGCTCGCCCAGCGGGTTGGTCGCCAGCCGCCGGAATTCGCGCCCTGTCGCCAACACGGTGCCCAGGCCGTTCTCGTTCTGGAAATAGATCTTCCCGTCCGCCAGCAGCGGGGACGCCGAATAGCCGCCCTCCAGCTTCTCCTGCCAGTGCACGTTCCCCGTGCGCGCGTCCCAGCAGGTCGCGACCCCCATATCCGAGACCCCGTACAATTCGTCTCCATCCAGCACCAGCGACGGCGTGAGCGGGGCGCCCTTGGTCGTCCGCCACGCCACGTGCGTGTCGGTCACGTCTCCGGCCCCTCCAAGCCGGATCGCGAGCAAGTCGGCCCGCGCGTAGCCAGTGGCGACAAACACCATCCCATGGCCCGCGACGGGGCGCGGGACGACCGAGAATCCGCCGCCGTAGCGGACGTGCCAGAGCTCGCGGCCGTCCCGCGGATCCAGGGCCGCGACCGCGCCGCTCGCGGGGCTGATCAACTGCGCGCCGGCGCCCTCACCCACCAGGAGCGGCGTGGCGAAGGAGAACGTCTGCTTCGGACGCACCGACCGCGCCGTCCGCCAGCGTTCGGCCCCGGTCTTGCGGTCAAGCGCGACGACGAAGGGATCCTTCGCTCCATCGACGTGGTAAATGAACAGGTCTCCCGCCAGCACCGGGGAGCCGCCGTTACCGTGCACGGGATCATACCGCACCTCGTTATTCCGCCAGATGACCCGCCCTTCGCGGTCGAGGCAGGCGGAACCGTGGTGGCCGAAATGGACGTACACCCGGCCGTCGGCCAGCAAGGGCGTGGGGCTCGCGGGGCTGTTCTTGCGGTGTAACGGCTGGGCCTCGATGCCGGGCCCGGCAAACACCTCCCGATCCCAGACGAGGCGGCCCGTGGCCGCCTCAAGGGCCAGGACATGGAGCGAGGCGCCGCCCTCGGCCCGCGGCAGGCCGGTGGTGAGAAACACCCGGCCTTCACTGACCACGGGAGAGGACCAGCCGGCGCCCGGGATCGACGTGACCCAGGCGACATGGCGCGTCTCCGACCATTCGACGGGCAGGCCACGGGCGTCACTACGACCCTGGCCGGTGGGACCGCGGAACTCGGGCCATTCGGCGGGAACCGCGGCGGAGACGGCGACCGCGGCGAGCGCAAAGAGCAGGAGGCCGGGGGAGAACGGCGAGGCGGACATCTGGACAACGCGTTTAGGTCGGATCCTCGCCGCGCGCAATCCGTTCCGCGCGGAGGTAGTTGGCGCGGAAAAAGGCCGCCAGTTCGGCGGCGAGGCGCACCTCCTCGACCTTGTTGCGGGCCGCGAGCCGCGGGCGCACGTCGGCCAGGACGCGGTTGTAGGCCACCCGGGAGACATCCTGCAGCACCGCCAGCGCCGCCTCCCGGCGCGGCGCGGGCGCCTCCTGCACGGCACGCCACGCGCGGCGGAGCTCGACGTGGGTATCCTGGCACATCACGCGGATGATGAGGGACATTTCGCGGAAGATGCGGCCCGTCCACGCGTCGCGGTAAACGAGGGGCTCGGCGATCGCGTAGGGGGCGTCCTCCGGGTCGCTGCGGCGCGCGGCGCCGTCCGGCTCGGCGTAGAACTCCTTGCGCACGGGCAGCCGGCGCAGGGCGAAGCGTTCAGGACCGCCGGCGACGCCGGGGCGGTAGTTCCACAGCCGCTGACCCTCGAGGGAAAGCGTGTACTCGATGAACAAGCGCCCGACCTCCGCGTGCGGCGCGCCGCGGAGCAGCCCGATCGGGTCGACCGAGGCGGTGGAGCCGCCCACCGGGGAGACGTAGCCGACGCGGTCCGAGCGGTCCCGGCGGCGGACGGCCTCCTCCTGCTGGCGCCCGTAGAAGTCGATGCAGAGCCCGATGGCGCAGTTGCCCGCGGCGACGTCGATCGGCGGCTTCTGGGAGGTGTCGGTGAAGTAGCGTGCGTTGGCGCCGATGCGCTGCAGCAACTGCAGGCCCGCGCTCCAGCCTTCCCGCACCGCCTCCGCCTCGAGGGCCGCGGGCTCGGCGCCGGGCCGCTCCCGCCGCAGCGCGCTCAGGCGCCGCTGCATCTGCTGCTGGATGATGTTTTCAAAGGCCTTGGCCACGGAGCCGCTCTTGGTCGGGTCGGCGAGCGCCACCTCGCCCGCCAGCCGCGGATCCGCCATATCCTCCCACTGCGCCGGCGCGCGGTCGAAGCCGAGGCGGCGCAGGGAATCGCGGTTGAAGATCATCCCGTAGGAACTGAGCACGGTGCCGATCCAGCGCCCCTGGGGATCCCGGAAGGTCTCCCCGGCGAAGGCCGCCGGGATCGCCTGGTCGCGGAACCACTCGGGCCGCCGCGCGGCGAGGCCGGAGTCGATCAGCCGCCCGGCCTGCGCCTGCCGCTCAAAGTCGTACGTGCCGCCGCCGAAGAAGACGTCGATGCCGCAGCCCACCGTGGAGGCGAGGAACGCCGCCCGCGCCTCCCGGGCGGCCGCCGATGCTTCCGCGGGCAGCCGGGGGTTGGCGAACGCCGCCTGCACCTCGAGGCTCCACGGCCGGCCCAAGCGCCGCGTCCAATGCTGCTCGAAGGCCGAAGCGTATTCGCCCTCGAGGAAGCGCGCGATCTCGCTGGTGCCGCCGACGATCCGCCAATCCAGCGCCACGGTCCGCCCGGTCCGTTCCCGGTACCAGGCGGCGAACCCGCGCCCATATTCGTGACGGATCGCCTCGTTGTGCGGCGTGATCACCACCAAGGTGTCGTCCGCGGAGCCCGGCGCGGGACGGGAGGGCCGCAGCGCGAAGGGCAGCGCCACGATCACCGCCAGCGCCAAGATCAGGGCGAAGCGCTTCATCGCGGGCAGCGTCACGCCGTGAGCACGACCACGTCGGCGGGATCCGCCCCCGCGTAGACCTCGCCGCGGTCCGGTTGGTCGAGGAAGCGCGGGTTGAGCTCAACAATCTTGAGGTTCAGACTCCCCGCGGTCAGCTCATGTTGGGCGAACTCGCCGAGGTAGACCGAAGCCCCGATCCGGCCACGCACCGCGTTGGCCGCCGGCGCCTCGCGGCTCAGCACCCAACACTCCGGCCGCACCGAGACGGTCACGGCCGTGCCGGCCGCCGGCCGCGCCGCGGGATCGCCCAGCACGCCCCGCATCGGACCGACCGGCGTGTCCACGTGCGCCCAGCCGTCCGCCAGGCCCCGCAGCGTCCCGGGAATGAAGTCCGTCTCCCCAATGAAGTCCGCCACCACCCGGCAGACCGGCCGCCGGTAGACCTCGCGGGGCGCTCCCACCTGCAAAATCCGCCCGCCGTCGAGGATCGCCATCCGGTCCGACACCGACAGCGCCTCCTTCTGGTCGTGCGTCACGTACACCGTCGTCAGCCCGGCCTCCTTGCACACGCGGCGGATCTCCGCCCGCATCTCCAGCCGCAGCTTGGCGTCGAGATTCGACAACGGCTCGTCCAGCAGCAGGCAGCGCGGCCGGATGACCAGCGCACGCGCGAGGGCGACGCGCTGCTGCTGGCCGCCGGAGAGCTCATTCGGCCGGCGCGCGGCGTAGGCCTCCATCCGCACCGACGCGAGGGCGTCGCCCACCCGCCGCGTGATCTCCGCCCGCGGCACCCGCCGCTCCTCCAGGCCGAAGGCCACGTTCTCCGCCACCGAAAGGTGCGGCCACAGGGCATAGCTCTGGAACATCATCCCGGTGTTCCGCTTGTGCGGCGCCAGGCGCGTCACGTCCTCGTCCCCGAAGAAGATCTTCCCCTCCTCCGGCAGGTAGAAGCCAGCGAGGCTCCGCAGGAGGGTGGTCTTGCCGCAGCCGCTCGGCCCAAGGAGGAAGAACAGCTCCCCGGGCGCGATGGCCAGGTCGAGGTGCTGCAGGGCGGTGACGGCACCGAAGCGCTTGGTCAGCTGCTGGACGCGGATGGAGATCATCGGGGCGGCGACCTTGTGGGGGGCGCCGGCGGCGAGGGCAAGCGCCGAGGCGGCGCGGCGCATCTCGGGCATTGACGCGCTTTTTGCCCGGGCGTTTCCTCACCCTCCATGCGCGAAACGAAGTCCGCGGGCTCCGCCCTGAAGTACAAACGGGTCATCCTCAAGCTCTCCGGCGAGGTGCTCCGCGGGGGCAAATCGGGCGACCCGATCGACAGCGACACCCTCTTCCAGGTGTGCAGCCAGGTGCGCGAGATCCACCAGCTCGGCGTCCAGGTCTGCGTGGTCATCGGCGGAGGCAACATCTTCCGCGGACTCAACGGCGAGAAGCGCGGCGTCGACCGCCTGACCGGCGACTACATGGGGATGCTCGCCACGGTCATCAACGGCCTCGCGCTGATGGACTGCCTCGAGAAGATGGGCGTCAGCACCCGCGTGCAGTCCGCCATCCCGATGAACCAGATCGCGGAGCCGTTCATCCTCCGCCGCGCCGTCCGCCACCTTGAGAAGGGCCGCGTCGTCATCTTCGTCGCCGGCACCGGCAACCCCTACTTCTCCACCGACACCACCGCCGCGCTCCGCGCCTCCGAGATGAAGGCCGACATCATCATGAAGGCCACCAAGGTAGACGGGATCTACGACAAGGATCCGAAGAAGCACGCCGACGCCGTCCGCTACGACCACCTCACGTTCATCGAGGCCCTCAAGCAGCGCCTCAACGTGATGGATTCCACCGCCTTCTCGCTCTGCATGGACAACAACGTGCCGATCCTTGTCTTCGACCTCCACGACGAGCACGCGATCCGCAAGGCGATCTCCGGCCAGAAGATCGGCACCTTGGTCCGCAACTGATCCTCCGCTTATGTCCCATCCCATCCTTACCGACGCCACCGCCCGCATGAAGAAGGCCGTGGACCACACGCTCCACGAGTTCAGCTCCATCCACACCGGCAAGGCCACTCCCGCGATGATCGAGTCGGTCACGGTCGAGGCCTACGGCTCGATGGTCCCGCTCAAGCAGTGCGCCGCCATCTCCACGCCCGACGCCCGTCTCATCCAGATCCAGCCCTGGGACGTCAGCCTGGTGAAGGCCATCACCAAGGGCATCATCGATGCCAACCTCGGGTTCAACCCCATCCCGGACGGCAAGACCATCCGCGTCCCCCTGCCGGAAATGAGCCGCGAGCGCCGCCAGGAGTTCGTCAAGAACGCCCACCGTCTCGCCGAGGAGGGCCGGGTCCACGTCCGCAACGTCCGCCGCGACTCCCTGGAGCAGGGCAAGAAGGCCAAGCTCCCCGAGGATGAGCAGAAGCGGCTCGAGAAGGACATCCAGACCGCCACCGACAAGGCGATCGCCGACATCAACAGCCACCTCGCCCACAAGGAGAAGGAGCTGCTGACGGTTTGAGCCCGCGCGGATGACGGCCAGTCCCGCCCTCCCCTCCTCCGCCCGCCCACCCCGGCGGCTGGTGGTCAAGCTTGGCACCGGCGTGCTCACGTCCGGCGTCGGCCAACTCGACCAGGCCCGCATCGCGGCAGTCTGCGCCGAACTCGCCGCGCTCCGCGCCGCCGGCACCGAGGTGATCGTCGTCTCCTCCGGCGCGGTCGGGCTCGGGATGGGTGCGCTCGGCTTGGAGCGGCGCACGCGGGAACTGGCCCGCAAGCAGGCCTGCGCCGCCATCGGCCAATCGCGCCTGATGCAGGTCTGGCAGGCCGGGCTCGACCCCCACGCCCTCACCGCCGCCCAGGTGCTGCTCACCCACGAGGACCTGCGCGCCCGCTCCCGCTTCCTCGGCGTCCAGGCCACGCTGCGCCAGCTGATCGCCTACGGCACGATCCCGGTGATCAACGAGAACGACACCGTCAGCGCCGCCGAGATCAAGTTCGGCGACAACGACACGCTCTCCGCCCTGGTCGCCAGCCTCATCCAGGC
The DNA here is from genome assembly GCA_027485815.1 of Opitutaceae bacterium. GTDB lineage: Bacteria > Verrucomicrobiota > Verrucomicrobiia > Opitutales > Opitutaceae > ER46. Next base: position 44,965 of record JAIXQE010000050.1, read on the forward strand.
CGATCACCTGGTGATCCTGTCGACCGCCCCCGGGCTGATCGACCTGCGCGGCACCGGGCAGATCGTCCCCGTGGTCGAGCGCATCACGCCCGAGATCGAGGCGATGGCGGGCGGCACCACCAGCGAGACGGCCGTCGGCGGGATGGTCTCGAAGATTTCCGCGGCCCGCCTCGCGACGCGCGCGGGCTGCGGGGTGTTCATCGCCAGCGGCGCGGAACCGCGCATCCTCGCGCGCCTCCTCTCCGGCCAGGGACCTGGCACGTTCTTTGTCCCCAGCGGCCTGCCCTTGGAGGCCCGGAAGCGCTGGCTCGCCCATTTCCAGCGGCCCATCGGGACGCTCCGGGTCAACGCCTGCGCCATCCCCGCCCTCCGGGAACGGGGCGGCAGCCTGCTCGCGGTCGGCGTCACCGGCGCGGAGGGCGAGTTCGCGGCCGGGGATATCGTGAACATCGCCGGGCCGGACGGGCACGTGTTCGCGCGCGGCAAGGCGGGATACGGCCGCGAGGAGATCGGGGGCCTCGCGGGCCGGCAGGGCGATGAACTGGCCCGCCTCTATCCGGGCCGCCGCCGCCTCGAGGTCGTCCACCGCAACGACCTGGTCGTGCTCTGAGGCCGCCGCCCGGCCGCTCCCTTCCGCCCATGGACCACTACGCCTTCCCCGCCCGCTTCCGCGCCCTCCACGACCTCGCGGCGCAACGCTACGCCGCGGGCCACCGCACCGCCGCCGGCCTGCTTACCCCCGCGGACGAGGCCTGGCTGGCGGCTAACGGCGTGTCTGCCCAGAACCTGCTCGATTACGCGGAGGACTTCACCGCGTCCGGCGAACCGGGACCCGAGCTGGCTCTGGCGATCGAGCTGGTGCGGCGCGACTACTTCCTCAACGCGCAGGGCGGACGCCCTTCCGGCAAGGTGCTCGACCCGGACACGATGCCGGCGAAGGCCGACGCCGTTCGCGGCGTGGCGTGGCTGCCCCGCCTCATCCCGAAGGCGCGGGCGAAGCTCCGCGGCGAACTGCCGCCATCGCTGATGTTCTGCTGCGGCGGCGACCGCCGCTTCTTCCGCGAACGCGGGATCCTGCCCGCCGAATTCCTGAGCCTCGTCTGGCGCGAACCGAAGGATGAGGCGGTGGTGGAGTGGGTGCTGGGGCGGGCGGCGGGGAAGTAGCGGGTAGTGGTTAATCCGGGGAGCAAGATGCGGCTCGCCGGTTTGTTGTCGCCGGGGCGCGTCGCCCCGGTCGCCGCTAACGAAAGCCCATCATCGCGCCGCGATTCCGTCGCCGACGCCGAGACAAATCGCTCCGCTGCCCTGGTTTTCTTCAGCCGTGAACTGGGCGGCGTGCCCCGGCTACACCAGACCTAGGTCCGCGGGCTCGAGGCGCAGCGGGCCGCGCCCTCCGCAGCCTTGGCGTGGAAGGGTCAGGGGCGGCGCGCGAGGATTTCTCCGGCGCGGGACTGGTCAAAGGCTCCGTCCCAGCGCGCCACCACCAGGGTCGCCACCGTGTTGCCGATGAAATTCGTGACCGCCCGCGCCTCGGACATGAAACGATCCACGCCCAAAATGAGGGTCATCCCAGCGACCGGGATCTTGTCCATCGCGGCCAGGGTGGCGGCGAGGGTGATGAAGCCGCTGCCGGTGACACCGGCCGCGCCCTTGGAGGTGAGCAGCAGCACCGCCAGCAGGGTGAGCTGGTCCGTGAGGGTGAGCGTGACGTCGGTCGCCTGCGCCACGAACAGGGCGGCGAGGGTCAGGTAGATGCAGGTGCCGTCGAGGTTGAAGGAGTAACCGGAGGGAACCACGATCCCGACGACCGGGCGGGCGCAGCCGGCCTGCTCCATCTTGTGCATCAGGCCGGGCAGCGCGGACTCCGAGGAGGAAGTGCCGACCACGAGCAACAGCTCCTCCTTCACGTACCGGATGATCCGCAGGAGGCTGAAGCCGGCGGCGCGGGCGATGGCGCCGAGCACGACAAAGATGAAGACGGCGCACGTGAGGTAGACGCAGGCCAGCAGGAACCCCAGGCGCGCGAGGGCACCGAGGCCGAAGTGCCCGATGGTGTAGGCCATCGCGCCGGCCGCCGCGAGCGGGGCGAGCCGCGTGACCATCGAGACGATCCCGAAGAAGACCCGGGCCAGCTCGTTCAGGAGGTTCAGGATCGGGCGCCCGTGGTCACCGAGCTGGCCCAGCGCCAGGCCGAAAAGGACCGCGAGGAGCAGCACCTGCAGGATCTCGCCCTCGGCGAAGGCACTGACGAAGGTCTTCGGGATCAGGTGCAGCAGGAAATCAACCGTGCTCATCTGCCCCGCGGCGGTCGTGTACCGGGCGAGGCCCTTCGCGTCGAGGGTCGCCGGATCGGCATGGAAACCCGCCCCGGGCGCGAAGACGTTCGCGACCACGAGGCCGATCACGAGGGCGATCGTCGTCACGACCTCGAAGTAGAGAAGTGCCTTGAAGCCCACGCGGCCGACCTTCTTCAGATCCCCCATCCCCGCGAGCCCGACCACCACGGTGGTGAAGATGATCGGGGCGATGAGCATCTTGACCAAATTGACGAACCCGTCGCCCAGCGGCCGGAGCGCGACGCCCCAAGACGGCTGGAGGTAACCGAGGAGTCCGCCCAGAATGATCCCAATCAACACCTGGAGGTAGAGGTGCATCCGCCGGCGAGGGGGCGATTCCGGCTCAGCGGGCGTGGCTGGGGCAGAGGTCATCCGCGCAGCCTCGACAGCGAGGGGCGCACCTCCAAGCCAAATGTGCAGCCGGGCAATGAGGGCGCTGCGGCCCGCACGGGGCCCGGTCCGCCGCGAGGCCTAAGCGATCAACTCGCGGTACCAGTCCCGGAGCTGGCGCGTGGAAGGGCGGTCGTCGAGGAACATGGCCGTGGCGTGCGCGCCCAACCCCGAGCGCACGAAAGTCGCCGGAACTCCCATCGCGTCCATCAGCGGCTGGAAGCGCTCGGCCGAGTTGTCGGTCTGGAACACCGAGCGCCCGCGGAACCGCCGCGCCCGCTCCATCGCCCCGGCCCAGGTCGCGCCGTTCCAGCCGTCGCCGTCGTAATGCTGGCAGGCGTGGAATCCCTTCCACCACGCCGCGATCCGGTCATCGCGCAGGCCGATGTAGCCGCACGCCAGCGCACCCCGCGAAAATCCCGTGAGCACCGTGTTGGCCGGATCGGCACCCCAGTCGTCCCGCACCTGCGCCAGCATCGCGAGGGCGTAGGCCACGGTCTCGTCGGGGTTGCCCCACCCGTTCTCGGCGATGCGGCCCGCGCGACGGTCGACGAAGGGCAGGCCGAGGCAGATCGATCCGCGGCCCAGCGTCATCCCGGCGGCGATCACCCCCTGCTCGGGCAGCCCGGGGGAACGACAGCCCGGGACGTGGTAGAGGTTGCCGGGGTACTCGACCACCAGCGGCCAGCGGCGACCCGGCGTCCAGTCCTCCGGCAAGTGCAACACCGCGTGGAGCGCCGGCTGGCGCTCCCCCGCCAAGCGCAGTCGCACCCGCCGCCCCGGCGCCGGCGCCGCGTCCATCACCTCGGGCACGGCGACGCGCCCCGGAGGCGAAACCCACGCTGGAGCGTCCCCCGCGGCGTGGACCGCGCCGAGTTCGAGGGCGACGGGCCCGCGCGGCCGGCCCCGCAGGACGAGCTCCAGCGCCGCGACCCGGCCGGGATCGAGCTTGGGCGTACCATCCGGGAACACCTCGCGCAGCGGGCACTCGAGCACGCAGCGCTCGCCGGGCGCCAGGCGGGCGGCGGCCGGCACCGCGTCCCAGCCGCTCGCGCCCACCGCCCACAAGATGAGGTCCGCCGGCTCCGCCCCGCGGTTGGTGACCGTGGTTGCGAGCACGGAGCGGCGGGAAAGGTCCCAGCCGCCGCCGGGCGCTGGAAACGTGGCCCACGCATAGGGCGGAGCCGCAGGGGCGCCGGGGCCCGGCGCGGGCAGCCCGATCAGGCGCACGGAGCCGGAATCCGACCCGGGCTCCTGCCGGAAGCCGCGCAAGTCCGCGGTGGCGATTCCGCGCTCCCAACCGGCGAGCGGCACCGCCTTCACGCGCCCGGCGGCGCACCAGGCGAGCGCACCCAGGGTGAAGCGGCGACGGGAATAAGGCATCGGGGCGGGGAGCGGAGATCCAAGTGCCCCGGCACCACGCGCGTCAAACCCGCTGACGGGCGTCCGCTTGAACAGGACAGCCAGGCGCCGGTGGTCGGATCCGCCGTGGCCCCCGGCCAGGTCGTGCGCTGGATGCTGCCGCGCGTGCGCCACGGCTGGACCGCCCGCGCCACGTACACGTTTTGAAGGCGCTGGCGCTTGACCGCGCCCGCTCCCCGCGCTCCCTTTCCCTCCACCCCCTCCCCGTATGAAGTACTCCCTCACCGTCAACGGCGCGAACCGGACCGTGGACGTCGCGCCCGACACTCCGCTCCTTTGGGTGCTCCGCGACCACCTCGAGCTCACCGGCACCAAGTTCGGCTGCGGCATCGGCCAGTGCGGCGCCTGCACCATCCACCTGAACGGCGTGCCCGCGCGCGCCTGCATGACGCCCGTCTCCACGGTGGGCCGGATGAAGGTCACCACGATCGAGGGCCTCGCCCCCGCGGCGGGGAAGCTCCATCCGCTGCAGCAGGCGTGGACCGAGCTCGACGTCGCCCAGTGCGGCTACTGCCAGCCGGGCCAGCTGATGACCGCGGCGGCGCTGCTGCGGGACAACCCGAAGCCGACCGACGAGGACATCGACGGCGCGCTGGCGGGGAACATCTGTCGCTGCGGCACCTACACCCGCATCCGGCAAGGCATCAAGCGCGCCGGCGAGATCCTCGCCGGCGGGAAGGGGGTGGCCCAATGAGCGCCTCCACCGCCCCGCGCGCCGTCAACCGGCGCGACTTCCTCAAGCTGACCGGCCTCGCCGGTGGCGGGCTCGCCCTCGCCTTCCAGATCCGCTCCGCCCACGGCGGCGCTACCCCGGCCGGCGGTGAATTCCGGCCCAACGCCTTCATCCGCCTCGCCCCCTCCGGCGCGGTCACCATCGTCTCCAAGCAGCCCGAGATGGGCCAAGGGGTGAAAACCTCCCTCCCGATGATCATCGCGGAGCAGCTCGAAGTTCCATGGTCGGCGGTCACGATCGAGCAGGGTGACTTCGACGAGAAACTCTACGGCGGCCAGAGCGCCGGCGGCAGCCGCTCGACGCCCAACAACTACGACCAGTTCCACCTGCTCGGCGCCACTGTGCGCACGATGCTGGTGGAAGCCGCGGCTCGAACCTGGAAGGTGCCCGCCGCCGAGTGCCAGGCCGTCGAAGGCACCGTGGTGCACAGCTCCGGGAAGAAGCTCGGCTACGGCGCCCTCGCCGCCACCGCCGCGACCCTCGAGGTGCCGGCCAAGGAGAACGTCCGACTGAAGGAGCCCAAGGACTTCAAGCTGCTTGGCCGCCGCATCGCCCAGGTGGACACGCCGCGCATCGTCACCGGCCAGCCCCTCTTCGGCCTCGACCTCCAGCTGCCCGGAATGCTGTACGCGGTTTACGAGAAATGCCCCGCCTTCGGCGGCAAGGCGGTCAGCGCCAACCTCGACTTCGTCAAGACGCTCCCCGGCGTGAAGGACGCTTTCATCCTCGAGGGCAACGGCAAGGTGAAGGAGCTCAACCCGGGCGTCGCGATCGTCGCCGACTCCACGTGGGCCGCCTTCAGCGCCCGCCGCCAGCTCAAGGTGACCTGGGACGAGGGCAAGGTGGCCGGCGAAAGCTGGGATAAGTTCGTCGCCGAGGCCCGGGCCAAGGCCGCCGAGCCCGGGCAGCGTACCCTGCGCCGCGACGGCGATGTCGCGCAGGCACTCGCCGGCGCCGCCAAGAAGGTCTCCGCCGAGTACCTCTACCCGTTCATCTCCCACGCGAACCTCGAGCCGCAGAACACCACCGCCCACTTCCGCGATGGAAAACTCGAGGTCTGGTCCCCGACCCAGGTGCCGGCCGCCGGCGTCGCGATGGTGACGCGCGTCCTCGGCATCCCGGCGGACAAGATCACCCTCCACCTGACGCGGGCGGGCGGCGGCTTCGGCCGCCGGATCGGCGCGGACTACCTCGTGGAGGCGGCGGCGATCGCGCAGCGCGTGCCGGCGCCGGTGAAGCTCACCTGGTCGCGCGAGGATGACCTCCGGCACGACCAGTACCGTCCTGGCGGCCTGCATTTCCTGCAGGGTGGTCTCGACGCGCAGGGCCGGGTGACGGCGTGGAAGAACCACTTCTTCACCTTCGGCGAAGGCGGTCAGCCGGGCAGCGGCGGCTCCCTGAGCCCCGATGAGTTCCCCGGGCGCTGGATCCCGAACTTCCTGGCTGAGCAGACGATGTTCGACACCGGTTGGCCGATGGGCCCGTGGCGCGCGCCGGGCAGCTGCGTGTTTTCGTGGGTCTTCCACTCGTTCATCGACGAGCTGGCCCATGCGGCGGGCCGCGACCCGCTGGCGTTCCGGCTCGATCTCCTCGGCACCCGGGACGAGATGCCCGCCGGCGGCGGTGGCGGCGGCGGCAAGGGCAAGCAGGGCGGCGGCTACAGCGTCGCCCGGATGCGCAACATCCTGAAGTTCACCGCGGAGAAAGCCGACTGGGGAAAGAAGCAATTCCCCCGCGGCTCCGGCGCCGGCATCGCGTTCCACTTCAGCCACCAGGGCTACTTCGCCCAGGTCGCCGAGGTGACCGTCTCCAAGGACGGCCAGCTGCGCGTCGACCGGTTCGTCTCGGGCGGCGACGTCGGCCGCCAGATCGTGAACCTGAGCGGTGCGGAAAATCAGGTCGAAGGCTCGGTGGTGGACGGCCTCGGGGCGCTGCTGACGCAGGAGCTCAACATCGAGCGCGGCCGCGTCGTGCAGGGCAACTTCCACGAGTACCCGCTCATCCGCATCACGGAGGCGCCGGCAAAGATCGAGACACACTTCCTCTCCACCGACCACCCGACCACGGGGATCGGCGAGCCGGCGATCCCGCCGGTGGCGCCGGCGGTGTGCAACGCGATCTTCGCGGCGACCGGCAAGCGCGTGCGGCAGATGCCGCTCTCGCGCGTCGACCTGCGCTGGAGCTGACGGGCTTCCGCCGGTCCCGCGCGGGCGGGACCGGCCGGGCCGCGACTCAGAGCGGGCGGGTGTAGACCATCAGCACCGCCACGAAGACGAGGGCGATGGCGATCGGCGCGAGGGCACCGGCCGCGCCGCGGCGGCGGTACCCAATGCCCGCAAGGGCCGACAGGGCGAGCCAGCAGGCGAGCTTCACGAAGAGCCAGCCCGGCCAGCCCACCTTGAGCTTGGCCTGCAGCCCGAAGCCGCCGACCAGCACGAGGAAGCTGGCGATGCCGGTGATCATCAGCACCCGCTTGCGGGTCTCGGGCGGGGCGGCGAAGGCGTAAAACGTGTAGCCGGTCAGCACCAGGATGGAGACCAGGTGCAGGATCTGGTAGAAGGTTGCGCTCATGGGTGGCTCGGAAGTGAACCCGCTTCCGCGGGGCGTCCACTCTTTTCCCCGGGGACGCGGGGGAAAGCCAGCCGGCCTATTCCACGTTGGCCATCTGCTCGCGGATGCGCTCGAGCTCATTCTTCAGCTCGAGGACGGCGCGGGAGATGGTGAGGTCGTTGGCCTTGCTGCCGATGGTGTTCACCTCGCGCCCGATCTCCTGCAGCAGGAATTCCGCCCGGCGGCCGATCTCACCCTCGGCGCGCAGCAGGCCGGCGAACTGTTCGAAGTGGCTCCGCAGCCGCGTAAGCTCCTCGGCGATATCGCAGCGGTCCGCGAAGAGCGCGATCTCGCGCAGCACGCGTTCGTCGTCGAGGTCCAGGTCGAGTCCGGCCTCGCGCAGGCGGCGATGGAGCTGGCCGCGGTACAACTCCGGGACCTGGGGCGCGCGGGCGGCGATGAGCTCCAGCTGGCGGTGCAGGATCTCGCCGCGCTGGATGAAGTAGACCAGCAGGGCCTCGCCCTCGCGGGCGCGCATCGCGGCGAACCCGCGCAGGGCCTCGGCCAGGGCTTCCCGCACCGCAGGCTCGGCCAGCTCCACCGCCGGGAGGCTGCGCGCGCGCCGTTGGGAGTTGAGAATCGACCAGAGGAGCTCCGCCGAGGGGCGGAATTCCACGCTCTCCCGCAGCGCGAAGGCCTGCAGGCGGTCCAGCGCGGCGCCCGCCGCCTCGTCATCCCATCCGGCCGCCTCGCCGGCGGCGTCCCCCGTGAGCTCGACGTCGACGTGCACCTTGCCGCGGGCGGCCACGCCGCGCACCAGTTCCCCCACCATCGGTTCCAGCGCCGTCCACACCTCGGGCAGGGCGACGGTGAGGTCGAGGCTGCGCCGGTTCACCGAACTGACCTGCACCGTCAGGGTGCGGCCCTCGAAGGCGGCCGTGGCCCGCCCGTAGCCGGTCATGCTGCGCATCGCGGATCAGCGGCGCCCCAGGAGGGCCTGCACCTGCTGGACGTCCTTGTCGCCGCGGCCGGAGAGGTTGATCACCAGCACCTCGTCCCGGCGCATCGCGCGGGCGCGCTTGAGGCCGTGGACCAGCGCGTGGGTGCTCTCGAGGGCGGGAATGATACCCTCCAGACGCGAGCAGAGCTGGAACACCTCCATCACCTCGTCGTCGCCCGCGTGGGCGAACTCGATGCGACCCTGCTCCCGGTAGAACGCGTGCTCGGGCCCGATCGCCGCGTAATCGAGGCCGGCGCTGACCGAGTGGGTCAGCTCGATCTGCCCGTCGTCGTTCTGGAGGATGAACGTCTTGCAGCCCTGCAGGACGCCCAGCTTGCCTCCCTCAAAGCGGGCAGCGTGGTCGCCGCGGCGGATTCCGCGGCCCCCGGCCTCGACGCCGACCAGCCGGACGCCGGGCTCGTCGAGGAATTCGAAGAAGAAGCCCATCGCGTTGGAGCCGCCGCCGACGCAGGCGATCATCTCGTCGGGCAGGCGGCCCTCGCGGGCGAGGATCTGTTCGCGCGTCTCCTGGCCGATCACGCGGTGGAAATCCCGCACCATCATCGGGTACGGATGGGAACCGAGGGCGGAACCGAGGATGTAATGCGTGGCGCGGACGTTGGTCACCCAGTCGCGCATCGCCTCGTTGATCGCCTCTTTGAGCGTCTTCTGGCCGGCCTCGACGCCGCGAACCTCGGCGCCCATCAGGCGCATCCGGAAGACGTTGAGCGCCTGGCGCTCCATGTCGACGGCGCCCATGTAGACGACGCAGGCGAGACCGAACTTCGCGCACACCGCGGCGGTGGCGACGCCGTGCTGGCCGGCTCCGGTCTCGGCGATGATGCGCTGCTTGCCCATCCGGCGGGCGAGCAGGGCCTGGCCGAGGGCGTTGTTGATCTTGTGGGCGCCGGTGTGGAGCAGGTCCTCGCGCTTGAGGTAAATCCGCGCGCCGCCGCAGTGGGCGGTCAGGCGCTCGGCGAAGTAGAGCTCAGTGGGGCGGCCGGCGAACTCCTTCAGGTGGTGGCGGAGCTCACGCTGGAAGGCCGGATCCTCGCGGGCCACCGCGTAGGCGGCACCGAGGTCCTGCAACGCGGTCATCAGCGTCTCCGGGACGAACACGCCGCCGTAGCGGCCAAAGTGGCCGCCCGGGTCGGGCTGGCGAAGACGGGGGGCGGGCGCGGCGGCGACGGCGGACATCGGCAAAGACGCAACGCCCGGCGCGCGCGATGGCAACCCGTTTCCGGACTTCAGCGGACCGCGTGGGCGCGGACGTAGTCGCGGATCGCGCCAGCGTCGGCCGGCAGCCGGTGGCGCACGATCGGGCGGGACTTCAACGCCTCGAGGCTCGGGTGGACGGGCTCGAGCCCGATCGCGGCGCGCAGCGTGTCGGGAAACTTCGCCGGGCTCGCCGTGGCCAGGACGACGCTGGGCCGGTCGGAGGCGAGGTCCTGGAAGCCGCAGGCGGTGTGCGGGTCGGCGACGTAACCGAATTCGCGGTGGACGCGGGCGATCAGTCCGGGGATCTCGGCGTCCGTGGCGCGGGAGGCGCGGAGGCCGTCCGCGCGGAACCCGGGGAGCCGCACGGCGCCCTCGCGGCGGAAGGCGGCCATCACCTCACGCACTTGGGCCGGGTCGCGGTTGACGGCGTAGTACAGGAAGCGCTCAAAGTTGGACGCGACCTGGATGTCCATCGAGGGGGCGAGGCTGGGCAGCACGGGGCCGAGCCGGTACTCGCCGGTGGTGAAGAGCCGGTGGAGGATGTCGTTCTGGTTGGTGGCGACCCGGAACCCGCCGAGGGGCACGCCCATCCGGCGGAGCAGCCAGCCGGCGAACACGTTGCCGAAGTTACCCGTGGGCACGACGAACTCGGCCGTAGCGCGCTCGGCCGGCGGCAGGCGGAGCCACGCCCAGAGGTAATAGACGCACTGGGCGAGAATCCGCGCGAGGTTGATCGAGTTCACCGCCGACAACCGGTGTCGCAGGCGGAAGTCCTGATCGGCGAAGATCTCCTTCAGCGCGGTCTGGGCGTCGTCGAAGGTCCCGTCGATCGCCAGGGCGTGGACGTTGGCGGCGCCGGTGCAGGCCATCTGGCGCTCCTGCAGCGGCGAGACGCGGCCGTACGGGTACAGGATGAAGATGGCAGTGCCGGGGCGCCCGAGCAGACCGTGGATGGCGGCGGCGCCGGTGTCGCCGGAGGTGGCCCCGAGGACGTTGATCGCCTCGCCGCGGACGCGGCACTGGTGGCCGTAGAGCTCGCCGAGCAGTTGGAGCGCGAAGTCCTTGAAGGCCAGCGTCGGTCCGTGGAAGAGCTCGAGCACGTGCAACCCGGGGCGGAGCGTCCGCAGCGGGGCGATGTCCGGATGCGTGAACCGCGGATAACTCGCGGCGACGAGGGCGCGGAGCGTCTCGAGCGGGATGTCGGTGGCGAAGCGGGCGAGGAAGTCCGCGCAGAGCGCCGGGTAGTCGAGCGCGGCGAGGCGCGGCAGGTCCCCGGAGAGGTCCGGGAGCGATTCGGGCAGGTAAAGTCCGCCGTCGGGCGCGAGGCCGGTGGCGACGGCGTCGCTGAAGCCGAGCGGCGGGGTCTGCCCGCGGGTGCTCAGGAACCGCATCGGACGGGCCCTCAGGCGCCGGCGTCGAGGCCGAAGGCGGCGTGGGCGGCGCGGGCGGCCTCGTCGGCGCGGTCCTTGGCGATGACGACGGAGATCTTGATCTCGGAGGTGCTGATCAGCTCGAGGTTGATCCCGGCGCGGGCGAGCGCGTCGAAGAGGGTGGCGGCGACGCCGCTGTGGGTGCGCATCCCGACGCCGACGACCGAGAGCTTGGCGATGCGTTCGTCGAAGGCGACCTCCCCGCCGGTCTCGCGCAGCGCGGGGGCGAGGGCGGCGACGGCGCGGTCCTTCTCGGAGAGCGGGACGGTGAACGAGAGGTTCGCGAGCCCGCCGCGGCCGACGTTCTGCACGATCATGTCGACGTTGATGTTGGCCTCGGCCAGCGCGCGGAAGACGCGGGCGGCGGTGCCGGGCTTGTCGGCGATGCTGCTGACGACGACCTTGGCCTGGTCCTTGTCGACGGCGACGCCGCGGACGACGACCTTCTCCATGTAGGCGACTTCCTGTTTCACGATGGTACCTGGGTTTTGGTTGAAGGAGGAACGGACCTCGAAGACGACCCCGTACTTGGCGGCGAACTCCACCGAGCGGGTCTGCATCACCTTGGAGCCGAGCGAGGCGAGCTCGAGCATCTCGTCGTAGCTGATCTCCGGCAGCTTGCGGGCGGCGGGCACCACGCGGGGGTCGGCGGTGTAGACCCCGTCGACGTCGGTGTAGATCTCGCACTTGTCCGCCTGGATGGCGGCGGCGAGGGCGATCGCGGTGAGGTCGGAGCCGCCGCGGCCGAGGGTGGTCACCTGGCCGTCGTCGTTGATGCCCTGGAAGCCGGCGACGATGATGACGTTGCCGTCGGCGAGGTCCTTCTCGAGCGGGGCGGCGTTGATCGTGCGGATCTTGGCCTTGGTGTGGACCTTGTCGGTGAAGATGCCCGCCTGCGCGCCGGTGTAGCTCACGGCGCGGACGCCGATCCCGTGGAGCGCCATCGCGGTGAGGGCGATGGTCTCCTGCTCGCCGATGGCGAGGAGTTGGTCGAGCTCGCGCTCGCTGGGCAGCGGGCAGAGGGCCTTGGCGCGGGCGATGAGCTCGTTGGTGACGCCGGCGCGGGCGGAGACGACGACCACCAGCTCATTGCCGGCGTCGCGGGCGGCCTTGATGCGGCCGGCGACGTTCTTGATGCGGTCGACGTCACCCACGGAGGTGCCGCCGTACTTCTGGACGATGCGGGCCATACGGAAAAGGGTCAGGGGGCGAAGTCCCCGATGCGGAGCAGCACCGGGTCCTCGAGGACGGCCGCGAGGGCGCGGAGGCGGCGGAGGGTGCGCGCGAGGGCGCGTTCATCGCTCTGGTGCGTCGTGAGCACGAGCGAGGCGGCGCGCGGGCGCTCGGAGGGGCCCTGGATGACCGTGGCGATGCTCACCCGGTGGCGGGCCATCGTGGCGGCGACCCGCGCGAGGACCCCGGGCTCATCGCGCACCGTGAGGCGCACATAGTACCGGCTGAGGATCCGCTCGGGCGGCGCCAGGCGGCAGCGGGCGGGCGCGACCGCGTCCTCCCCCAGCAGGTGGGCGCCCTTGCCGTGGCGGAGCAGCGCGGCGGCGTCGGCGAGGTCGCTGATCACGGCGCTGGCGGTGGCATCGCGCCCCGCCCCGCGGCCGCTGTAGAGCGTGGTGCCGACGACGTCGCCCGTGACGGAGATCGCGTTGAAGACGCCATTGACGTTGGCGATGACGTCGCCGGCCGGCAGCAGCGTCGGGTGCACGCGCACGGACAGCTCCTCCCGCCGGAAGTCGCGGGTGATGACGGCCAGCAACTTGATGCCGTAGCCGAGGGTGGCGGCGTTGCGGAGGTCGGCCGGCGTCAGGCGCGAGATGCCCTCGACGACCATCTGGTCGGTGCGGACCCAGACCCCGTGGGCCAGCCACGCGAGCACGGCGGCCTTGTGGGCGGTGTCCCAACCGTCGACGTCAAGGGATTCATCGGCCTCGGCGTAGCCCAGCCGCTTGGCCTCGGCGAGGACCTCGGCGTAGGGCGCGCCCTGCTCCCGCATGCGGGTGAGGATGTAATTGCAGGTGCCGTTGAGGATCCCGTAGATCCGCGGGAAGCGGTTGGCGACGAGGCCCTCGCGCAGGGCCTTGATGATCGGAATGCCGCCGGCGACGGAGGCCTCGAAGAAGAAATGCCCCCCGTGGCGGCGGGCGGTGGCCATGATCTCCGCGCCGTGCTCGCAGATGAGCGCCTTGTTGGCGGAGACGACGACCTTGCCGAGGCGGAGCGCCGTGAGGGTGACCTGGCGGGCGACCGTGGTGCCGCCCATCAGCTCGCACACGATGTGGATCGCGGGATCGCGGGCGATGGCGAGCGGGTCCGTGGTGAGCAGGCGGCGCGGGAGGCGGACGTCGCGGGCGCGGCCGAGGTCGCGGACGGCGGCGCGGGCCAGGTGGAGCCGGACGCCCAGCCGGGCCTCGAGCCGCGCGCGGTTGGCGGAGAGGTGTTGCCACACGCCTTGGCCGACGGTGCCGAAGCCGCAGATGCCAATGTTGAGGACGGGGACGCTCATGCGGAGGGGGAGGCGGACGGCGGCGGGGTCTTGCCCCCGACCCGGGCTTCGGTGCCCGCGAGCAGCCGGGAAATATTGGACCGGTGGCGGAGGATCACGAAGCCGGCGGCACCGCAGGCCACGCCAATCAAAAGGGCGGAGCGGCCCAGCACGACGGAGGAGGCGGCGAGGGCGACCGCCCCGAGTATCGAGGAGAGCGCGACGTAGCGGAAAAGGGCGAGCGTCAGGCCAAAGACCACCAGCGCGGTGGCCGCCCCGGCGGGAAACAGGACCGCGAAGCCGCCGGCGGCGGTGGCGACGGACTTCCCGCCCCGGAAACCGGTGAAGCAGGAGAAGCTGTGGCCGAGGAGGGAACCCACCAGGCAGACCGTGCTCAGCAGCTCCAATGCCCCGGCGTCAAAAGGGCAATGCTCCGGACCCAGCCGGTGCAGCAGCGGGAACAGCCCCGCGGCGAGCGCCCCCTTGGCGCCGTCGAGGAAGAAGACGAGGCTCCCTGGTCCCGGCCCCATGACACGGAACACGTTGGTGGCGCCGGCGTTGCCGCTCCCCACCTTGAAGATGTCGACCCCCTTCGCCCGCGCCACGAGGTACGCGAAAGGCACTGCGCCCAGCAGGTAACCGGCGGCGGCGGCGAGGAAGGCCTGCGTGCTCATGCCCTGCGGGGAGTCAGAGCTGGACGAACTTCGCCAACTTGATCGAGGCGTGGCCCTTGATCACCTTCCGGGCGGCCTCGCTCGGCTCGTGGTCGACGCGCACCACCATGTAGGCGGTGCCGCCCGCGGTGAGCCGCGAGAGCGACATGTCCGCGATGTTCACCCCGTCGTTGCCGAGGATCGTGCCGACCTGACCGACCATTCCGGGCACGTCCTGGTTCTCCAGCACGAGCAGCTTGCCGTCGGCCACCACCTCGACCTCGCGGCCGTTGATCTCGACGATCCGGGGCTGGTTGCCCTTGCCGATCAGCGTGCCGGAGGCGGACGAGATGGTGCCGTCGCCCGCGACCGCCTCGACCTTGATGAGATCGGTGTAACCGGAGTCGTCGGTCGACTTCACTACCTCCGCGCGGACCCCGAGGCGTTCCAGCGTGGAGGGGGCGTTGACGAAATTGACGGACTCCCCGCTGATCCGGCGCAGGAACCCACGCTGGATCGAACGGGTGACCGCGTTGACGTCGAGGTCGACGATCTTGCCCCAATAGGTGATGCGGAGGGTGGCGATCTGGGCGGGGCCGATCTGCTGCACCAGGGTGCCGAGCTTCGCGCCGAGGTCGAGGTAGGGACCGAGGACCTTCACCGCGTTGGCGTCCATCGACGGCATGTTGACGGCGTTGCGGATGATCCCACCGTTGAGCACGTCCGCGATCTGCTCGGCGATCTCGATGCCGACGGACTCCTGGGCCTCGGCGGTCGAGGCGCCGAGGTGCGGCGTGAGGGTGACGTTCGGAAGGGTGCGGAACTCGCTGTCCTTGGCGAGAGGCTCGTCCTCGAACACGTCGAGGCCGGCGGCGGCAACCTGACCGCTCTTGAGGGCGGCGAGCAGGGCGCTCTCCTTGATGATGCCGCCGCGGGCGCAATTGAAGATCCGCACGCCCTTGCGGCACTTCGCGAAGGCCGCCTCGTCGATCATGTACTTCGTGTCCTCGGTGAGCGGCATGTGCACCGTGATGTAGTCCGCCTGGCGCAGCAGTTCGTCGAGGGTCACGCCCTCGACCTGCATCGCCTTGGCGCGGCTGGGGGCGAGGTAGGGGTCGAACGCGAGGACGCGCATGCCGAAGGCCTGGGCCCGCTTGGCGACCTCGCCGCCGATGCGGCCGAGGCCGACGATGCCGAGGGTCTTGCGGAAGAGCTCGATGCCGGAGAACGACTTCCGGTCCCATTGGCCGGCCCGCATCGACGCGGCCGCCTGGGGCACGGGGCGGGCGCCGCAGAGAAGGTGGGTGAAGGTCAGCTCGGCGGTCGCAATCGTGTTGCCGGCAGGCGTGTTCATCACGACCACGCCGTGCTGCGTCGCCGCCTCGACATCGACGTTGTCCACGCCGACCCCCGCGCGCCCGACGACCTTGAGCAGCGGGGCCGCGGCGAACACCGCCGCCGTGATCTTGGTCTCCGACCGTACCGCGATCGCGTGGACGTCACGCACCAGCTCGAGGACCTTTTCCGGAGAGGAGCCGTACGCCTCGACCACTTCCAAGCCCGGCTGCTGGCGCAGCAGGGCGACTCCCTTGGGTGAGATCTTGTCGGCGACGAGGACTTTCATCGAAAAAATGGCCGCGAGCGAAATCCCGGGCGCCGGACCTAGCAAGGAAAAGCTTTGGCCGCGGACGGGGGAAAAAACGCCGGGCCGGGCGCCCCCGCCTTTGACAAGCACGGGGCAGAGCGACCAACTCCTCCGCCAGCGGCCCCCCAGCCGCGCCGCCCCACCGACCGTTTATGATGCTGCGCCCCCCTCCCCTTCTCCGCCTCGCGCCCGCCCTCGCGCTCGCTCCCTTGCTCCTCCTGCTGACCGGCTGCGGCGGCCAAGCTCCCGCCGGCGGCGGCAAGGCGGGCAAGGGCGCCAAGGGGGGCGCCGCCCCGGTGCTCGTGGCCCGGGCCGAACGCAAGGTGGTCCCCCTTGCCCTCGAGGCCATCGGCGCCGTGGAGCCCATCCGCAGCACCGCGGTCCGCTCCCAGGTCACCGGCACCCTGCTCAAACGCGTGATCCGCGAGGGTCAGGACGTGCGTCAGGGCGAGGTGCTCTTCGAGATCGACCCCCGTCCCTTCCGCAACGCGCTCCAGGCCGCGGAGGCCGACCTCCAGAAGGTGCGGGTCCAGCTCGAGACCGCCCGGGCCCAGGTGGCCCGCTACCGCAGCCTCACCGCCGACCAGATGGTCTCGAAGGAGCAGTTCGAGAAGATCAACGACACCGCCCGCGCCCTCGAGGCGGAGGCCCTCTCCGTCGAATCCCGCCTGGCCACCGCCCGCATCCAGCTCGAATACTGCTCGATCCGCGCGCCCCTCGCCGGCCGCTCCGGCCAGATTTCGCTGCACGAGGGCGACATCGTCCGCGCCAACGACACCGGCATCCCCCTCACCACGATCCATCAGCTCAGCCCGATCAATGTCACCTTCGGCGTGCCCCAGCAGTACCTCGGGGCCCTGCAGCGGTACCGCGCGGCCGGCCAACTCGCCGTCGCCGCCACCCCGCCCGGCGCCGACGAGAAGCCCGAGAATGGGGAACTGACGTTCCTGGACAACGCGGTCGAGTCCGCCACCGGCACCCTGCGCCTGAAGGCCGCCTTTCCCAACGCGGCGCAACGCCTCTGGCCGGGGCAGTTCGTCACGGTGGCGCTGACCCTTGCCAATCCCGAGGTGATCGCGATCCCCGCCAGCGCCCTCCAGACCTCGCAGGCCGGCCAGTACGTCTACGTCGTCAAGGCCGACCGCACCGCCGAACTCCGGCCCGTCACGGTGGAGCGCACCGTGGGCGCGGACGCGGTCATCGCCCAAGGGCTCGCGGCCGGCGAGACGGTGGTCACCGAAGGCCAGCTGCGGGTCGTGCCGGGACGCGCGGTCGACGTCCGCGATGCGGCCGGCGGCACGCGCCCCGCCGCGAAGGCGGCCCCCGGCGCCAAGGAGCCCAAGGGCGGGAAGGAGGCGGCCAAGCCATGAACATCCCCGAACCCTTCATCCGCCGCCCGGTGATGACGACGCTCGTCACCGCCGCCATCACGCTCTTCGGCTGGATGGCCTACGAGAAGCTGCCGGTGAACGACCTGCCCAGCGTCGATTTCCCGACCATCTCCGTGTCCGCCAGCCTGCCCGGCGCCAGCCCGGAGACGATGGCCGCCTCGGTCGCCACCCCGCTGGAACAGCAGTTCTCCAGCGTCGCCGGCATCGAGGCGATGACCTCCGTCAGCTCGCTCGGCAGCACGCAGATCTCGATCCAGTTCAACCTCGACCGGAACATCGACGCCGCGGCCCAGGACGTGCAATCGGCGATCGCGGCCGTCCAGCGCCGGCTCCCGCGGGACATGCCGACGCCGCCGACGCTGCGGAAGAACAACCCGGCGGACGACTCGATCATGCTGCTCTCCCTCACCTCGGAGACGCTGAGCCTCGCGGAGGTGAACGAGTACGCCGAAACCATCCTCGCCCAGCGAATCTCGACCGTCGACGGCGTCTCGCAGGTGGGGGTGCTCGGGGCCCAGAAATACGCCGTGCGCGTGCGGCTGGACCCCCGGGCCCTCGCGGCGCGGGGCATCGGC
>JAIXQE010000111.1 GCA_027485815.1 Opitutaceae bacterium
CCTTCCGCGTGCTGGTCGAACCACCCGAGCCGTCCTGGGTGCGCTGGATCGACGCCTACCGCACGCTGCACCCTGAACGCGCGCCCGACGAGGCCAGCTTCAACGGGTTCAAGGGCACCGTGCGCGGCAGCCGCATCGACTTCGTCCTGCACACCAGCCATTTCCGCGCCACCGCGGCGGCCATTGATCGCCACCAGCGCGAGGGCCGCTTCCCGTCGGACCATTACCCGGTAACCGCCGTCCTCGCCTGGTAGGCGGGCGCTTCCCCGGTTGACGCCGCCCGGTGGGCGGGCGAGGAAAAGGAACCCCACCATGCGCTCCACCCCGCGCCGCTCGTTCCTCCGCCAAGCCCTCGCCGCCGCGGCCGCTCCGCTGATCGTCCCGGCCCGCGTCCTCGGTCGCGGGGGTGGCGTGGCCCCGAGCAACCGGATCGCCCTCGGCGGCATCGGCATCGGCCCGCGCGGGCGGATGGTCTTGTCGTCGATGCTGCCCGAGCGGGACGTCCAGTTCGTGGCCACGTGCGATGTCCAGGCGACGCTGCGCCGGTCGGTGCAGGAGCTGGTGGACGGCCACTATGGCACGCGCGGTTGCGCGACGCACCGGGACCTCCGGGAACTGCTGGCACGGCCGGACCTGGATGCGGTGCTCATCGCGACCGGGGACCGCTGGCACGCGCTGGCTTCGATCCTCGCGGCGCGGGCCGGCAAGGACATCTATTGCGAGAAGCCCTGCGGCATCACCGCGGGGCTGTGCCGGGACCTGGACGAGACCATCCGCCGCACGGGCCGCGTCTTTCAGGCGGGCACCCAGCGCCGCAACGTCCCGAACTTCGAGTTCGCGGTGCACCTGGCCCGGAGCGGCCGCCTGGGTCGCCTGCACACGCTGCACGCCTCGATTTACCAGCTGGAATCCAACACCACGTGGTTGCCGGCGGAGCCCGAGCCGCCCCGCGACGAGCTCGACTGGGACCTGTGGCTCGGGCCCGCGCCGTGGCGGCCCTTCAACTCGGCCTACGTCGTGCAACGCCGGTGGCGGGGGTACTACGATTTTGATTCAGGCGCGAAGCTGCTCGATTGGGGTGCCCACACGGTCGATCTCTGCCAGTGGGCCAACGCGGCCGACGGGAGCTCGCCGGTGGAGTACGTGCCCGACGGCCCGCGGATCCACGCGCGCTACGCCAACGGCGTGAAGCTGGTGATGCGTCCCGACGGCTGGATCGGGCAACCGGCGAGCGGGGGCGCGGGCAATTTCGCGGTGGGCTCGACCGGGACCTGCCCGGTGCGCTTCGAGGGGGACGAGGGTTGGGTCGAGACCGGGGACAACGGGAGCGTCGAGTTGCATCCCGCGTCGCTGCGCCAGGAGTGGCGCGCCTTCACCCTGCGGGGCACCGACCCGGCGCGGCACACGCGGGAGTTCCTCGACTGCGTGAAGTCCCGCGGCCGGCCGGCGGCGCACAGCGGCGTGATGCGCAGCTCGCACGTGGCCTGCCACGCGGCGGCGATCGCGTGGCTGCTTGGGCGGCCGCTGCGCTTCGATCCGGCGCGGGAGGAATTCGTCGGCGACGACACCGCGAACCGGATGCGGCGCCGCGCGCCGCGCGAACCGTGGCAGGTTTGAGTTTACCATGCGCATCTCCGTTTCCCGCTGGGCGATTGGCTGGCTGACCGTGGCGGCGCAGGCGGCGTCGACGTCCGGGCCCGCGGACTGGCTCGCGGTGGTCCGCGGCGGCGGCGACGAGGCGGCCCGCGCCCGCGCGCTGCAGCAACTGGCCGTGGCCGGCGCGCCCGAGGCGTTGCCTGAGCTGGGTGCCCTGCTGGGCGATCCGCGGCTCGGGCAATACGCGCGCGACGCCCTGCAACAGCGGGGGGATGAACCCGCGCGGGTGGTGTTGCGCGCCGCGCTTGATCGGCTCACCGGGCCGGCCCGGACGGGCGTGATCGGGACCCTGGGTCACCTCGGCGACGCCGCGGCGACCGGGCGGCTGGTCGAATTCGCCGGCGGGACGGACGACGCGAGCGCGGTCGCCGCATTGCTGGCGCTGGGACGGATCGGCAATCCGGCGGCGCGTACCGCCGTCGTCGCGGCGCTGCGGGACCCGCGGCCGGCGCGGCGGGAGGCGGGCGCGGAGGCGGCGCTGCGGATCGCGGAGGCCCGACGCGAAACCGAGCCGGCGGGAGCGCGGGAATTATTCGCGACCGTGGCCGCGGCCGAGGTGCCGCCGGTGTGGCGCGGCGCGGGCGCGCGCGGGACGCTGCTGCTGGCGGGCGACGCGGCGCCGGCCCTCCTCGCGGCACGGTTGCGTGAGGGCGATGCCGCGGAGCGGGACCTCGTGCTGGGCGTGGCTCGCGAGCTCGGCACGCCGGGCGTCGCGGTGGCGCTGGCGGGGGAGGTGGGCGCCTTGCCGCCGCCGTGGCAGGCGGCCGTCGCGGTGGCGTTGGCGGATTTGGGTGGACCGGTCGCGCTGGCGGCGCTCGAGACTTTGGCGCGTGAGGGCAAGGCGGAG
>JAIXQE010000026.1 GCA_027485815.1 Opitutaceae bacterium
CGGGGTGGCGGTGGCGTGGGTGTTCACGAGGTGGATCCCAGCGGGGGCGAGACCGGCGCGGGCGAGGGCCGCGCGGACGCACTCCGCCTGCCGCTGGGGGTTGGGCAAGACGTAGTCGCTGGCGTCGCTGTTCACGTGGTACCCGGCGATCTCCGCGTAGATGCGCGCGCCGCGGGCCCGCGCATCCTCGAGGCGTTCCAGGGTGTAAAGGCACCCGCCCTCGGAGATCACGATGCCATTACGCGCCCGGTCGAAGGGGCGCGAGGCCCGGGCGGGCTCGGCGTGGGTCGCCAGGGCGTTCTGGGACTTGAAGCCCGCGAAGATCCCGAAGGTGTGGATGCTCTCGCTCACGCCGCCGCAGAGGGCGAAGTCGACCTCGCCGAGCCGGAGCATCTGGGTAGCGTGGATCAGGCCCATGTTCCCCGCCGCGCAGGCCGCGCCGATGGTGTAGGCCGGGCCGGTGGTCCCGAGGTTTAGCGAAGTCTCCCCGGCGGGGTTGTTCGCGACCGTCCGGGGGTTGTGGTAGTGCGACCAGAACTTCGTGTCGTAGTTAAACTTGGAGATGTTGTAGACCTCGTTCTCGGTCTCGACGTTGCCGTGCTCGGTGCAGCCGATGTAGATGCCGACGCGGTCCTTCGGGAGCGTCTCCAAGCTCACCCCGGCATCCGCCAGCGCCTCCCGGGCACAATAGATGGAAATGCTGCCGGCACGCGTGCCGACGCGGAGCTCCTTCTTCTTCTGGTAGCGCAGGGCGTCGTAATGGCACGCCCCGGCCAGCTGGCTGCCCATGTAGCGGACGTCGATCCGCTCGATCCCGGCGACACCCGTCAGCAGGTGCCGGCGAAATTCCGCGAGGGAGTTGCCGTTCGGGGCGGTCAGACCGACGCCGGTGATGACGATGCGGGAGGGCTGCATGCGGACGAGGGACGAGCGGTACCCAAGCGCCGGGCGAACGCAACCCCGGCTTGCCCGGCCGGCCCGAATTCCGGGGCCAAGCCGGCATCGCCCGGCACCCGCGAGGCCTCCATGGTGATGGGCGAAGGGTCGGGCCAACGAAGCCGCCGGGCGGCCCGGGATCACTCCCGGAGCCGGCATCCCCCGGCGTGGCCCGACCCTTTCCCTTTCCCACCGCTGAATTTTCCGTGGACAACCCGGCGCACCCCGTTTCACCGTCCCGCCATGGCCCAGCAGGAACCGCAGGAACAGAAGTTCACCACGCCCGGCAGCCTCGCCGTCGACGCCGTGCTCTCGCTCGGCTGCTTCGCGTTCCTCTACAACGTCGTCTCGCCCCACGTTCCCTCGAACGACAAGGGGATGATCGTCCTGTGGTCGGCCCTGACCTCCGCCTGCATGACCGGCACCTTCTGGCTCTGCATCCAGATGTTCCGCGTGGTCCTTCGCGCCCAGCGCGAGGCCAAGCGCGGCCGCTGAGGCCCGCGCCGCCAGGCCGGTTCGAGTTGCACGCGCGACGGACCCCGTTACGGTCCGACCGTCGCGATGAACGCCGCCGCTCAGACCCCTGCCCGCTTCTGGTCAGGACCCGGTCCACTCGCCGGTCTGGTCCTTGGTTTCGCCCTGTTGGCCGCCGGCTGCGCCACGACCCACGAGCTGAAGGTCGACTCCATCGCCAAACCGAAGGCGGAAAACGCGATCTCCTACGAGATCCGGAACAAGAACCCGCTCGTCGCGGATGACTCGCTCCGCTACAAGGAGGCCGCGAATCTGGTGAAGACGGGGCTCTCCGGGCGAGGATTGTTCGAAGCCCCGGCGAAGGTGAAGGCCGACATGGTGATCGACCTCGACTACGGCGTGGGCCCGCCGCAGGTGCGCCGCGAGACGGTCTCGGAGCCGGTCTACATCACTCTCCCCGGCCAGATCCGCACGGAGCGCGTCCAGGTGGGCACCGATTCCCAGGGCCGGCCCGTCTACCAGACGATCACGGTGCAGGATCCGCCCACGACCGAGTTCGCCGGCTTCCGGGAGTACATGGTCACGGTGGTGGTGTACGAAAAGTACCTCCGGCTCACCGCGCGCGAGAACAAGGAGCCCGTCGAGGGTCAGCCACCGGTGGAGATCTGGACCCTCGACATCACCAGCGAGGGCGAGAGCAAGGATATCCGCAAACACCTGCCCATCCTCGTGGCCGCCAGCATCGATTTCGTCGGCAAGGACACCCAGGGCCAGAAGAAGATCCGCATCAAGGATAACGCCAGTGACATCGCCTTCGTGAAGAAGGGGATGTGAGGCCGGGGCCGCGGCGGTCGCCCACCCCCTCGGTCATCGCGGCCGGCTTCACCAGCGTCCGGAGCGACGGATTCCACCGCAGCCGCGCACGCTTCGGCTCCCTCGTCCGTGCGGTAAAACGGATTCGGCAACCGGAAGGAGCGTTCCGCCCCGCGGCCCACCCGCTGCGCCAGCTCACGGTCGAGCCTCAGTCGCCACCATCCCGGGCGCGCCAAAGGCCCACAGGCGGCGCAGGGCGGGAAACGCCCGGGCCCGCTGGATGCCCGCCGCGTCCACCGCGGAATCGGTGAGGTTCAGGGCCTCGAGGTGCGGCAGACTCGCCAGCGCCGCCACGCCCTGACCCGTGACCCGGGTGCGGCTCAGGTCGAGGGAACGCAGGTTGGTCCAGCGCCCCAAGGCCGCGAGACCCGCGTCGGTGACCGGCGTGCGCGCGAGCTCCGCCTCCACGATGAGCTCGGCGATCGGAGCGAGCCGGGCCAGGGTCGCATCGTCGCCGCGCCGCGGACTGCCCGCCGTGCGCAGGATCAGGCCGTCCCCAGCCTGCTGGGAGCGAGGGACCAGCCGTATGCCGAGCTCCGTCTCCAACCGGCGGATCTCGTCCGCGCGCGGCCGCCAGTCGGGCGCGAGGGCGACCGGGGCGGGCTTGGGGCGGCCGAGCGCCGGGGCGCCGGGAAACTCGGCCACCCCCTTGGTCGCCGAGGCGCCCCCGAGGATCCAGAGCTCGACGTTACGGATCTCCTCGCGGGACAGCAGGGGTTTGCCGTCGGTCGGCATCACTTCGTCGTCGCCGGCCGGCAACGTGATCCGCCGGTAAAGCTCACTGCCGGCCGCATTCCCCGGCAGCACCATCGCGCCGGACTCGGCCCCCTTCATCACCCAGGCAAAGCTGTCGAGCCGCAGCCCGGCCTTCTGCTTCTCCGGTCCGTGGCAGACCACGCAGTGACGGTCGAGGATCGGACCAATGCGATCCTGGTAGAACGTCGTCTCCGCGCCCAACGGGAGCGCCGCGAGCAGGATCCCCAGCGCCAGGCGCCGGCGGAAACGGGGGAGATCAGGCGAGGATGCCATCGATGACCTTGGCGGGCAGCACCCCGGTGAGCCGCTGATCCAGGCCCTGGAAGCGGAAGGAGAGACGGTTGTGATCGAGGCCGAAGAGGTGGAGCATCGTGGCGTGGAGGTCCCGGATGTGCACCGGGTCCTTCACGATGTTATAGGAGAAGTCGTCGGTCTCGCCGAAGCTCAGCCCAGGTTTCACGCCGCCACCCGCGAGCCACATGCTGAAGCAGCGCGGGTGGTGGTCGCGGCCGTAGTTCTCGGCCGTCAACACGCCCTGCGAATAACACGTGCGGCCGAACTCGCCGCCCCAGACGACCAGCGTGTCGTCGAGGAGCCCGCGGCGCTTCAGGTCGGTGACCAGCGCGGCGGTGGCCTGGTCCGACTCCTCGGCCATCAGCTTGATGTTGCGCGGCAGGTTGCTGTGCTGGTCCCAGCTGCGGAGGAAGATCTGCGTGAAACGGACGCCCCGCTCCGCGAGGCGGCGGGCCATCAGGCAGTTGTAGGCGTAGGTACCGGGCTCCTTGGCCTTCTCGCCGTAGAGGTCCCAGGTCGACTGCGGCTCGGAGGACAGGTCGGCGAGCTCCGGCACGGACGATTGCATCCGGAACGCCATCTCGTACTGGGCGATGCGGGCGTTCGTCTCCGCGTCCCCCACCCGCTCGAAGAGCTGGCGGTTCAGGGCGTTGACGCCGTCGATCATCGCCCGGCGCACATCGCCGCTGACGCCCGGCGGGTTGTTGAGGTGCAGCACCGGATCCCCGGCGGAGCGCAGGGAGACCGCGGCGTGCTCGGGGGAGAGGAAGCCGGAGGACCAGAGGCGGTTCGAAAGGGCCTGCACGTTGGTGCGGTGCGGCATCTTCGAGGTCATCACCACGAAGGTGGGCAACTCGTCGTTCATCGCCCCCAGCCCGTACGAAAGCCAGGATCCCAGCGACGGCCGCCCCGGAAACATGTTGCCCGTGGTGAGCTGGAGGATGGCGGGCTCGTGGTTGATCGCCTCCGTGTGGAGTGACTTCAGCACGCAGAGCTCATCGCCGATCCGCGCGGTGTGCGGAAAGAGCTCGGAAACCCAGTGCCCGGCCTGACCGTGCTGCGCGAACTTGTAGATGCTCGGCGCGATGGGGAAACGCGCCTGGCTCGCGGTCATCCCGGTGAGCACCTGGCCACCGCGGACCGACTCCGGCAGATCCTGATCAAACATCCGCTGGAGGACCGGCTTGTGGTCCCAGGTCTCGAACTGGGAAGGCGAGCCGGCCATGAAGAGGTAGATCGCTCGCTTGGCCCGGGGAGCGTAGTGGGGTCCGAGGACCGCGGGGCCCGCCGCCGTCTGCGCCGCCAGGGGCCGGCCGAGGAGGCTGGCGAGGCCGGCCCAGCCGAGGGCCTGCATCCCGCGCCCGAGGAAGTGGCGGCGCGTCTCGAGGGCCAGCCACTCGCGCCGCAGGGCGTCGGGCAGTCCGGGCAGGTTCCAGATCGAAGGCCCCTCTCCCGCGTGGTCGGAACAGAGGTGGGGATCGCGGGCGAAGGGATTTTCCGGGGAGTGCATCGGACGGCCGCTATTTGTTGAGGAACTCGTCGAGGTTGAGGAACTGGCTCGCCACCATCGTCCAGACGGCGCGTTCCACGGGCGACCACTCCCCGGGGCCCACCGGCGAGGCGCCAACCTGCAAGAGCGCGGCGGCCTGCTCCGGCTGCGCGGTGAAGAGCGCCTGCAGCCGTGCCTGGGAGGCCAGCAACGCCTGCTCCTCGCTCGCCGCCAGGGGTCGAGCCAAGGTGGCGAGCGCAAGGAAACGCAGGCGATCCTCGCTGCGGGACGCGGCCGCCAGGGCGCGTTCGCCCAGCTTGCGGGCCGCCTCGACCCACTGGGGGTCATTCAGCGTGACGAACGCCTGCAGCGGAGTGTTGGTCCGGGCCCGCCGGGAGCAAACCACCTCGCGCGAGGTCGCGTCGAAGGTCTCGAGGCTCGCGGGCGGCGAGGCGCGCTTCCAGAACGTGTACAGGCTGCGACGGTACAGACCCTCGCCCTCCGAGGGCACATAGGTGCGGGTGTTGGACTCCGGCATCGCCACCTCTTCCCAGATCCCCGGGGGTTGGTACGGCTTGACCGGCGGACCGCCGAGCCGCTCCACCAAAAGGCCGGCGGAGAACAGCGCGGAATCCCGCAGCATCTCGCCGTCCATGCGGAAACGCGGTCCCCGCCCGAGCCATTTGTTGCCGGGATCCCGCGCGAGTGCCGGCGCCGGCGCGGCCACCGCCTGGCGGTAGGTAGCCGAGGTCAGGAGCAGACGATACAGCCGCTTCACGTCCCAGCCGCTCTCGCGAAACTCCACCGCCAGCCAGTCGAGCAGTTCCGGGTGGGTCGGACGGTCGCCCATCACCCCGAATTCGCCGCTGGATTCGACCAGGCCCCGCCCGAAGACCTCCTGCCACATCCGATTGACCGCGACGCGCGCGAATAACGGGTGCTCCGCCGTGAGGAGCCACTCGGCCAGGCCACGGCGGTCGACCGGAGCGCCCGCGGGCAAAGGCGGCAGGAAATGCGGCACGGCGGGCCCCACCCGCTCCCCGCGGGCAAAGTAATCGCCGCGCTTCAACACATCGGAATAGGCCGGGGTGGTCTTCTCCGCCGCGACCAGCGTGGCGTCCCCGTCGCGCGTCAGCAGCTCGAGCGCGGCGTCGTGGGCCGCGGCGAGCGCGGCCAAGCTGCGGTGCTCGGCATCCTTCTCCCCGAGAAAGAACCGGTCCGCGACGACGAAGGCCTCATCGGTGCTCCAGCGCCGGGGATCGGGTTCCCGGGCCGTGATCTCCGCGGCGAGATCCTCAAACGGCAGACGCTGCACCTCCTCGGCGGCAAGGGCCCGCCGGTAGAAGCGGAAATCCTGATAGCGGGTCTCCCGCATCGGGTTGTAGTCATCCCGCCGGCCCACGTGCATCGCGGCGTCCGTGCGGATGGAAGCCCCGGGGGGCAACTGTTCCAGCCGGACCTCCGTCTCGGCGGGACGGCCGTTCAGGAAGATCCGCATGCCCGAGGCCTTGCGGGAACCGTCGTAAGTGACGAAGACGTGCACCCATTCATCCCGCGTGATCAGGCCGGGGCGGGTGGCGACCAGCAGCCCGGAGCGCAGCGGCGGGGGCGGGATCACCAACCGTCGCGAAGTCGTCTTGGCCTTCCCGGCAGGGGGCACCTCCTCCTGCGCCGCCGGCGGCGGGACATCAGGAACCAGGGCGAAGAAGATCTGTAGCCCCTCCTGGTAGATATCCCAACCGGCGCCACCGCGGCGCTTTTCGTCGCCCATCCGCGCGAAGAGCGATCCATTGCCGGTGCCCGTGCGCACGCCGCCTCCGGGCTTCGCGCGGAGCAAGATCCAGCCGCCCGTGGAGAACTTGTCCCCCGCGTCGACATCCCCCTCGGGCCCGAGGCTGAGCCGCGTGTGGATGTCCATCCGCATCGAGGGCCAGAACCAGCTGGTCTCGCCCCAGATCAAGGGGTTGGTGTCCGCGTTGAACGCCGCGGTGCGGGGGTGTGGCGCCGAATTGCGAACCACGTCGCCCTGGCCCTCGTCCAGCCGGAGCCGCACCTCCAGGGCCTCGGTCGAGACCGGCTGGGGGCAGTTGCCCGCCGCGAGCCAGGCTCCCGCCAACTCCCGCGCCTGGGCGCGACGGCGTTGCAGGCGCTCCTGCACGTCGGCCCGCGCCTGGAGCAGGAAAGAGGCCGCCGCCGACTGCTCGGGCCGGGGGACGCGCACGATCGGCGCCGGCTCCGCGATGTTCAAGTCCCACGGCTTCTCGGCGGTGTTCCCGAGGAATGCCGCCAGGCCGTAGAAGTCCTTCGTGGTGATCGGGTCGAACTTGTGGTCGTGGCAGGCCGCGCATCCGGTGCTCAGGCCGAGGAAGGTCGCCCCGAACGCCTCCACGCGATCGCGCGTCTGGTTCACCAAGACTTCCTCCGGGATCGTCCCGCCCTCGTTGGTGGTCAGGTTGCAGCGCATCAGGCCCGTGGCCACCAGCTGGTCGATCGTGCGCGCGGGCAACAAATCACCCGCCAATTGCTCCCGGACGAAGGCGTCGAACCGCTGGTTCGAATTGAAGGAGCGCACGACGTAGTCCCGGTAAGGCCAGATGGCGCGGTAATTGTCGAAATGGACGCCGTGGGTGTCCGCGTACCGCACGTAGTCGAGCCAGTGCCGGGCCCGATGCTCCCCGTACCGCGGGCTGGCCAGCAGGCGGTCGATCGCCCGCTCGTAGGCGCCGGGAGCCGCGTCCGCAACGAACGTCTCCACCTCCGCGGGCGCGGGGATCAGCCCCGTGAGATCCAACGCGGCCCGCCGCAGGAGGCTGCGCCGGTCGGCCTCCGGCACGGGCGCCAGCCCCTCGCGGGCCAGCCGCGCCCGGATGAACGCGTCGACGGGATGGGAAACTCCCGCCACCGCGGGCACCGCCGGCCGGCGGGGGGCGATGAATGCCCAGTGCTCCTCGTAGCGGGAGCCCTCCGCGATCCAACGCCGCAACATCGCCCGCTGCTCGGGGGAGATCGTCTTGTGCGCCTCGGGCGGCGGCATCACCTTGCGGACGTCCGCGGATTCGATCCGCTGGATCAACGGACTCTCGTCGGGCCGCCCCGGAACGATCGCCGGCGGACCATCCGGACGCTGCGCGGTCGCGTGCTCGAACCGGTCCAGCCGCAGACCCGCCTTGCGTGAACCGGCATCCAGCCCGTGACAGGCCAAACAGGCGTCCGCGAGGATCGGCTGGATGTGCTCGTTGAACGACAGCTCCGCCGGAGCGGCCGCGGCCGCACGGAGCCCCCCCATCACGCCAGACAGGAGGGCAACCAAGGAAACCAGGAGGCCGCGGAGACGGGTCGGCATAGGCGGTGACGACAGGGAAAAAGCGCCCGCCGGTTACGCAAGCCGAAGGCGGCGGATTCCGCCCGCCGGGCTCAGGCCAGGATCCCCCGGACGACCTTGGCCGGGACCACGCCAGTCAGGCGCTGGTCCAGGCCCTGGAAGCGGAAACCAAACCGCTCGTGGTCGATCCCCATCAGATGCAGGATCGTCGCGTGCAGGTCGCGGATGTGCACCGGATCGCGGACGACGTTGTAGGACATCTCGTCCGTCTCGCCGTGGACCGTGCCGCCCTTGATGCCTCCCCCGGCCAGCCACAGGGAGAAGCAGCGCGGGTGGTGGTCGCGGCCGTAATTGGTTTCCGTCAGCGTGCCCTGGCAGTACACCGTGCGGCCGAATTCCCCGCCGAAGATGACCAGCGTGTCGTCCAGCATCCCCCGCTGCTTCAGGTCCTGCACCAGGCCCCAGCAGGCCTGGTCCACATCCTTGCACTGCGCGGCCAGATCGCGGGGCAGGCTGGCGTGCTGATCCCAGCCCCGGTGGAAGATCTGGACGAACCGCACGCCCCGCTCGACGAGCCGGCGCGCCATCAGGGCGGAGGACGCGAAGCTGCCGCGGACCCGCGCCTCCTCGCCATACAGCGCGTAGGTCGCCTCGGGCTCGCGGGTGAGGTCCGCGAGCTCGGGGATGCTGGCCTGCATCCGGAACGCCATCTCGTACTGCTGGGTGCGGGTCTGGATCTCGGGATCCCCGATGGCCTCGTAACTGCGGCGGTTGAGCTGCTCCAGGCCATCCAGCATCTCCCGGCGCAACTCCCGCGGAATGCCGGGGGCATCGTTGAGATAAAGCACCGGGTCCCCGGCCGAGCGGAAGGACACACCCGCGTGGCGGCCGGGCAGGAAGCCGGAGCCCCAGAGTCGCGCCGAGATCGCCTGCACGTTGGAGAAGGGACTCGTGTGCTTCGCGTGCAGGACCACGAACGACGGCAGATCCTGGTTGAGCGAACCGAGCCCGTAGGAAAGCCAAGAGCCCAGCGAAGCCTTCCCGTTCTGCATCGAGCCGGTGTAGACCAACTGGTTGGCCGGCTCGTGATTGATCGCGTCGGTCTGCATCGAGCGGATGATGCACAAGTCGTCGGTCATCCGCGCGGTGTACGGGAGCAGTTCGCTGATCCATGCCCCGCCCTGCCCGTGTTGCGCGAACTTGAAGCGCGAGGGCGCCAGCGGGAACGCGGCCTGTCGGGCCGTCATGCCCGTGAGGCGCTCGCCCTGGGTCGCGAGCCAGTCCTTGAGGTCCTCCTTGAAGCGGGCCTCGAGGCCGGGCTTGTAATCGAAGAGATCGAGCTGGGACGGGGCGCCGATGAGCGAGATATAGATCGCCCGCTTGGCCCGCGGCGCGAGCCGCCAGGGTTCGGCCGCGGACGGCGCGGCCCCCAACCGGGAGCCCAGCAGGGACGACAGCGCCGCGACGCCGAGACCGGTGCCCGAACGGCGGAAGAACTGACGGCGCGTGACCGCCGCGTTGTAGGCGGAAAAGGTGTCCTGCCAGGCGGGGGGAAGGGAGGTCATGGCGCGGGGTTTCACTTGCACAGGGATTCGTCGAGATTGAGCACCTGGCTGGCCACCAGGGTCCACGCGGCGAGCTCCGGCGCCGCGGCCCCGGCTGGCGCCGGGGAGGAACCAACTGCCAGCAGCGCCGCCGCGGCCGCCGGCTCACGCGAGTAACGCGCCAGCGCCGCCTCCACGGTCCGGCGCACGATGCCGCGCTCCTCCGGCAGCAGGCGTCGCGCCAGCAGACGGAGCGTGATCGCGTCGAGCCGCGCATCGAAGCCGGGAGCTGCCGCCAGCGCCTTCGCCGCCAGGTGCCGGGAAGCCTCGATGAACACGGGGTCGTTGAGGGTGACCAGCGCCTGCAGGGGCGTGTTGGTGCGGTCGCGGCGGACGCACGCGACTTCCCGGCTGGGTGCATTGAGGATGTCCATCGCCGGCGGCGGCGCGGTGCGTTTCCACAGGGTGTAGAGCGAGCGGCGGTACAGCCCGTCGCCGGTGTCCGCCTGATAATAGCGGGTCGTCGACTCCTTCATCGCCACCTCCTCCCAGATTCCCTCCGGCTGGTACGGACGGACCGGCGGGCCGCCCAGCCGGTTCACCAGCAACCCTGACGCGGCCAGAGCCTGATCTCGGATCTGCTCGGCATCGAGCCGGAACCGCGGGCCGCGCGCGAGCAGCCGGTTGTCGGGGTCCCGTTCCAACAGCGCGGGGGTCACCACCGCGGCCTGACGATAGGTGGCGCTGGTCACCAGCAGCCGCGTCATCCCCCGGTGATCCCAGCCGGATTCGATGAAGCGTCGCGCCAGCCAATCGAGGAGTTCGGGATGGGAGGGCCGCGCGCCGGTCACGCCGAAGTCGCCGGCGGATTCGACCAGGCCGGTACCGAACAGGTGCTGCCAAAGGCGGTTCATCGTGACCCGGGCCGGCAGCGGATTCGCCGGATCCACCAGCCAGCGGGCGAGGCCGAGCCGGTTGCGGGGGGCGTCCGCGGGCAGCGGAGGCAGGACCGCCGGGGTATTTGCCCCCACCTTCTCGCCGGGCTGGCTGTACTCGCCCCGGTTCAGAATGTGCGCGAAGGGCTCCGTGTCCTTCTTCTCTTCCATCACGAGGGTGAGGCCGCCGCGGGCGCGCAAGGCATCCGCCTCGGCGAGCAGCGGACGGAGCCGCGCGGCCAAGGCCAGCGTCGGGGCATCAATCGCCGCCAGATAGTGACGCCGCAGGGACCGTCGGTGTGCCGGCGTACGTTCCGCCGCGGGCACCGCGAGGGCCGCGAAGGCCTCCAGCTCCTCCGTGAAATCCTTCAGGTCCGCCGCCAGGTAACCCCGGCGGGAGACGCGCAGGTCCTGGGCCCAGACGCGGCCGCCGGTGATGCCTTCCCACGCCTCCGCGCCCGACCCTGCCCGCGCCCCCAACCGCAGGCCCTCGCTGGGACGGATGTCCGTCGGCAGGAAGGCCGAGACGCTCGAGTTCACCACCATCTTGCCGTCAACGAAGACCTCCACCGTCCGGCTCCGCAACGCGGTGGTGTCAAAGCTGACCAGCACGTGTCGCCAAGCGCCGGGCGCGAGCGCGCCCCCGACGTTGCGCACCTGCACGCGCCCGGTGCCATCGGCGATGAACAGGCCCAGCTTGCCCTCTTCCAGGAACACTTCCCAGCCAGGGCCCTTTTCCCCGGCGGAACGGCTGGAGAACAAGGGGCCGGAGGGCTTGCCCTCGACGCGCACGAAGGCCCCGGTGCTGCTGGATTCGCCCCGCAGCCACGCCACCGGCGGACCGACCACCCGGTCCGTCCGCCCCACCTCCGGCGCGGGTCCGTAGAGTCCCGGGCTGGAGTCCGGGGCGCCCTCGGCCGCGACGAGCGGTTCGTGACGCAACACGGCATGATCGGCCGGCGGAGCCGAAAGCCGCGGACCCTGCTCCAGCCACCCCTTGAAGTCCGGCTCCACCGCCGCCGCGCGCTGCTTCTCCTCGTCCCGCAATCCCTTGAGCACGGCCTGCAGCTCGGACCAGCGGGCTTCATCGCCGGCGCCCGGGACGAACAGCGTGGGCGGCGTGTCGTGGCGATTGCCGTCCATCGCCGGCATCGTATTGTTCCGGAAGAAGGCGGCGAAGGCATAGAAGTCCTTGGCCGAGACGGGATCGAACTTGTGGTCGTGGCAGGCGGCGCAGCCGAGGGTCAATCCCAGCCAGACCGTCGCGACGGTCTCCACGCGGTCCTTCGCGTAGATCGCCTCGTACTCCTCCGCGATCGCCCCGCCCTCGCTCGTCGTCGGCAGGCAGCGGTTGAAGCCGGACGCGACCTGCTGGGCCAGCGTGGCTCCCGGGAGCAGGTCCCCCGCCACCTGCTCGACGGTGAACCGGTCAAACGGCAGGTTGTCGCGGAACGCGCGGATCACCCAGTCCCGGTACGGCCAGATGGACCGGTAATTGTCGATGTGGATGCCGTGCGTGTCCGCGTACCGCACCGCATCAAGCCATTGCCGCGCGAAGTGTTCCGCGGACGCCTCCGAGGCCAGCATGCGGTCCACCGCCCGCTCATAGGCTCCGGGCGCCTGATCCGCGGCGAAGGCGGCCAGCTCGGCCGGCGTGGGCGGAAGCCCGGTCAGGTCCAGGGCGGCGCGCCGCAGGAGCCGCGCCGGCGCTTCCTCCGCGGCCGGACGCAGCCCTTCCCGTTCCAGCCGCTGGGCGATGAAGGCGTCGACCGGATTGCGGACCCACGGGGTCGCGGCCGGCACGGCGGCGGACCGCGGCGCGAGGAAGCTCCAATGTTCCTCATAGCGAGCACCCTCGGCGATCCAGCGCTCCAGCAGGGCGACCTGCTCCGGGCTCACCGTCTTGTGGGCCTCCGGCGGCGGCATCATCTCCTCGGGATCCTTCGACTTGAGCCGTTCGATCAGCGGGCTCCTCGCCGGATCCCCCGGGACGATCGCCGGCTCCAAGTCCCCATCCCCACGCGGCTTGGTGGCGAATTCCGCCCGGTCCAGCCGCAGCTTGGCCTTGCGCGTGGAGGAATCCGGTCCGTGGCAGAGGAAGCAATTCTCCGCCAAAATCGGTTGGATCTGATCGTTATAGCTGATCGGCGGCGCGGCGGCGGCCCAAGCGCTCGGGGGGGAAAACGCGGCCACGGCCGCCAGGAGACGGAGGGGGGAAGCCATCGGGGACTCCAACTGCAGCGACGGCGCCCCGACGCGCCAAGCCAAATTGGCCGGAAACTGCGCGGGGTTATCCAGCTCAGACGCAGGACGAGGCGTCCGCGCGGGGCATGCCCTCGCGGATGACGGAATCGTGGCCCCGGACCTCAGCGGCCCGCCAACCGCGCCAACTTGGTCACTCGTCCGGCGAAGTTCCAGTCCTGCACAAACAGGTTCCCGGCGGCGTCAAACGAGACGCCGTGGGGCGCGATGAAAATGCCGTCGCGCCAGTGCTCGGGCGCCAGCTTGAACTGCGCCCACTGCTTCTGGTCCGGATTGTCACCCAGGGTGGCGACGACCGCGCCCGCCTTGTCGACGATCGCGACGCGGCCCTCGAGTTCGGCCACCGCGACGAAATCCCCGTGGATCGAGGCCGCACAGGGCCGGCGTAGGCCAGTGGTGACGACGCCGAGCCACTTGCCCTCCAGGTCAGTGTGCACCAGCCGGCGGTTTTCGCGATCCGAAATCAGCAGCCGGGGCGCGCCGAAGCGGGTGTCGAGCGTGATGCCGTGGCAGGTCTTGAACTGGTTCTCCCCCTCGCCGCGCGTCCCGATGGTCTTCAGGTAGCGGCGTTCCGGGCTGAAGACGTGGACCACGCTCGCGCCGTAGCCGTCCGCCACGTAGATGCGACCGTCCGGTCCGACGGTGACCGCCGTGGGGCGGAACGCGGTGGCCTTGCCCTTCGGGTCGGCCGGCTGGTTGTAGAAGCCGCTCTCCTTGGGCACGCCCAGGGTCCACTCCGCCTTGCCGTCGAGGTCGAGCTTCACGATCTGCGGCCCCTTCACGTGCGCGGCGTAGATGAACTCCCGCCCGCCCTCGCGGCGAATCATCATCCCGTGGATGCCGCTGAACTCGGGCGCGATCGAACGCAGGTAGCGGCCCGAAGCCTCGAAGACCAAAATCCCCGTCTTGTCCGCGTCGGTGGAAACGTAGATCCGGCCCGCCGCGTCGACGACGATGCCGCCGTGCGTCGGCCCAAGGGAGACCCCGGCGGGCACCTGGGCCCACCCGCCCGCGACCTGGAAGCGCCAGTTGCCGGAGCCGAGCGGGGCCGACGGGAGCGGGGTCGCGCTCACCTGCCCGAGCGGCAGCGCGAGATCGACGTGGGCATGGACGGCCGCGGGCAGGGCCACGGCGAGCAGGAGGAGGGAGCGGGGGTACACGCGCCGACCCAAGCGGCCGCGCGCGCGGGCGTCAAGCGGACGGACGGCTGGCCGGTTGACGCGCCCGGGAAGCCGGCCCACGTTGGCCCACCTGCCCGATGGCCGACTTCCTCACTGACAAGCCCGCGAAGCTCGAACGCGCCTTCCTCGTGGGCGTGCAGACGCCGGAGATGCCCGCCGGCGAGGCGGCCGAACTGCTCGCGGAGCTGCGGGAACTGGTGGAGAACCTGCGCATCCAGGTCGCCCGCGCCGAGCTGGTGAACCTGCGCCGCGCCACCCCGGCGCTGCTCCTCGGTTCGGGCAAGGCGGAGGAACTCGTCGCCCTGGCGCGGGCCGAGGGCGCGGACGTGATCGTCTTCGATGAGGAACTCTCCCCCGCCCAGCAGCGCAACTGGGAGGAGCTCTCCGGCCTGGCCGTGATCGACCGGCAGGAGGTGATTCTGGAAATCTTCGCCGACCGGGCCCACACCCGCGAAGCCATCCTGCAGGTGGCCCTCGCGCGGATGGAGTACTCGCTCCCGCGGCTGACCCGCGCCTGGACCCACCTTTCCCGCCAGCGCGGCAAGGGCGCGATGGGCGGCGAGGGCGAGACCCAGCTGGAACAGGACCGGCGCATCGTGCGCGACCGGATCACCCACCTGAAGGCGGAACTGGCCGCCGTGGTGCGCCAACGCGACATCCAGCGGCGCCGGCGGCAGCGGGTGCCCGTGCCGACCTGCGCGATCGTTGGCTACACCAACGCCGGCAAATCCACCCTGCTGAACACGCTGACCGGGGCGCACGTCCTCGCGGCCGACAAGCTGTTCGCCACCCTGGACCCCACCACCCGCCAGCTCGCGCTCCGCGGCAACCAGAAGCTGCTCGTCACCGACACGGTGGGCTTCATCCGCCGACTGCCGCACGGGCTCATCGAGGCCTTCAAGGCGACCCTGGAAGAGGTCGTGATCGCCGACTTCCTGATCCACGTGCTGGACGTCACCAGCCCGCACTTCGAGCACCACCACGCGACCACCCTGGGCGTCCTGGGGGAGCTGGGCGCCGCCGGCCGGCCGATCATCACCGTCTTCAACAAGGTCGATGCCGCCACTCCGGCGATGCTGGCCCGCGCCCGGCAGCTCGAGCCCGGCGCCCTCCTGGTGAGCGCCCGCTCCCGGGAGGGTCTCGACCTGCTGGAGGAACGCTGCCTCGAGCGCATCGCCGAGGCCCACGCGGTCACCGAATTGCTGGTCCCCCACTCCCGCTATGACGTTATCGCCCGGCTCCACGCGGTGGGCCACGTCCAGAGCGAGGAGCAATTGGACGACGGCGTGCGCCTGATCGGGCGCTACCCGCCGGCGCAGGCCGCCTTCTTCGCCCCGTTCGTCGTGCCCTGAACGGGGCGCAGGCTCAATCTGTGCCCGCCGCGCCGTCGTCGGACAGCCGGCGCAGCAGCCACAGGCACTTCTCGAAGTGCAGGGTAGCGTCAACGAGCCGCTCCGGGTGACCAGCCTGCCCCCCCTGCTCAAGCAGCGACTGGCGGACCTGCTCCATCAGCGCCCCGCGTTCCCCGGTGATTTTCCGCAGGGTCTGGCGATCCTCATCGGTTGACCGGGGCCCCAAGGCCTCCCCGGCCACTCCGAGCACGGCGTGCAGCCCCTGCACCAGCCGCTCGACCCGCGCCGGCCGCTCCCCGACGGGCAAGGCAGCCACGTCCTGCGCGAAGGCGTGCAAGGAGGCCTGCAGGGCCCGCAACAAGGCGATCCGCGTGCGGAGCCGCACCAGCGCCTCCAAATCCGCCGCCGCGGGCTCGGCCCGCAGCACCGCGCTCAGGCAATGCTCGAGGGCGCCCAGGATCGCCGTACTCCCGGCGTGGCGACGCGCCAGCCCGAATGCCCCGGGCGAACGATCCTCCGGGGCCAGCACTTCGTCGAGATAATGGGGCAGGAACGTGGCGAGCCGGGCATACTCCAGCTGGCACAGCAGGCGGGCGCCGGCCGGATCCCGCACCTCGCCGCGGGGAACGTGCGCGGGCCGCAGTTCCGGCGGCTCCGCGGCGGCGGGATCAGGCAGCCACCGCTCCACCCGGGCCGCGATCCCTGCTCCCGCCACTTCCCCGACCAGCGCGATCAACACCTGCGAACCCAGATAGAGCAGGCCGACCTGCAGGGCCGGATTCGCTGCGGCGGCGGTAACCCAAGCCTGCAGCAAGGGGATCCCGACGTAGCCCTCAAGCCCGTGCAGCCCGACGAGCACCACCGTGCCCGCCGCCCGGACGACCAACCCCGCCAACGTCAGGCGGCGGCCAGGCAAATCGATCGCCCCCGCCAACAGATACCGCCCCAGCCCGGTTCCCAGGCTCGCGCCGTAGATCACGGCCGCCACCGGCGCGAGACCCAGCAGGCCCGCCTGCACCAGCGGGAGCAGCAGGACCGTCGCCACCTGCGCTGACTGCAGCAGGCTCCCGGATGCCAGCCCCAACAGGAACGCCAGTCCGAAGCTGCCGGTCGCGCCGACCACCAGCGCCCCCACCGCCGGATCCGCGCGCAGCCCGGAAATGGCGGACTTAAGCAACCCCACCCCGAAGAGCAGGAGGGCCAGGCCCAGCAGGGCGAACAACCCGGGACGAAGGCCCGCGTAACGATCCACCCGGAGCAGCAACGAGAGGCCGACCGATCCAAAAAGCAGGAACGCCATCAGGCGCAGATCGATCGCCGCCGCCAGGACCAACAACGACGTGCCCACGCTGGACCACGGCAACAGGGGCAAGGTCTGCCGCAAGGTCGCGGCCCCCGCGGAAATCAGACCGGCGGCCGCAAACGTCACCGCCCCCGCCGATTGCGTGAAGGCCCCCGCCAGCAACCCCACTCCTTGCGGAGCCCCGCGCCGGTTCAGCGACGCCGCAATGCCCTCCCGCACCCGCCCGCCCGCCAGTTGCTGCACCTCCGCGCCCACCATCCGCAAGCCAATGAACAGCAGCCCGAGGCCCGCGAATCCGGTGATCCAATCCTGCATCCCGGCACGGTGCGGACGGAGCCTCGATCCGTCGAGCCGATTGGCGAAGAACAGGTTACAACTGCGTGACAACCACCCCGCCTTCGCCGGAGACCCCGCGACCGCGATGCGGCCAAGGGAAACTTGTCAAGTGTGACAGATCGCCCGCCGGCGCCCGGTTTGCGGCACACTGCGCGGGCCAAAGTGGCCCGGAATATCCGGGCCCCGGCGCATCTCCCCCGGGGGAATACGCGTATCAGACTGGAACACGCTTTGCTAGGAGGGAGTCGCCCTTCGGCTCCCGCTCTTTCCCTTCAACTTCAACTCCCCGCCATGCCCACGAAGCACAAGACGTCCCGTTCCCTCGGTGCCACGGATGATTCGGCCGGCACTGATTCCTCGACTGCGACGACCACGCTGACCGCCCCCGCGCAGGACGCGCCGCCTTCCTTCCTCGAACGCAACGAGGCGGCCCCGGCGGCCCCCATTCCGCACGGTGAGCGGAGCAACCTCCAGCTGTACCTGCAGGAGATCGCCAAGACCCCCCTCCTGACCATCGAGGAGGAAATCTCCCTCGCCCGGCGCATCCGCCGGGGAGACAAGGCGGCCCGCGACCACATGATCTCCGCGAACCTTCGCCTAGTGGTGAAGATCGCGATGGACTACAAGGATTTCGGCCTTCCCCTCCTCGACCTCATCAGCGAGGGCAACATCGGCCTCGTGAAGGCCGTCGAACGCTTCGACCCCCGCAAGGGCGGCAAGCTCTCCACCTACGCCGCCTGGTGGATCAAGCAGTCCATCAAACGCGCCCTCGCCAATCAGGGCAAAACCATCCGCCTGCCCGTCCACCTGGTCGACAAGATCTCCAAGATGCGGCGCACGGCGATGCAGCTGACCGAGCAACTGGGCCGCGAGCCCACGGATGAGGAGCTGGCGATCGAGCTGCAGGTGCCCACCGCCAAGGTGGCCCACCTCAAGTCCGTCAGCGTCCGGCCCGCCTCGCTCGATGCGCCCGTCGGCGACGAGAGCGATTCCGCCACGTTCGGGGAAATCGTCGGCGACGAGAACGCCCTCGATCCGCACGAGGGGCTCCGCGAGAAGAATCTCAATCAGGACCTGTACGCGATGATCAACTCGCTGGATCCCCGCGAGGCCGAGATCATCCGGCTCCGTTTCGGCCTCGAGGGCCGCGATGAGCTCACGCTCGAGGAGGTGGGCCGGCGCTTCAAGGTCACCCGCGAGCGCATCCGCCAGCTGGAATACCTCGCACTGAACAAGATGCGCCGCGCCATGGCGCGCCACGAGTCGATCCGCACCGTGGACGAAATCGAGCAGGAGCAGCGCCAGCGCGAGCGAATGGCCGTGATCCGCGAATTCGTGGAAAGCCGCTCCGCCCAGCCGGCCAAACCCGGGCGTAACTAAGGCCCCTCAGGCGCCGCGTCCCGCTCCCGGGGCGCGGCGCTTGGCTTTAAGCGGGCGCAGGCCGGATCAGGGCAGCGGGCGCACCCAAATGTTGCGCAGGCGCACCGGCGGCTCGTTCTTGTGGTCCTGGAACCGCAGCGAGGCCTTCTCCGGGAACGTCCCGTTCCACGACGTCGCCTTCTTGTGGAGCGTGGGTCCCATGATGACGGTGTTGTTCTGCACGCACACGCCGTTGACGAAGGTGGTGATCCGGGCCGGCTCGACCACCTTGCCGTCCTTCAGCTTCGGGGCCGTGAAGACAATGTCATAGGACTGCCACTCGCCCGCCTTGCGCACCGCATTCACCATCGGCGGGGTTTGGCCATACACCGAACCCGCCATCCCGTCGGCATAGGTCGGGTTGTTGTCGCAGTCGAGGATCTGGCTCTCGTATCGATCCATGAAGAACACTCCGCCGTTCCCCTTCTTCTGAGAGTTACCCTTGGTGTGCGGCTCGCTCTTCCATTCGAGGTGCAGCTGGCAGCTGGCGAACTCCAGGTGGGTCCAGCAATCGCCGCCATCGACGAGCAGTTCGCCGTTCTCGATCTTCCAAGGCGAGGGATGCTTGCCCGGGACATCCTTCTTCTTGGCGTAAAACTGGGCCGTGCTGGTGCCATCGAACAGGATGATCGCATCGGACGGCGCGCCGCCGGGCCGGACCGCCGGAGTGACGACCGGGGGCGCGGGCCGCGCGATGTCGTGGACCTTCCAGGTGGTGCCGGGGATCAGCGGGGTATCATCGTAGCCGACCGGATGGGGCTTGTTGTCGGCCGCGGCTCCGGCGGCGACCAACGGGAGGCAGAGGGCAAGGAGGAGGTGGGTCTTCATAAGCAACGGCGGGAGCACGGACCGGATTGGCCGATTTTGCACGACGGAAATCAGCCGGCGGCCGCGTGGGCCAGTCCCCGTTGGAGACCGCGCAGCTCCGCCAAGCCCCGCAGCCGGCCGATCAGCGGATAGCCCGGGCAGGCCGGCGCGGGACGCCGGAAATCCTCGAGCATCCGGTGCCCGTGGTCCGGCCGAAACGAGATCCGCCAGTCCTGCCGACCCTCCGCGCGCCGCCGCGCCTGCTCCGCCAGCAACGCCGCCACCACCGGGGGCAGGTCCACGTCCCCTTCCAGATGTCCGGACTCGTGGAACGCCCCGCCCGGCTCCCGTTGCACGCTCCGGAGATGGGCGGCGTGAATCCGCGGGCCCAACTGGCGCACCAGGCCCGGGAGATTCGTTTCCGGCCGCACCCCCAAGGAGCCCGTGCAGAAGCAGAACCCGTTCGCCGGGGAGGCCGACAGGCCAAGGATCGCCGCCAGGTCCGCCGCCGTGGACACGATGCGGGGCAGCCCCAGGACCGGAAAGGGCGGATCATCCGGGTGGATCGCCAAACGCACCCCGGCCGCCTCCGCCGCCGGGAGCACCGCTTCCAGAAACGCCGCCAGATGCCGCCGCAGCCCCGCCGGCCCCACCCCGGCGTGGCGGGCCAGCATCGCCCGCAGGTCGTCTACCGAAAGCCCCAGCCGGACCCCCGGGAAAAGGTCCAAGGTCTGGCGGGTCAGGGCTTCCTGCCCGGCCGCACCCAGCTCGCGCCACCCCCGGGACGCCGCCTCCAGCACCTCCGGGCTCCAATCCCGCTCCGCTCCCGGGCGACGCAGGGCGTGGACATCGAAGGCGGCGAAGCGCCATGGCTCGTACCGCAACGCCTCCCGGCCATCGGGAAGCAGATACGCCAAGTCGGTGCGCACCCAGTCGAGCACCGGCATGAAGTTGTAGACGACGACCCGGATCCCGGCCGCGCCGAGGCGCGCAAGCGTGGTGCCATAGTTCGCCAAATGACGCTCATACTCCCCGGTGCGGGTCTTGATCGCCTCGGAGACCGGAACCGATTCGACCACGTCCCA
Source organism: Opitutaceae bacterium (assembly GCA_027485815.1). Classification (GTDB taxonomy): domain Bacteria; phylum Verrucomicrobiota; class Verrucomicrobiia; order Opitutales; family Opitutaceae; genus ER46. The sequence continues at coordinate 20,369 of JAIXQE010000026.1, forward strand.
GCTCAACCCCGCCGCTGAAATCAGCTCCTGCCGGGCCCGGATCGCGGCCTCCGGCCACGCCTCGCCGGCCGGAACGTCGTGCAGCGCCGAATAGACGACCGTGGCGCCGGTCTGGCGGATCTCTGCCAGCGAGACCGAGTCGCCGGGCCCAAACCACCGCATCGCCTCCGCCATCAGGTTCTTCATCGGCGGATGCCCTGCCCGAGGGCGCGGACGGACTCAATCCTGGAGGAGGCTGACGCGCGCGACCGCGAATGACGCTTTGCAAAACCGGATTACAAGTTCTTCATCCGCTCCGCACCCGATGCCCCGTCACCCTGCCCACTGACCCATGCCCCCCGTCCCTCTCCGCCCGGTCTCCGCGCTGTTCTGCACCTTCCTCATCCTCCCCACGGCCGGCAGTCTCGCCCAGACCCGCCCCGTGGCGCCGACGACCCCTCCCGCGCGGGAGGAGACCGTCACCCTGTCCCCCTTCATCATCGCGACCGAACGGGAGACCGGCTGGTCCGCCAACGAGACCCTCTCCGCCACCCGCACGAAGCAGGCGCTCAAGGACGTCCCGGTGAACATCGACGCGATCACGGCCGACTTCATCGAGGATCTGGGCCTGTACACGGCGGACGAGGTGGCAAACTTCGTGGCCAACGCCTACGCCCCGCCGACGCTGGAGAATGACAACCAGGGCGGCGCGATCGCCTTCCGCGGCCTCTCGGGCTCCACCGCCACCCGCAACTACTTCCGCTGGTACGTGCCCAGCGACACCTACAACGTCGAGCGCATCGACTTCGGCAAGGGCTCCAATTCGCTCATCTTCGGTGACGTCGAGCCGGGCGGGCAGGCCTCGGTCTTCACCAAGCGGGCCATCATGAAGACCTTCGGCACGCTCTTCGCGGCCTACAACAGCGACGGCGCCTACCGCTTCCAGCTCGATTACAACCGCAAGCTGCGCGACGGGCTCGCCCTCCGTCTCAACGCCGTGCGCCGCCAGGAGCGGACCTTTCAGGACGCCTCGACGTACCAACTGGAGGGCGAGACGCTGACCACGACCTGGCAGCCGCTCCCGCAGACGCTGATCCGGCTGGAGTACGAGCGGGGTGATTTCGAGAACGTCCGCGGTTTCGGCGGCGTGACCATCCGCGAAATCTCCGCCCGGTCCCGCGCCTACACTTCGGATCGCCTGTACTACACCTCCGACGGCCAGTGGATCGTGCGCGCCAACCTTCCCGCCGCGGACCGCTCCAATGGCCCGATCGGCGGGTCTCCCTCCCTGGTTGAGGGCGGCTACTTCGATGTGACGATGCGCAACGCCGCGGGCGCCGTGACCGGAACTCGGCGCTACGCCGGGTACCCGAAGCATTACAACCTGCGCGGTTCCTTCGACCGCCAAAACCGGCCCTTCCACACCTACACCGCCACGCTCGAGCAGCGCCTCGGGCCCGTCGGCCTCGAACTCGCCTACAATCACCAGAAGCAGACCGCCATCCGCAACGACAACTTCTTCTCCAGCACCATCAGCATCGACGTGGACGGCCGCCCGTTCGTCGAGTCGGAGCTCGATGAGAAGCGGTTCGGCAACATCGTCGATTCGTTCCGCGGGACCGCAGTTTACAAGTTCGACCGCTGGAAGTGGATGCAGCAGCTGTTCGTCGCCAGCGCCGAGTATCGCGAGGACCAGGTGGTCAATTGGCGCTTCAACACCTTCAATACCCGCAACGTCGACCGCGGCACCGCCGCCGGCCTCAACACCAACCTCGACCGCGTCCGCCTGCGGCTCTTCTTCGATGACCCGCGCTTCTATTCGCGGGCCCTGTTCGACGCGATGAAGCCGGCCAACCTGCCCACCACCCCCGACATCACGCCCAAATCGCTGGCCTTCTTCCCTTCCGGCACCAGTGCCACCGACGGCACCCAGTGGCGCCAGGCGTCCGCGGTCGCCTTCTCGGCCAGCGGACGCTACCTCAACGGTCGCATCCAGTCCCTCGTCGGCGCCCGCCACGATTGGAACCGCAACTGGGAATACGAGGGCACGCGCAAGTTCGGTCCCTACGCCGAGGACATTGAGCCGCCGGTGCGCGCCAAGGCCCGCCCCGGGGAATACGTGCAGAACCAGCAATTGCGCCTGGAGAACACCAGCTTCACCGGCGGTTTGACCGTGATGCTGACGCGGGACCTGAACCTGTACGGCGTCTACTCGGAATCATTCCGCTTCCAGGGGCTCCGCACGTTCGACCGCGAACGCTTCCCACCCATCACCGGCGTGACCAAGGAGGTCGGCCTGAAGGGCAGCTTCTGGCAGGACCGGGCCAGTGTGAACCTGGGCGTCTTCGACATCGATCGCCAAAATGTCGCGCTCAGTTGGAACAACGTCGTGGACTTCAACACCGCCGAGATTGAAGACCTGATGAACCCGAACGACATCCTCCCCGGCGATCCCCGCTACAAGTACGGGGAGGAGGGCACGGCCAGCGCGGCTCGCAACTACAAGTCGACCGAGAACTCCCGCGGCGCTGACCTCACCCTCAACCTGCGCCCGGTCCGCGGCCTCCAGCTGCGGTTCACCCTCGCCCGGACCGAGGTGCGCGGCCAACCCGACCTCGACCGCTTCCGCGGCTATTACGAGGCTGCGGTCCGTCGGGGCAACGAGCTGCCCACCCTGCTCACGGAGGCCAAACTCCTTCTCGATACCCTCGATATCGACACCAAGCCCGCCGGTCCCCGCGCTTCGCCCTGGTCGGCCAGCTGGGTCGCCGATTACGCCTTTCAGCGTGACACCTGGGCCCCGCTGCGCGGCGTCCGCGTCGGCCTGAACGGCAGCTGGCGCGATGACTACCTTTTCGGCATCCCGAATGGTCAGGAGATGGTCGGCGGCGCCACCCACCTGGTTCACGGCTACGTGATGCGCGACCAGAAGGTCTGGAACCAGCAGGTGCGAGTGCGCCTTGGTTTCCGCAACCTCACGGACCTGGAGAACGGCAAGCTGCGCAAGACCAGCTTCACGACCATGAACGACGGCCGGAACGTCTACCGCTACAGCTACGTCGTCCCGCTGCAGACGGAACTGAACGTCACCGCTCGCTTCTGAAACCGTTCGCTATCCCCGGTCAACGCCGGGGGTAGCCGGATTCGTCGTAAACCTGGCGCAGCAGCCGCGTCGCGGCCCCGACGAGCAGCGCGCCGCACTCATCCGTGCCCGCGCCCGCCACCCCCATCTCGTAGCCCCCCCGGGCCTGTTCCCGCGGCATCCCCACGTAGTGGACGCCGTTCCCGTTGCTGTAGCCCAGCACAAGGGTCTGGGGGAACGGGGATTGTTCACGGATGGCCACGCCCAGGTCGGTCAGCGGTTCGCCGGGTAAGGTGACGAAGGCCAACGGACCGCAGGCGATCACCTGCACCTCTGCCGCCACCGTGTCCGTGCCGGTCCGAGCCTTGGCGGCAGGCTGCAGCGGCAGCTCGACGCTTACTTGGCCGAAACGGAGCGGCAGGGTCTCCAAGGGAACCGCGAACCGCAGCGCAGCCGCCGACTTCCGGGCCAGGCCGGCCGCCATTTCCTGCACCGCCGCTGCCCCGCGCAGCCACGGGGTGATGTCGCCGGAACAACCCTGCAGGAAGAGGCTCTCGCCGCCAAAGGCCGCCGTCAGCGCCGCGGCCGCCGGCGCGGGCCAGTCGGCCGAGATCCCCGGCTGAAAGGGATAGATCGAGACCGAATGGCAGGCGGCGTGAAACGCGGTGGCCACGGTCTTCCCCCCGGCCGCCCGGAACGCCACGAGGGCGAGGGTGCGATCGACCGGGCCGAAGGTCGCGCCCCCTTGGAGGACGTGCGCGTCCCAGCCTTCCTGAGTGTAGCCGATCGCCGCCGGCGGCTTGCCCGCCACCCCCCAGGCCGGGGCGCGGGGGCGGCGATTATAGAGGTACTCCTGAATCCCGACCCGGCCAATCCAGGGTTGCGCCGGCTCGGCGGCGGCGGCGGCCGCGCGGGACGCCTCCTCGGCCGCGGCCAGCAATCGCTCCATCCAAGCCCGGTAAGGCGGATAATCGTTCTGCGCCGGCATATGCCGGATCGCCCACCACGAGTCCCGCTCCCGGCCCCGATGCCCGCCTGCGTACACGGGCGCCCAAGGCGCGGAATGGGTATGGCTGGCATTGAGCAGGATCTGTCCGCCGGGGATGCCCAAGGCCCGCCCCACCCGCGCCCGCACCTCGTCCCGGAGCGATTCCGAAATGTCGGTGAGATCCCAGCGGAGCAGCACCGCCTTGGTCCGCCCGTCCTCCAGCACCAGCGCCTGCACGGCGAGCGGATCGTGCACCACCCCGTACGGTTTCCCGCTCACCCAGTTCCGCACCTCGACCGACGGGGTGATGTCCGCCCGGGCGGCCCCGACGCGCAGCGTCACACCGGGCGCGGCGCCACCGGGCTCACCGGCGAACGCGAAACCCAACAGTAAGGGGAGCAGGAACGGAAGGGGCGGGACACGCATGGCGGGAGGAGGCTTCGTGATCCCTAGCCTCACGACCTCACGGCGGGCAAGGGACTTCAAGCGAGAGACCGTGGCTTTCCCCGGCAGCCACGGTCACGGGCGCCGCCTCAGGCGGCGCGGGCGGCCGCCTTGCGCTTCTCGACCCGCGAAGAGACCAGAATGGAGATTTCGAACAGCGCGTAGAGGGGCGCGGCAAAGATGCTCTGGGTCACCGGATCC
>JAIXQE010000196.1 GCA_027485815.1 Opitutaceae bacterium
CGCCACTTCGCGAGCAGACCCGCGGAGCGGTTCTGTCCGCGGTCGATCCGGGGATCCGAGCTCAGCGTGAACGAGGCGTTCAGCTCCATCGCGTTCTCGCGCAGGTAGGGCGTGAGCGTCAGCTGCCCGGACCCGAGGCGGCGCTGGTACTCCAGCGAGAGGCGCCGCGCTTCCACCAGCCGGTAAGCGATGGCGAAATTGTTCCGCGTGGGGTTGTTCCGGTAATCGGCGTAGGGCAGGGCCGAGTTCGCGCCCGTCTCCTGGTCGATGTCGGACCAGGCCGCGACCAGCTTCAACGAACCGCCGGCGAGCGCGTGATCCCAACGGAGGTTGAAGCTGCGCCGGTCGTAGCCCGTGCGCTGCCGCCAGCCGTCGGTGTGGGTCACGTTCACGTCCAGCCGCGCCGACCCGAGGCCGCCGAGGCCGGTGGCGCCGTGGGCGAGGACGCGGCGGACGCCGTGGCTGCCGGCCTCGAGGGCGAGAGCGGCGGTGGGCCGTTCCCCGGGAGCTTGGGAAAGCACGTTGACCACGCCGCCGATCGCGTCGGAGCCGTGCAGGGCGGAGCCGGGCCCGCGGACCACCTCGACGCCGCCGGCGCCGGGAAGGTTCACCTCGTAGAGGGCGTTGTGGTTGAAGAAGCCGGTCGCCCGCACCGGGATCCCGTCCTCGAGGAACAGGTAGAGCGGGCTCGTCGTGAACGGCTGGCGGATGGCAGTGGTGTGGCCCTCGCCGTTGGTCACGGCGACGGCGACGCCGGGCACCTGGCCGAGCAGTTGGCCCGGGTGCAGCGGCGCAGTGTCGCGGATCGCGGTGGTCGAGATGAGACCGACGGAAGCCGGCGTCTCGCTGAGCGGGGCGCGCTCGCGGGTGCCGGTCACGGTGTAGGCGCCGAGGACCTGGGTCGGATCGGCGGGCGCGGCCGTCTGCGCTACGGCCAGCGGGGCGGCGGCGAGGGCCAGCCCGAGACGGGGGAGGAGAGGAAAATTCATGTTGGCAGGCGTGCGGGGGAGGCGACCTGCCCGGCGGCACGCGGGCACGCGGGTCAGGCTCGCGCGGGGCGCGAACGGGGGGTGGGCTCAGCCGGGGCACGCGTCCGACGGACGCGGCGGCGCCACCCGTTCATCCGGCCTCAGGCCCGCGGCGGCCTCACCGGCACCGCCTCGACGCGGCTGGGGCCGCGGAGGGCACCCGGCTCCGGCCAGTCGGGCGCGGGCGGGCGCGGCGTGAAGACCACGGCCCGGTGCACGGCCAGGGTCAGCTTCTCCGCGGAAAGTTCGATCGCGGCCGGCAGTTGCTCCCGGGCGGCGCGGCGGGCGGCCGCGACCCGGACGCACAGCCGGCACGAGTTGGCCGGGTCGAAGGTCTTCGCGAGCGCCTCGCCCACCGGCAGCACCGCGGCGTACCCGCGGAACATCTTGCCCCACGCCAGCACCTGCGTCGCGTCGAGGAGCGCGCCGTTGGCGCACACCCACGCGAGCAAGAGGGCGATGATGGGAAACCGGCGGTTCAAGGGCGGGAGGCTCGGCCGGAACGGCGCGGCCCGCAAGCGCGGGCACTACGGAGGCGGCGTGGGCAAGCCTGCCCAGCGCGTCCGCGGCAGATGAACCGCGATTCATCCGCGATTCACCCCGCGTTCATCCCGGCCGGCTAGCCTGCCCGGATGCGTGTTTTCCACCTCGTCCCCCGGTTGCTGCCGTTGCTCCTCGTCCTGCTCGCAGCGCGGCCGGCGGCGGCGGGCCGCCTGGAGGTCGACCCCGCCCGCTCCAAGATGGAGTTCGCCGTCGCCGCCACCGTCGACTCCTTCACCGGGCAGCTGCGGAAACACGAGGCGGAGGTGATCCTCGGTCCCGCGGGGGAGGTCACGGCCGCCCGCTTCCGTTTCCGCTGCGCGGACCTCGCCACGGGCAAGGACGCGCGCGACGAGGCGATGCAACGCTGGCTCGGGTCGGCGGCCCACCCGGCGGTGGAGTTCGTCCTCGATCAGTTCGAGCCGGCCGCGGGCGGCGCCGGGAGCGGGCTGGCCAAGGGCCGCCTGAACCTGCACGGGGTCGAGCGCGGCCTCTGGTTCCCCGTAACCGTGACCGCCGATGGGGCGGAGCGGGTGATCGCGGGCGAGGCCACCCTCGACACGCGCGAGCACGGGCTGCCGGTGATCCGGATGCTGGGCCTGCTGAAGGTCGATCCGCTGGTGCGGGTGAAGTTCGAGCTGCGCGGCCGCGTCACCCCCTGAAGCCCGCCATGAAGACCGACTCCGCCTTCCCCTCCGCGGCCCTCTGGCGCCACCTCGGCGCCGGTCCCGACCTCGAACCCGGCCTGCGCGCGGCGCTGGCCTGGGTGGTGCGCGCCCCCGGCAAGGGCGTGCGGATGCAGCTCGTGCAGGCGACCGCCCTGCGCTTCGGCCTCCCGGCCGCCAAGGCCGAGCGCCTCGCCTGCGCGGTGGAGTACTTCCACCTCGCCTCGCTGGTGCTCGACGACCTGCCGTCGATGGACGACGCGCACTCGCGCCGCGGGCAGCCGTGCGTCCACCGCGTCCACGGCGAGGCCGCGGCGATCCTCTCCGCCCTCACCCTCATCAACCGCGGGTACGCGCTGACCGACGAGTCCCTGGCGGCGGCCCCGGCGCGCGTGCGGCGGACCGCGCGCGGCTGGGTCGATCGCTGCCTCGGGTTGGCCGGGCTCGTGGGCGGTCAGGCCCGCGACCTCACGTTCGACCCGCGGTCCGCGACCGCGCGCGAGGTGGGCCGCATCGCCGCGGCGAAGACCGGCGCGCTCTTCGCCCTCGCCGTCTTTTTGCCCGCGGAGCTGGGCCGTCCGGCCCCCGCTGAGCGCCGTGCGCTGCGTGCCCTCTGCGTCTACTGGGGGCAACTCTACCAACTCGAGGATGACGTGGCCGACGCCCTCGCCGCCGAGGCGGTCGCCGGCAAGACCACCGGCCGCGACCGGGCTCTCGGGCGCCCGAACCTCGTCCACGCCCTCGGCCTGCCCGCGGCCCGCCACCGGCAACGGCGCCTGGCCGCGCTCGTGCGCCGCGCCCTCGCGCGGCTCGACGCCCTCGGCGGGGACCGCTGGCAGCCCCTGCAGGCCGTCTTCGCCCGGCCCGCGGCGGCGGAACGTTCGGCGGCCTGACCCGGCGCGCGATGACTCCCGCTCCCGCCTCTCCCGCGAACCCGTGGCGTGTCTACGCGCTGGTGTTCACCAACCTGCGCCGCCACCGCTGGCGGGCGCTGATCGGCACGGCCGGCATCAGCTTCGGCGTCGCCGCGATGCTCACCATCCTCGCGATCATCTCCGGCGCCATCGGGATGTTCCAGCGGATCCTGTCGAGCGACAGCCACTACCTCGTCTTCGAGCGTAACGTCTCGGACCTCTTCTTCAGCTCCGTGACCTCCGCGCAGGTCGCCGCGTTGCGCGCGCGGGCGGACGTCGCCGAGGCGCATCCGGTGCTGTTCGGCCTCGTCTCCGCCCCGGGCCATCCGGTGGTGACGTGCTTCGGGATCGAGGCGAGCGACCCGCGGCTGGCGCGCGCGCAGTGGGTGGCCGGGGGGCGGGCCGGGTTCGGGGCGCGCGCGGGGGAGATCTTCCTCGGCTCCCGCGCGGCCGAGTTCCTCGGCGCGAAGCTGGGCGCCGAGCTCGCGATCGGGCGGGGCACGTTCCGCGTCGGCGGGATTCTCCGGACCGAGAACGGCTTCGAGGACGGGGGCGTCTTCCTGCCGCTGGCCGAGGCGCAGGCCTTCTTTCACCGGGCGGGGGCGGCGTCGGTCGTGACCGTGAAGCTGCGGGACGAGCGGGCGGGCGCGGCCTTCAAGGCGGCGGTCGAGGCGGCCGACGCGGGCGTGATGGCGCTCGAGAACCGCGAGTTCAACTCCACCTACACCAGTTTCCGCATCCTCAACTTCACGGGCTGGGCCGTGGGCGTGTGCGCCTTCGCCCTCGGCGGCCTGAGCGTGGCGAACACGATGCTGCTGTCCGTCTTCTCGCGCATCCGGGAGATCGCGATTTTGCGGGTCTGCGGCTTTTCCCGGGCGCAGGTGGCGGGGCTGATCTTCGGGGAGGCGGCGGCGGTGGCCGCGCTGGGCGTGGTCGCGGGGTGCGCCCTTGGCGCGGGCCTGTTGGCGGTGCTCGAGCGCATCCCGCAGTTCAACGGCTACGTGCAGGCGCGCGTCGACCCGGCCGTCCTCGCCGGGATCGTCGCGACGGCCTTCATCACCGCCGCGGGCGGCGCCATCTACCCGGCGCGCTTCGCGGCCCGGATCGAACCGGCGGAGGCGATGCGTTATGAGTGATCCCGCCGCCGCGATCGTCCGCGCCCGGGGCGTGGCCAAGTCCTACGACTCCGGCCGCATCCCCGTGCTCCACGAGGTCGACCTCACGGTCGCCGCGGGCGAGCTGGTGGCGCTCTGGGGCGCCTCCGGCTCCGGCAAGAGCACGCTGCTCCATCTCCTGGGCGGGCTCGACGTTCCCGACCGGGGTGAACTCGAGGTCTGCGGCCTCGATCCCCGCCGGGAGGAGGACCGCCTCACCCTGCGGCGGCGCGAGCTCGGCTTCGTCTTCCAGCTGCACCACCTGATCCCGGACCTCACGGTCGAGGAGAACCTCCGCGTCCCCGCGCTCGCCGCGGGCCGGCCCGCCCGGGAGTCCGGGCTTCGCCTCCGCGAATTGGCCGAGCAGGTCGGTCTCGCGCACCGCCTCAGCCACCGCATCCAGGATCTCTCCGGCGGCGAGCGCCAGCGCACCGCCATCTGCCGCGCCCTGATGAACCGGCCGCGGCTCCTCCTCGCCGACGAACCCACGGGTTCCCTCGACGAGCGCAACGGGGAGATCGTCTTCGCCCTCCTGCGCGACCTCGCCGCGCGGCACGGGCTCACCGTCCTCCTCGCGACGCACGAACGGCGCTTCGCCGAGGCCTGCCACCGCATCATCCGGGTGCGCGACGGCCGGCTCGACGAGATCGCGGCATGAGCGGGTTCTCTGTCCAGGACGGGCGGCCCGGCGGCGGTGCCGTGGCTGCGCACAGCCTCGGCTGGCTCGTCGCGGCGAACACGGTCGGCGTCTGGCTCGCCGTCCTGCTCGTGTGGCCGGGCGCGGGGGACGCGTTCGCGCCGCTGACCTTCGGCCGCTGGGCCCCGGTGCACCTCAACGGTCAGCTTTACGGGTGGTGCGCGCTGCCGCTGGTGGGCGCGCTGCTGGCGTGGTTCCTCGACGCGCGCCATCCCCACGCGGAGCGGCATGCCGCGCTCGCCCTGGGCGCCTGGTCCCTCGCGCTCCTCCTCGGCTGTGTCGGCTGGCTGGGCGGGGTCGTGAGCGGCAAGCCGTTCGTCGACTGGCATGGTTGGACCCGCCCGCTCCTGCCCGCCGCGATGCATGTGCTTTGGGCCTTTCTGGCCGCGCATACCTGGTGGCGGCGCCGGCGCCTGCGCCGCGTCGGGTTGGCGGCGCGCCTCGCGGCGCTGGCGCTGCTGCTGGTCGTGCCGTCGGTGCTCCATTGGGCCTCCGACCGGTCGGTTTATCCGGCCGTGAACCCGGACAGCGGCGGCGCCACGGGCACGGCCCTGCTCGGATCGACGCTCGCGCTGGTCGGCATCTACCTCGCGTTGCCGAGTCTGCTCGGCGTGGCGTCCCGCGCGGGCCGCCGCCGGGGTAAGCCCGTGCTGGGCGCGTGGTTGGCCTCGTGGGGCATCTTTGGGTGGGCGAACCACGGGAACGCTTCCCACCACGCGCCGGGACAGATCGCCGCGCTCGGTGCGCTCCTGCTTTGGATTCCCCTGTTGCCGTGGGCGTGGGGCGGCTGGTCGTGGCCGGCCGGAGCCCGGCCGTGGCTCCGTGCCGCCGCGGCCTGGTGGGGCCTGCTGGTCGCCTCCGGCTGGGCGAGTTTCCTCCCGGGCTGGTCCGAGCGGTTCAAGTTCACGCACGTTCTCGTCGGCCACTCCCACCTCGCGATGGCGGGCCTGGTCGCGAGCGTGAATGGCGCCGTGCTGGTCGTGCTGACGGGCCGCACGGTCAGTGCGGGCGTCTTCCGCGCGTGGCAGGCGGGCACGCTCGCCTTCGTCGGGCTGATGTTCGCCTTGGGGGCGGTCGAACACGCGGATCCGGCCGGATTCTTCGGGGGCGACGGTCTGACGCGGCTGCTGCTAGCCCTCCGACTCGGCGTCGGGATCGTCCTCACCGCCGCCTCCGTCCGCTGGTGGCGGGAGATCTGCGCTGCATGAAGACCGTGAAACTGCCGTCGTGGGCGACGCCTTACGCGCTCGCTGTGGGCCTGATGGATCTGGCGACGGGGCTGGCCCTGTTCACCGCGCCCGGTTGGACGCTCGCCCGGATGGGCGCGGTCGTCCCGGAGGCCCCGGCGCTGGCCTACGTGCGGTTCTGCGGGACGTTCGTGGCCGCGGTCGGCGCCACCTACCTGCTGGCGGTGCGGCGCGGCGGGGACGCGTCCCTGCGGGCGGCGCTGGGCGGCACGTTGATCCTGCGGCTGGCCGCGGGAGCGGGCGCGGCGGTGAGCGTGGGCGCGGGCTGGCTCGACCCGGCGTGGGTGGTGGTGGCGGTCACCGACCTTGGCTGCGCGGCGGCGCAGGCGTGGCTGCTGCGGCGGCGGGAGGTGGCGGATGAGTCCTGAGGAGCCAGGGCCCCGGCCGGGGGTGGCGTGGGCGACGGGCGCGGCCCTCGTCGCAGCGGGGTATTTTTATTTCCTGATTTTCGCCGAGTTCGCGTTCCTGGAGCTGGCGCGGGACGCGGCGGGTTCGCGCCTCCGCGTCGTGATGGCGTTGCTTGGGTGCGGTGGCGTGGCGGGAGCGTGGATGGCGGCGCGCGTCTTCCGGGCGGAACGGGGGCCGCGGTTGCTGGCGCTCGGCCTGCAGGCGTGCGCGGCGGCCGCGTTGCCGGCCCCGTTCGTGGGCGGCCCGGTGACGGCGGGCGCGCTGGCCGCGGCGGTGGGTCTGGCGCTGGGGTGGACCACGGTCGTGCTGGCCGCGTCCCTGCGGCATTTGGTGGGCGGAAGGCGCCTTGGCCTCTGCGTGGGAGCGGGTACCGGCACCGCCTATGCCGCCTGCAACGTGCCCGCGCTTTTCGTGGCCGCTCCCGCGACCCAGGCCCTCCTAGCCGCCGGGATCGCGCTCGCGGCCTCGGTGCTGGCCTGCCGCGCCCCGGTACCCGCGACCGAGCCGCCGGAGACGGCGCCGCCCCGCGGGGACCGCGCCCTCGCCCTGGCCTGGCTCGCGGTGTTTCTGGCGCTGGTCTGGATGGATTCCGCGGCGTTCTACATCATCCAGCACACTCCCGGGTTGCGCGCCGTCACCTGGGGGACGCCGGGGCTCCTCTGGACCAATGCCGCGGTGCACTGGGGGGCCGCCTTGCTGGCCGGCGCAGTCCTCGACCGCGGGGGACGCCGGGCGGTGGTCGCTGGAGCCACGGCGCTGCTGGCGCTGGGCAGCCTGGCCCTCGAGGAGGTCGTCCGGTTGCCTTTGCCCGCGGGCTGGTGGTACACGGCCGGGGTCTCGCTCTATTCGGTGGCGCTGGTGGAGTATCCGGCGCGGACGGGCGGCGCGGGTCGCGCGGCGCTGGTGTTCGCGGTGGCCGGCTGGATCGGCTCGGCCCTGGGCATCGGAATGGCGCAGGATCTTCACCGGGTGCCCGCGACCTTCGTTTTCGCCGCGGTGGTCGTCATCCTCCTGGCGCTTGGGCGGGCACGGGGAGTGGCAGCGGTGGTGGCGGCGGGGCTGATTATGTTCGTCCCGCCGGGTCGGGCGGCCGGGGAGGAGGACGCGGTGCGCCGCGGACGCGAGGTGTACATCGCCGAGGGCTGCATCCACTGCCATTCGCAATACCTCCGCCCCAGGGTGGCGGCCGACGTGGAGCGCTGGGGGCCGATTGAGGCGCGGGGCACGTCTGCCGGCGACCCCCCGTTACCCGGCAACCGCCGCCAGGGCCCGGATCTCAGCCGCGTCGGCAATCGCCGTTCCCCCGAATGGAACCGCCTGCACCTCATCGCGCCCCGCGCCTTCCTCGCGGGCTCCCGGATGCCCTCCTACGCGCACCTGTTCGCGGCCGGGGACCAGCGCGGCGAGGACTTGGTGGCCTATCTTGCCTCCCTCGGTGCGGAGACGACGCTCGAACGCGCCCGGGTGGCGGCCGCGTGGCAACCGGCGGATGTCGCCCCCATCGGTCCGGATGAGTCGCGGCGGCTTTTCGTGCTCCGCTGCGCCCCCTGCCACGGGCCCGCGGGGAGCGGCGACGGACCACTGGCGGCGCGGCTGATGGCGCCACCCCCAGCGTGGCGCGGCGCGGCATGGCGGCACGTCCCGCCCGGCCCGGACGCGGAAGCGGCGGTGGCGCGGATCATCAAGTTTGGCCTCCCCGGC
>JAIXQE010000209.1 GCA_027485815.1 Opitutaceae bacterium
AAGCGCGCCGAGGTGGTGCGCGCGCTGGATCGCCGCACCGGGGAGCAGCGTTGGGCGCACGAGTGGGCGGGCGCCCTGTCCGTGCCGTTCTTCGCCAAGTCGCGCGGCGACTGGATCCGCGCCACGCCCGCGTTCGACGGGGAGACCCTCTTTGTGGCGGGCATGCGCGACGTCCTGGTCGCCCTCGACGCGGCGAGCGGCCGCGAGCGGTGGCGGATCGATTTCGCGGCGCGGTACGACACCGGCGCGCCGGACTTCGGGCTCGTCTGCTCCCCCTTGGTCGACGATGGTGCGGTCTACCTGCAGGCGGCGAACTCCGTGGTGAAGGTGGCCGCGGCGGACGGCCAGATCCTGTGGCGCGCGCTGGAGGGCAAGTCCGGGATGATGACGGCCGGCGCCTTCTCCTCGCCCGTGATCGCCACCCTGCTTGGGACGCGCCAGCTCGTGGTGCAGACCCGCGAGAAGCTCGCCGGGCTCGAGCTGGCCACGGGCAAGCTCCTCTGGGAGCACCCGGTGCCCTCCTACCGCGGGATGAACATCCTGACCCCGACGGTCGCCGGCGACGCGATCTTCACCAGCAGTTACCAGAACAAGAGCTGGCTCTACCGCCTCGAGGCGGCCGGGGCCGGTTTCGCCGCCCGCGAGGCCTGGAGTAACAACGCGCAGGGCTACATGTCGTCGCCCGTCATCCTCGCCGGCCACGCGTACCTGCACCTCGGCAACGGGCGCTTCACCTGCATCCGCCTCGCCGACGGCGAGCGCACGTGGACCTCCGACCCGTTCGGCAAGTACGCGAGCCTCGTGGCCCAGGGCGACCGCATCCTCGCCCTCGACGAGCGCGGGATTTTGCTGCTGATCCAGGCGGATCCGGCCGCGTTCCGGCTCCTCGGCCAGGCGAAGGTCGCGGAGGAGGAGACCTGGGCCCACCTCGCGATCGTCGGCGACGAGCTGGTGGTGCGGGAGCTCAAGGCCGTCTCCGCGTTCCGCTGGCGCGCGGAGGCGCCGGCGCGCGTCGCGGCGGGGCAATGAGCGGCGCGGCCGGGGGGCCGACCCTCAGCGTGAACCCTGCTCCTCGTACTGGGTCCAGAGGGTGACGGCCGGCCAGAGGGCGCACCAGGTCACGAGGATCGCCGGGCACTGGAACGGGAAGTCGAACCACGAGTAGGCGACGAGCAGGAGCAGGCCGAGGACCGCGGCGGCGCTGAAGGCGTTTTCCCAGAAGTAGCTCCGGACCAGCCGCAGGAGCCACCAGGCGAGGCCGAGGAGGAGGGGGGTCATGCCCACGATGCCGAATTCGGCGGGAAACTGCAGGACGTCGTTGTGGGCCTGGTGCCACTGGGCCTGCATCCCGGCCAGCCGCGGGTCCTGCTTCACGTATTCGGGGAACAGCGCCCGGAAGCCACCGGTACCGGTGCCGAAGAGGGCGTGGTCCTGGAACATCTTCCACGTGCCGGCGGCGGCCCATTCGCGGGATTCCAGGGAGGCGTCCTCGCGGGCGAGCCCGGCGCGGATGCGGTCCCACGCCTCGCCGGAGCGCAGCGCCTCGAAGCCGGTCTTGAGGAAGAAGCCGAACACCAGCAGCAGGGCGAAGGCGACGATGGGGCGGCGGTGTTCCGGGGGGATCCGGAACTGGTGCAGGAGGAAGCCGCCGATGCAGAGCAGGAGGAAGGCGAGCATCGTCAGCGTGGCGCCGCGGGCGTAGCTGGTGAGGATGCTGACCGCGATGCAGGTGGCGAAGAACGCGAGCACGCCGCTGGGGTTGGACTTCTCCATCCGGCGTTGGCCGCGGAGGTAGTACCACCCGGCGAGCCCGCAGGTCACGGCCAGGGTCAGAAAGAGGTAGGCGCCGCCGTGGTTCTTGTAGACGAAGCTCGCGAAGGGCGTCCGGCCCGGGAATTCGAGGAGCCAGAAGATCTTGCCGTTGCCCACCAGCCGCTGCGCGAGGCCGAGCAGGGCGAGGAGGAGGCCGTTCACGGCCACGATGCCGAGGAGCAACTGCACCGGGCGCCGCCGCGTGAAGCCGGTCCAGAGCGCGCAGGCCGTGAGCCACGCCGAGGCGTACAGCATCAGCATCCGGGGCGGGCCCCATTGGGCGAAGGGCAGGTCCACGCCGGCCGGCAGGCCCGGGGCGGGATGCAGGCGCAGCATCCACCACGCCTTGCCGTCCGTCTGGTAGCGCCAGGCCGGGTTGAGCGCGCCGACGGCCAGGTACGCCAGCAGGGCGAGGCCGAGCCAGAAGATCGGGAAGCGCAGCAGCTTCGGCCACATCACCAGGCGGAAGGCGGACGAGTCGCTCTCCTCCTCGGAATAATTGCGCGGGATCAGCGCGAGCACGAAGGCGAGCAGCGCACAGGCGAAGCTGAAGAACTGCGCGGGCGGGTGCATCGCCCCCAGCGCCCACGGCAGGACGACGAGGTGCAGGGCGGTCACCGCGAGCAGCGCCTGCTCCAGCGCGTGCACCCGGAGCCGCCGCGTCCGGGCGCGGAAGTGGTCCAGCGGCTTCTGGAGGTCAGCGGGTCGGGTGGGGTCCACGGCGACAGCTTGCGCCGGGGCGCCGGTCGCAGACGAGAATTTTTCCATCCGCGGGTCGCGCGGCCTCGCGGCGGCTGCGTACCGCCCCGCCGTCATCCCCGCAGTCCCCGAACCGGCTCCGCCGCATCTCTACGTATCCCGGTTGGATTGTCGGTCCGGCGAGCGGCCGGGATTCTCGGCGCGTCCTCACCACTCCCATTTGCTTATGAACTCCGCCGATCCCGTCCGCCGCTCCCTCCGCCAGATGCTCGAGACCACCCGTGGCCTGCAGGGCGACGCTGTCCTGTGGCACCTCAAGGCGCAGGTGCTGCCCTGGCGCCTCCGCGTCGCCCTCCGCCTGCACCTCCTGGTGACGGGCAACGCTTACACGGCCTCGTGGGTGCTGGTGCGGGATCTGGCGGGATGCCGTTCCTCCGCGGAGATCGAGGACGCGTTCAGCGATTACCGGGTGCATCCGGACCGCTTCCGCTCGGCCTGGTTCTCGCTCCTGCTGGGCTCGCCCAGCCGTCGCCGGGCGAACAGCTTCTACCGGCGCCTCCGGGAGGAATGGCGGCGCCAGCGGGCCGCGGTGCCCCCGGCCGTGCCGGAGTTCCCCGCCCTGCGGACGGACGGCGCCACCGAGGCGGCCGGCTGAGTTTTCCGCCGCCGGGATTGCGTTGCCGCGGCCGCCGGCCCTAGGGCTGGCGGGATGAACCGGGGCGAAACCGAACGCCATCGCGAGCTCAAGCGCCTCGCGCTCGCGTGGGCGCGGGCCCGCGGGCTCGCGTGGGCGGCGACCGAGGTGCGGGTGCCGCGGAGCGGCTGGCGCGCCGACGTGGCCGCGGCGGACGGCCCCGATGGGCCGTGCGCCCTGTTCGAGTGCAAGCAGTCCCGCGCCGACCTGCGCCGCGACGCCCACGACGAGGCGGCGGCGCGCGCCCGGTGGGAAGAGCTGACGCGGCGGGCCCGCGCCCTCGACGAGCTGCTGGCGACCCATTGTCCCGCGTTGCGCCGCGGGGAGGCGCTTTGGCCCGAGTTCGATTCCTGGGACTTTTCCGCCCTGCGGCACCGGGGCCGGCGCGCCCTCGCCCTCGCGCGGGCCGCGGCCGAGCGGCGGGTGCGGGAAGGCACGAAGTTCTCGCGGCTCCGGCGGTACCGGGCGGCGGACGAGCTCTACCTCGTGGTCGAGTCCGACTGCTTTGCCCCCGCCGACGTGCCGGCCGGCTGGGGCCTGCTGGTGCGGACCGCGGCCGGGGACGCGGGCGCGGCGGGCCTTCGCCTGGAACGGGCGCCCGAGCCCCTCGCGGCCGCCCCGGCCCAGCGGGCCGCCCTCGGCGCCGCGATCCGGTGGGCCGCGGGGCGTCCCCGCGCTTTACTTTGCCCGGGTTTGCGGGACGGTTGCGCCGATGCCCGAGACCACGCCGCCCAACCTGGCTGACGCCGGGATCGAGATCCGCACCTATTTCGTGCGCAGCCGGCACGCGCTGCTCGCCCGGGCGGACTTTGGCGAGCTGTTCGTCGATTATTACCTGCACCTCAGCCAGCACGGCCTGTCCGTCCCGGCGGGACCGGACGCGGTGTTCAAGCAGGCGCTGGCCGGCTTCGCGCTGCATTGCGCGTCGCGCCCGCGCAATGAAATGACGGCGTGGACGGTCAACTTCCAGGAGCCGCTCCTGAATCTCTTCCTCGCGGGGGACAACGGGACGGGCGCGGTCACGGGCCGGGTCTTCACCGAGAACGTGAAGGAGGGGCCCGAGGGGTTGTTCTACGCGGACGTCGTGCGGGGCCGGCAGCCGCCGCACCGCAGCGTGGTGGGGTTCCAGGGCGGGGATCCGCTGGCCGCGGCGGAGGCCTTCTACGCCGGCAGCGAGCAACGGCGGGCGCGGTACTTCGCGGTGGGGGAGGAGGAACTGGTGCTGGTGACGGAGCATCCCGACTGCGACCTCGCGTGGCTGGAGGGGTTGACGGTCGAGGCGGTGCGCCGGCTGGAGCAGGAGGAGACCGTGGTGCCGTTGGAGCGGCGCGTCCTGCGCTGGCATTGCGGCTGCAACCCGGGCCGGATGATGGAGATCCTCGCGCCGGCGATGCGGCACGATCCGGACGAGCTCTTCGGGACGGAGGCGGCCATCGAGATCCGCTGCCCCCGGTGCGCGGGGCGGCACGCGATCGGGCGCGCGGAGTTGGCGGCCTTCGTGGCCGGGCGGGAATGAGCGGGGCGGAGGTCGTCGCCACCCTGCTGGGCCTGCTGGGCGTGGGGTTGATGGTGCGCCAGCACGTCTGGGCGTGGCCGGTGGGCATCGTGCAGGTGATTGTCTCGGCCTGGGTCTTCTGGCACTCGCGGCTGTATTCCGACGTGGTCCTGCAGGGGATCTTCCTCGTGCTGCAGGCGTATGGGTGGTGGGTCTGGACCCGGGGCCGGCCCGGGGCGGGGGAGGCGTTGCCGGTGACCCGGCTCGGGATCCGCGCGGGGGCGCGTTACGCGGCGGCCGGGTTGCTCGCGACCGCGGCGTGGGGCGAGGGAATGCGGCGGCTGACGGACGCGGCCCTGCCGCACGCGGACGCATTCATCTTGGTCTTCAGCGTCCTTGCGCAGGGGCTGCAGGCGCGCAAGCGGCTCGAGTCGTGGCTGGGCTGGATCGCGGTCAACGTCGTCGCGGTGGGCGTCTATGGCGCGCGGGGGCTGCTGCTGTTCGCCGGGTTGTACGCGGTTTTCCTGGGGCTGGCGGTGGTCGGGTACCGGACGTGGCGCCGGGCGGAGGTCCGTCCGTGAAGCTCCCCCTGCGCGTGGCGGTGTTCGGGCCGGAGTCGACGGGCAAGACCGTGCTGGCGGCGAGGCTGGCGGCGCATTTCGGGGAGCCGTGGGCACCGGAGCACGTGCGGGAGTACTGGGAGCGCACCGGCGGGCGGATCGGGCCGGAGGACCTCGAGGCCATCGCGCGCGGGCAGATGGCCGTCGAGGACGCGGCGGCGGCGCGCGCCCGCCGGGTGGTGTTCTGCGACACCGAGCTCCTCACCTGCACGCTCTGGAACGACCTGCTCTTCCCTGGCGCCTGCCCGCCGTGGGTGCGGGCGGAGGCGGAGCGGCGCGCCCGGAGCTACGCCCTGTACCTGCACTGCGTGGACGACCTGCCCTTCGCGCCGGATCCGCAGCGGTGCTTTCCCGGGGCCGAGGAAAGGAGCCGGGCCGCCGGCCACTGGCGCGAGGCCCTGGTGGGGCGCGCCCTGCCGCGGGTCGACATCACCGGCGCCGGCGCGGAACGGGAGCGCCGGGCAGTGGCGGCCGTGGAGCGCCTCCTGGCGGAGGCGCCGGCCGGCTGAAGCGCC
Source organism: Opitutaceae bacterium (assembly GCA_027485815.1). Lineage (GTDB taxonomy): Bacteria > Verrucomicrobiota > Verrucomicrobiia > Opitutales > Opitutaceae > ER46. The sequence goes on from JAIXQE010000209.1 coordinate 5,836, forward strand.
GGCCGGGCGGGCTACTTGCCGCCGGCGAGGATCCGCGCGGCCTCGGCCGCGCCGATCTCGCGCACGAACACATTGCGCCAGCGGATCTCGCCGCCGTGCGTCTGGAGCATGATCGGGCCCTTGGCGGGCAGCGGCTGCTTGCGGTCCCAGTAGTTCTCCATCACGGCGCCGTCGACGACGACCTGGCCGTTCAGCCAGACCCACGTGCGGGCGCCGATCTGGCGGACGCGGAACTGGTTCCACTCGCCGAAGGGCCGGTCCGCGACGACCAGCGGATCGCGCCCGGGCGCGCCTGGCGTGTTGTTGAACAGGCCGCCCGAACCCAGGTGCGGCTTGCGGTCCGCCTTCTTGGCGTCGAACGCCTGATTTTTGTCCCAGATCTGGATCTGCGGCGTCCCGCGCAGGTAGATCCCGCTGTCGGCCTTCGCGACGGTCCGGTACTCGAGCAGCAGCTCGATGTCCCCGAACTCCTCATCGGTGGTCGCATAGGGTCCGGTGCCGGGGTTGACCAGCTCGTCGCCCTGCACGGACCAGTGTTTGGGAAAGTCGGCCCGCTCCTGCGCCAGCTTGGCGGTCTTCTTCTCGCCCTGGAGCTTCACCACGCTGTGGGGGTTCAGGCCGTGCCAACCCGTCAGGTCCCGGCCGTTGAAGAGGGCGCGAAAGCCCGCGGGCGGCTGCGGCGCGGCGGTGAGGCTGGCGGTCGCGAGGAGCGCGCCGAGGAGGACGAGGGGGAGGGGTTTCATGCGGGTGCGCGGAGGAAACGCTGGCGTGGGACGGATCGACAACGGAAAAAATGCCCGGCGCAGGCTTGCCCCGGCGGGAGCGGTCCCGTGAATCGGACCATGCGCACGCAATGCCGGTGGGCGGGATGGCTCGGACTGTGGCTCGGCGCGACGATTCCCGCGTGGGCTGCCCCGGCGGAGGTACGGCGCGACCTTGAGTACGGCCGGGCGGGCGGGGAGTCGCTGCGGCTCGACGCGGGGATGCCGGCCGGACCGGGGCCGTTCCCGGTCGTCATCCTCGTGCACGGCGGCGGCTGGACGCGCGGCGACAAGGCGGGGAGCGACCGTCCGGGCGACGGCGCGGACATCTCGCCGTGGTTCGACCTGCTGGGCCGCGCGAACCACGTGTGGTTCTCGATCAACTACCGGCTCGCGCCGCAGCACCGCTGGCCGGCGTGCCTCGAGGACCTGCAGACGGCGGTGCGCTGGGTGAAGGCGAACGCGGGGAGTTACCGCGGCGATCCCGGCCGGATCGCGGTGTTCGGCCATTCCGCGGGCGGGCACCTCGCGCTGATGCTGGCGACCCTGAGCCGGCCGGAGACCCGGGTGCAGGCGGTCGTCGGTTTCGCGCCCGTCACCGACCACGAGCACAAGTTGGCCGCGCGGGGCGGGTTGGGGGAGGGGCTGCAGGCGCTGCTGGGCCGGCCGGCGGAGATCACCCCCGAGGCGTTGCACGCGTTGCGCGCCATTTCCCCGGTGAACCGGGTGAAGGCGGGGATGCCGCCGCTGCTGATCCTGCACGGCGACGCGGACCGCACGGTGGCGGTCGAGCAGAGCGCGGCCTTCCAGCGGCGGGTGCGGGCCGTCGGGGCCAACTGCGACCTGATCGTGCTGCCGGGTGCCCCGCACGGGCTCCGCGAATGGGCGCGGCACGCGCCGGACCACGAGGCGCGGCTGTTGGAATGGCTCGGCCGCGCGCTCGGGCCCGGGGCGACCGCGCGCTGAACGGGTGGCTTCAGCCCGACTTCGCCTTCCGTTTCGCGGGCGCGCCCTCGATCCGGCCGGGCTCGCGCACGCCGGCGCCCTGCCGTTGCGTGAGGGTGTCGCCGAGCTCCGCGCGGCATTGCTCCGCGAAGGCCTGCAGGCGCGCGACGACCTCGGGGTGCGCGGCGGCGACGTCGGTGGTCTCGGCGCGGTCGGTGCGGAGGCGGTAGAGCGCGGGGCGCTCAAGCGTGACCGTCTCGTACTTTGCCGGGATGCCGCCGGTGCCGCCCGCGCGACCGCCGAGCGTGCGGTAGCGGTGGGGCAGGACGAGCTTCCACTCGCCGTCGCCGCTCACCACCGCTTGGAGTTCATTCTGGGCGTACCAGTTGCCGTAGCCCGCGTGCGGATTCGTGGCGCCGGGCTGGCCCGCGAGGATGGGCCAGACGTCCCGGCCGTCGATCTTCCGGGCGGGCGCGGGCGCGCCGATCAGGCCGGCGAGCGTCGGCAGCAGGTCGATGGTCATCACGTACTGGTCGGAGGTCGTCCCGGCGGGCAGGCGGCCGGGCCAGCGCATCAGGCAGGGCACGCGGGTGCCGCCTTCCCAGGCCGTGCCCTTGCCCTCGCGGTGCGGCCGCGCGCTGCCCGCGTGGTCGCCGTAGCTGAGCCAGGGCCCGTTGTCGCTGGTGAAGATCACCAGCGTGTCGCGGGTGAGCCCATGGCGCTCGAGCGTGCCCAGCACCTGCCCGACCGACCAGTCGAGCTCCAGCATCACGTCGGCGTAGAGCCCGCGGCCGGACTTGCCCTTGAACTTCTCGCTCACGAAGAGCGGCACGTGGGGCTGCGGATGCGCGAGGTAAAAGAAGAAGGGCTGCTCGCGGTGCCGCTCGATGAAGCGCACCGCGCGCTCGGTGAGCCGCGTGGTGAGCTGCTCCTGCTCCGCCGGCGTGACCTCGGCGTCGACGACGCGGCCGTCCTCCAGCAGCGGCAGCGGCGGGTAGGTGCCCGGCTTCGCCTCCGGGTGGTACGGCCACATGTCGTTGGAGTAGGGAATGCCGAACGACTCGTCGAAGCCGTGGCGCGGCGGCAGGAACGGCGCGTGGTGCCCGAGGTGCCACTTGCCCGCCATCCCGGTCGCGTAGCCGCGGGACTTGAAGACCTCCGCGAGGGTCGTCTCATCGGCGTGGATGCCGTGGTTGGACTGGGGTCCGAGCGCGCCGTGGATGCCGACGCGGTTCGGATAGCAGCCGGTGAGCAGGGCGGTGCGGGAGGCGGAGCAGACGGCCTGCGCCACGTGGAAGTTGGTGAACCGGACGCCCTCGCGCGCCATCGCGTCGAGGTGCGGCGTGGCGTAGCCCTGCGCGCCGAACGGCCCGATGTCGGCGTACCCGAGGTCGTCGCAGAAGATCACGATCACGTTGGGCGGCCGGGCGGCGGGGGCGGCCGCCGGGGCGACGCCGGCGGCGGCGAGCAGCAGGGCGAGCGCGGCGAGGGCGCGGCCAGGAGCGGGAAGGGCGGGGTGGGGCATGACCGACGGTCTGGCCGGCCGGGCGCCGCCGCGCAAGTCCGCGCGCCGCCACCAGCGCGTTGCCTCCCCGGCGGCCACCTGCGCCCCGAAGCTTGAGGTCCGCCGGGCACTGCTCCCTTGACCGTTCGGCGGGCGGGCCGCGTAGTGCGTGCCTTCCCCGCCGTGCGCCTCGCCTTCCTCCTCAGCCTTGGGTTGCCCGCCACGCTGGCCGTGGCCGGCAGCGCGGTGCCCGTGGAACTGAGGTCGGCCTTCGCGCCCCCGCCGGAGTTTGCGGGCCGGCTCGGAGAGCATCGCTCGCCGCTGCGGCGGGACGACGGGAGCACGGTCGCCGCGCCGGCGGAATGGCCCGCGCGGCGGGCGGAAATCCTCGCCGCGTGGCACGCGCTGATGGGCCCGTGGCCCGAACTCCTCGCCCGGCCGCGCCTGGAGTTGTCGGAACGCCAGGAACGCGACGGCGTCACGCAGTACCGCGTGGCCGTCGAGATCGTGGCGGGCGTGATGGAGCCGGGCTACCTGCTGCTGCCCCCGGAACGATTCCAGGGCCCGCGGCCGGCGGTGCTGGTCCCCTTCTACGCGGCGGAGGTGAGCGTGAATTACGCGGGTCCGCGGCCCTTGTCCGGGCAGGCCGCGCGCTACTTCAAGGATGGTCCCCCGGTGCACCGCGACTTCGCGCTGCAACTCGCCCGCCGCGGCTTCGTGACGCTCGCCATCGGCACGCCCGGGGACGACGCCTACCGCCCCGCGCTCCACGGGGTGCCCTGCCAGCCGCTAAGCTACTACGCCTACATCGCGGCCAACTGCCACACCGCGCTCGCCCAGCGTCCCGAGGTGGACCCGGCGCGCATCGGCGTGATGGGCCACTCCTACGGCGGCAAGTGGGCGATGTTCGCGTCCTGCCTCCACGAGAAATTCGCCGCGGCGGTGTGGTCGGACGGGGGCGTCGTCTTCGACGAGACGCGCGGCGCGGTGAACTACTGGGAACCCTGGTACCTGGGCCTCGACCCGGCGGTGACGCGGCGCCGCGGGCTCCTCACCGCGGAGCACGGGCGCACCGGGGCGTACCGCGCGCTCCGCGAGCGCGGGCACGACCTCCACGAGTTGCACGCGCTGATGGCGCCGCGGCCGTTCCTCGTTTCCGGCGGCTCGGAGGATCCGCCCGCCCGCTGGGTCGCGCTCAACCACGCGGTCGCGGTCAACCGGCTCCTCGGTCACGCGGACCGCGTCGCGATGACCAACCGCGACGGGCACGCGCCGACGGCGGAGTCCAACGCGCAGGCGTTCCGTTTCCTCGAGCATTTTCTCCGGCCATGAACCCTCCCGACGGCGGACTCTTTGACCTGCAGGTGAACGGCTTCGCCGGCGTGGACTTCCAGCGGCCGCTCGCCGCCGCCGAGTTGGCGCGCGCCGCCCGGGCGCTCCACGCCCACGGCACCCCGCGCATTTTGCTGACGCTGATCACGGACACCGTCGACGCCCTGGCCCGGCAGCTCGCGGCGATCGAGCAGCTTGCGGCCGCGGACCCGCTCGTGCGCGCCACGCTCGCCGGGTATCACCTCGAGGGCCCTTACCTGCTCCCCGAGCCAGGCTACCACGGGGCGCACGATCCCCGGAAGATGAAGGCCCCGGACTGCGCGGAGTTCGACCTGCTCTGGCGCGCGGCCGGCGGACGCATCCGCCTGATCACGCTCGCGCCGGAATGGCCGGGATCCCCCGCGTTCATCCGCCACGTGGTGGGCCACGGGGTCCGGGTCGCGGTCGGCCATTCCAACGCCGACGACCGGTCCCTCGATGCCGCGACCGCCGCCGGCCTCACCCTCTGCACTCACGTCGGCAACGGCGTGCCGCAGCAGCTGCACCGGCACGACAACATCATCCAGCGCCTGCTCGCGCGGGACGAGCTCACCGCGGTCTTCATCCCGGACGGCATCCACCTCCCGCCCGCGACCCTGCGCAACTTCGTCCGGGCCAAGCCGCGGGACCGCGTCCTCTTCACCACCGACTGCGTGGCCGCGGCCGGGGCGCCGCCGGGCCGCTACACCGTGGGCGCCATCGAGGTGGAGTCGGGCCCGGACGGCGTGGTGCGCGAGCCCGGCAAGCCGAACTTCGCGGGCTCGTCGCTCACGCCGGACCGGGCGGTGGCGAACGTGTGTCGTTTCCTCGGTTGGTCGGAGGCGGAGGCGCGGCACGCGTGTGGGGCGGGCGTGGCCGCGGCGGTCGGTTGCTGAGCCGCTGGCGGACCGGCGGCTGGACCGCCGATTTCGCGCTTGCCGCCGGCGGGCGCGCCGGGCGTTTTTGAGGGCGTCTCGTTTCCACGGGACACCCGCTCTGCGGCGGGTTCATCCTAAACTACCCCCGACCCCCGTATGCTGCCCTACCGTTCGCCTTCTGGCGCGCCGCTGCGCGTGCTTTGCGCCTTGTTTCTGGCTGTCCTGCTCGCCCCTGTCCTTGGGGCCCAGACCGGCTCCCTCGCCGGAACGGTGAGCAACACCGCCACTGGCAATAACCTAGAGGGTGCGCGAATCGAGATCGCCCGGCTCGGCCTCGTCGCCCTGTCCGACAATTCCGGCCGGTATGTCCTGGCCGGGGTGCCGGCTGGCGACCACGAGGTGCTGGCCACTTACATCGGGTTGGACCCCGTCCGGGTCGCGGTGTCGGTCGGCGCAGGCGCGAGCGTGGTGCGCAACTTCGAGATGACCACGGGCATCTACAAGCTGGAGGCCTTCAAGGTCACCGGTGAGCGCGAGGGCAACGCGGCGATGATCACGGAGAAGAAGAACGCGAGCAACGTGAAGGATATCATCTCGATGGATTCCTTCGGCTACCTGCCGAATATGAGTGCAGGCGAAGTCGTGATGCGCCTCCCCGGCGTCGCGGGCAGCCCCACCGACGAGGGCCTCGCGTACCGCTTCAACATGCGCGGGATGGATCCGGCGCTGAACAACGTGACCGTCGACGGCGCCTCGATGACGACCCTCGGCACCAACCGCAGCTTCGAGCTGCAGAGCATCACCGGCGCGATGTTCGAGGCCCTCGAGCTCATCAAGGGCCACACGCCCGACAAGGGCGCGGACTCCCTCGGCGGCACGATCAACTTCAAGACGCGCTCCACCTTCTCGATGAAGGAGCGCCGCCGCACGACCTTCAACTTTAGCACCCGCTACGCGCCGCCTTTCCTTGAGCAGACCCCGCTTCGCTCCCAGCACCGCGCGCACCCCATTCTGAACGTCACCCACCAGGAGGTCCTCGACGTCTTCGGTGACACCCGGAACCTGGGCGTCTCGCTCAATTTGTTCTACAGCGAGAACGCAGTCGGCGGCTTTGAGACCATTTACGACTACACCAACATCCTGAACGGGCCTGCCCCCGTCTGGAACTACCAGACCTGGGACAACACGAACAACCGCAAGCAGATGAGCGTGAACTTCAAGGCGGACTACCGCTGGTCGCCCACGACCAAGTTCACCCTCGGGCTGGTCGAGAACGACAACTTTGAGCGGCACCGGCGCCGCGTGCGCGTCACGGCCAGCACGGGCAGCAACACCCAGGTCCCCGGCGCCGCCACCGCGCTCGTGCCCGGCGGGTTTACCGACAAGATCACGACGGTCCGTCCGGTTACCGGCACCTCCGCCAACGGCTCCAACATCGACGTGCAGATGGACGGCCCGCTCAATTACTACGTGCGCATGCACCGCGCTGACTTCGGGGCGGAGCACAACTACGGGGCGTGGCAGATCGAGTACGGCGCCAATGCCGCGCAGACCACGTTGAACAGCGGCCAGGGCAAGGGCGGCCAGCTCAACATGCGCCTCAACGGCGTGGGCTGGATCCTCGACCGCACGCAGTCCGAGCTGCACCCGAAGTTCATCCAGAACGGCGGGCCGGACTTCACCAACCCCGCGAACTACCGCCCCCGCTCGACCACGCCGGGCATCGCCAACAACAGCGTCAACGACGGCCTCACCCAGCAGCGTAACGAATCCGACCAGGTCCTGTACCAGGCGCGCCTCGACACCCGCTACCAGCTGCCGTGGTCGGCCCCGAACGCCCTCAAGTTCGGCTGGGCGTGGCGCAGCCTCGACATGGAGCAGTGGGGCAAGGACCGCCACCGCTGGGGCTACGTCGGCACCGGCCCGCTGCCGGAGGACACGAACTACGTCAGCTACGACCGCATCAAGACCGGCCGCGGGATCCCGATCTGGCAGTCGCACATGTTCACCACCGACGGTCGTCCGACCAACCCGGCGCTTTGGCAGGAGGACATGTATTACCACTACCAGCAGAAGTACACCGGCACCAACGGCGTCAGCGAGGCCGTGACCGCCTACTACCTGATGGCGCAGGGCCGCTTCGGCCGCTCCGGCTGGCTGGGGCGCACCGGCTACCTCGGCGGCGTCCGCTTCGAGCGGACCGACACCTCGAGCTGGGGTTGGGTGCGCGCCCGGCGCGGATCCACCGCGGCGGAGCAGCTGGCGGACCCGGCGGGTGCGGCGGCGCGGGATTACGAGAACACCCGCCGCGACATCGAGGGCAGCTACAAGAAGCGCTTCCCCAGCATCCACGCGTTCCACGACGTGACGCCGAACCTCAAGGCGCGCCTGAGCTGGTCGACCAGCTACGGCCGCCCCGCCCTCGGCAATCTCCTGCCGGGCGAGTCCATCGACGAGAACAACCGGCGCCTGACGGTGAACAACCCGGGCCTGAAGCCGCAGACCTCCACCAACTGGGATGCCACGCTCGAGTACTACTTCGAGCCGGTCGGCAGCCTCACGGTCGGCTGGTTCCACAAGGAGATTAAGGACTTCATCATCGCCAACCAGGACGTCCGCACCATCACCGGTGGCCTCGATAACGGTTACGATGGCGAGTACGAGGGTTGGACCGAGCGCACCTCGCTCAACGGCGGCACCGCCGTCGCGCAGGGCTGGGAGTTTGCCTACTCGCAGCAGTTCACCTTCCTGCCGGGCGTCCTCAAGGGCCTCGCCGCCTCGTTCAACTACACCTGGATCGACACCCACGGCCTGTACACGGGCAGCCGCTACCTGACGCGCAACGAGGTGGCCGGCTTCATCCCGCACGCCGCCAACGCGTCGCTCACCTGGCGTTACGGCAAGGTCAACGCACGGGTGCTCTATAACTTCACCGGCGAGCACATCACCGCCTTCAACGCCACGAACGCCGGGCTCAACCAGTACCGCCTCTCGGCCAAGACTCTGAACCTCGGCTTCGGCTACCAGGCCCGTCCGGCGCTGGGCTTCACCCTCGACGTCGCGAACGCGCTGAACGAGCCCCAGCAGTTCTACATCGGCTACAAGGACCGGATGCGCCGCCAGATCATCAACTTCGTGACGATCACCGCCGGCGTGAACGGCCGCTTCTGAGCCGCGGCTTGCGCCGCTGCCCGCCGCCGGGCTTGCTGAGGCCGGGGTCCTTTGACCCCGGCCTTTTTTTTCCCTTGCACCACATGACCCCGCTGACCCGCCCCGTCTCACGCCTGCACCTGGCTCGCCTCTTCGTGGTGCTCCTGCTGCCGCTGCTCGCCGCGCTGTCGGCCGCCCGCGCCGCCGACTCCGGCGCCGCCGTGCTCACGGGCACCGTCAGCAACGCCGCCTCGGGCAACCTGCTCGAGGGCGCCCGCGTGGCGGTGCCGGCGCTCGGGTTGGTCGCGCTCACGGATGCGACCGGTCTCTTTACCCTTCCCGTGCTGCCGGCGGGGACGCACGAGGTCGTCGTCACGTACGTGGGCCTCGACGCCGCGCGGGCCAGCGTGACCGTCGTCGCGGGCCAGCGGCTGACCCGCGCGTTCGACCTCAGCTCCGCCGTCTACCAGCTGCAGGAATTCCGCGTCACCGGCGAGCGCGAGGGCGGGGCGGCGGCGATCACCGCGCAGCGCAACGCGGACAACGTGAAGAACATCGTCGCGATGGATTCCTACGGGAACCTCCCGAACATGAATGCCGGCGAGGTGGCCATCCGCCTGCCCGGGGTGGCCGGCTCCTTCAGCGACGAGAATGAGATCAGCGGCTTCACCGTCCGCGGCATCGGGCCCGGGCTCAACACCATCACCCTCGATGGCTCGCCGCTCACGAGCCAGGGCGCGCTCGCGCGCAGCACGATGATCAACAACATCACGGGCACGATGTTCGACCAGCTGGAGCTGGTGAAGGGGCACACGCCCGACAAGGGGGCGGATTCCCTCGGCGGCACCATCAACCTGAAGAGTCGTTCGCCCCTCGGCATGCGGGAAAAGCGGCGCGTGTCGTACAGCGCCAGCGTCCGCTGGGCGCCGCCCTTCCTCGAGCACGTCCCCCTGCGGGAGGCCCACCGCGCGCACCCGCTCTTCAACGTCCAGTGGCAGGAGGTCTTCGGCATCCTTGGGGGCGAGCGCAACCTCGGCATTTCGGCCAACCTGTTCTACAGCGAGAACGCCGTCGGCGGCTTCCGCACCGTGCGCGACTTCCAGAACACCACCGCCGAGCCCGCGTACGTCTGGGACTACCGCACGTGGGACAACTACAACAACCGCAAGCAGCTCAGCCTGAGCGTGAAGGCGGACTACCGCCTGTCGCCCCGCACCAAGCTGTCGGTGAACACCATCCTCAACGACGCCAACGAGACGTTCCGCCGGCAGTACGAGACGCGCGCTTACACCGGCACCCAGAACACCGTGCCCTCGGCGACGACCGGTGTGGTCCCGGGCTACACCAGCCTCGTCACGACGGTGCGGCCCGTGGCCGCGGCGATCATCGACCAGACCACCACCGGCCCGGGTAACTTCTACAACCGGATGCGCCGCCTGGACCTCGGTGCGGAGCACGTGTTCGGCCGCCTCCAACTCGATTACAACGCGGTCTACACCCAGACGAACATCAACGGGGGCTCCGGCGGCCGCGGCGGCGTGCTCATCAACCGGCTCACCGGCGCCGGTTGGATCCTTGACCGCACGGACAACGACCTCTTCCCGCGCTTCCTGCCCAACGGCGGCCCCGACTTCACCAATCCCGCGAATTACCGCCCGACCCAGTACACGAACACGAACCTGCAGAACAACAACCAGCGGAAGGAGGTCCGCGGCAACGCACGCCAGGAACTGCCGGTCGCGTTCCCCCTCGCGGTCAAGGCCGGCGCCTCGTGGCGGGAGCAGTACGCCGACAACCAGAGCGTCTCCCGCCGCTGGAGTTACACCGGCACCGCCGCGCTGCCTTCCGACCCGAGCATCCTCTCGTACGACACCGTGCGCACCGGCCGCCGAATGCCCTACTGGGAGAACCAGCAGATCTTCCAGGACCGCCAGCCGGTCAGCCCCGAGCTCTGGCGCGAGGACCGCTATTACTTCTTCCAGAACAACTACACCGCCAACCGGGCCGTCACCGAGTGGGTGACCGCGGGCTACGGGATGGTGCAGGGCCGCGTGGGCCGGACCGGTTTCATCGGCGGCGTGCGCACCGAGCGCACGGAAACCGAGAGCTGGGGCTACGTGCGGAACCGCTTCGGCAGCACCGTTGCCCAGCAGACCGCCGACCCGCAGCGCTCCGCCGACCGCGACTACGCCAACACGCTGCGCAAAATCCGCGGCGACTACACCCGCTCCTTCCCCAGCGCCCACCTCACGCACGACGTCACCGCGGACCTCAAGGCGCGGCTGAGCTGGTCCACCAGCTTCGGCCGCCCCGCGCTCAACAACGCGATGCCCAACGAGACCGTGAACGAGACCAACCAGACGCTCACGATCAACAACCCCAACCTCGGGCCGCAGAACGCGGTCAACTGGGACGCCGCGCTGGAGTATTACTTTGAGCCGGTGGGCAGCCTCGCGGTCTCGTGGTTCCACAAGCAGATCAAGGACTACATCGTGTCCGGCACGACGGTCGGCACGGTGGCGACGGGCAACGACAACGGCTACAACGGGGAGTACGCGGGCTTCACGCTGCTCTCGTCCGCGAACGCCGGCACCGCGGTCGTCCAGGGCTGGGAGGTTTCCTACCAGCAGCAGTTCACCTTCCTGCCCGGGCTGCTCAAGGGGCTCGCGTTCTCCGGCAACTATACGTCGATCGCCGCGGCGGGGGATTTCGGCGGTGCGACCAACCGCAGTACCAACGAGGTGCCCGGCTTCATCCCGCGGACCGCCAACGCCAGCCTGTCCTGGCGCTACCGGGCCTTCAGCACGCGGGTTCTCTACAGTTACGTCTCGACCTACATCACCAGCTTCAACGCGGCCACGCCTGGGTATAACAATTACCGTTCGAAGTACGAGACGGTGAACCTCGGCCTGACCTACCAGTGGCGCCCGAACGTGCAGTTCACGCTCGATGCCGGCAACCTGTTCAACGAGCCGCAGGTCCTCTACCGCGGCTTCGCCCACCGGATGTCGACCACGATCCTCAACGGCACGACGCTCACCTTCGGGGTGAACGGCCGCTTCTAAAGAGCCGCGGCGTCGGCCGGGAGGTGGCCGCGGCTGCAGCCGCGGAACGGGCGCGAACCTCTCCGCGCCCGCTCAGGGCTGCAGGATCACTTTCATGTAGCGCCCGCCGTCGCGGGCGCTGAGGCGCGCGAACCACGCGGGGCCGTCCGCCAGCGGGGCCACGGTCTCGATCATCGGCCGCACGTCGATCACGCCGCGCGCGATGAGGTCGAGACAGAGCGGGTATTCGCCTGCGCTGGCGCAGGAGCCGAGCAGCGTGAGCTCGCGCGTGACCACCGCCTGGAGCGGGAAGTCCGCGGTGACCGGCGCCAGGTTGCCCACCAGCACGCAGGCCCCGCCGCGGCGGACGCACGCGAGCGCGAGGTTGAGCGTCGGGCCGTAGCCCACGACCTCGAACGCCGCCGCCGCACCCTCGCCGCCGGTGGCCGCGGCGACCGCGGCGGCGGCATCCGTACGTCCGGAGTTGATGGCCTGCGTCGCGCCCAGGCGGCGCGCGAGTTCCAGCCGGTTGTCGGCGAGGTCGACTGCGATGATCTCCCCGGCACCCGCCCAGCGGAGGGCCTGGATCACGAGGAGGCCGATCATCCCGGCGCCGACCACGACGACCGGTTGGCCCGCCGGCTCCTCGCCGCGCCCGCGGAGCGCCTCGCGCCAGCGCATCACGGCGTGGACCGCGATCGACACCGGCTCGACCATCGCGGCCTCGGCGTAGGGTAGGGCGTCCGGGAGCCGGTAGAGGATGCGGGCGGGGAGCGCGAGGCGCTCGGCAAAGGCGCCGTGCTGGCGGTATTCCGCCGGGGCCACCCCCACCACGCGGCGGTTGGCGCAGAGGTTCACCTGCCCGGCGGTGCAGGACGGGCAGGCGCCGCAGGAGATGGTGGAATCGAAGGTGACGCGGTCACCCGCGCGCCAGCCGGTCGCGCGGGGCCCGGCGGCCAGGACCTCGCCGGCGGCCTCGTGGCCCATGATGAGCGGTGGCCGGCGGCGGCCGGTGGAGCCGTCCCAGCCGTGGATATCGCTGCCGCAGATGCCGCAGGCGTGGATGCGCAGCAGCACCTCGTCCTCGGCCGGAACGGGCTCCGGCATCGGCCGGACTTCGAGCTGCGACGGGGCGGTCAGTACCAGCGCCTGCATCGCGGGTCAGGCGCGGGCGGTCCGCTTCAGCACGAGCAGGTCCTTCATCACCCGCGAGAAGTCGGCCGACTTGTCGAGGCCGCCGAAGGCGTCGTGCATGCGGCGGTAGAGGCGGTAGAGCTCGTCGTAGGTGCGCTGGTGCGCCGCGTTGGGGCGGTAGGCCTTGGGCAGCACGCTGGTCATCGCCTCCTGGGCGGTGGGAAAATCGGGGTGCGCCTCGGCGACCACCGCGGCGCCGACGGCCGCGCCCAGCGCGCAGGCCTGGGTGGAGGCGGCGACCTGCATCACGCAGCCGGTGACGTCGGCGTAGATCTGCATCAGCAGCGGGTTCTTCTCGGCGATGCCGCCGGCGCAGACGATGCGCTGGACCGGCACGTGGTGCTCCTTGAGGCGCTCGAGGATCACGCGCGCGCCGAAGGCGGTGGCCTCGATCAGCGCGCGGTAGATCTCCGCCCGGGTGGTGTGCAGCGTCTGGCCGACCAGCAGGCCGGTCAGCATCGGGTCGACGAGGACGGTGCGGTTGCCGTTGTTCCAATCGAGGGCGAGGAGCCCCGACTGGCCCGGCTTGAGCCGCGCGGCCTCCTTGGTGAGCGTCGCGTGCAGGTCGGCGTCGCCCTCGCAGACCACCTCGGTCCACCAGTTGAAGATGTCGCCCACGGCGGCCTGGCCGGCCTCGATGCCGCAGTAGCCGGGGAGGATCGCGCCCGGGACGATGCCGCAGATGCCGGGGATGTTCCGGGGCACGAGGTCGGGCGAGACCACGGCGCAGTCGCAGCTCGAGGTGCCGATGACCTTGACCAACACGCCTTCCTGGATGCCGCAGCCGATGGCGCCGTAGTGGACGTCCATTGCGCCGATCGCGATGGGAATATTGGCCGGGAGGCCGAGGCGCTCGGCCCACTCGTAGCCGAGTTTGCCGGCGGGCGTGTGCGCGTCGTAGGCCTTCTCGTACAACCGGTCACGCAGCTCGGCCAGCTTCGGGTGCAGCATCCCGAGGAATTCCTTGTCCGGCAGGCCGCCCCAGCTCTCGTGGTACAGGGCCTTGTGGCCGGCGCAGCAGATGCCCCGGGTGATGCGCTCGGGCTTGCTGATCTCCGAGAGGACGGACGGGATCCAGTCCGCCAGCTCGACCCACGAGTAGGCGGCGTCGAAGACGTCCGGCGCGACGCGCAGGCAGTGGAGGATCTTGGCCCAGAACCACTCGGGCGAGTAGGTGTTGCCGCACTTGGCGATGTACTGCGGGCGGAGGGAGGCGGCGAGCTCGGTGATCTGCGCGGCCTCGTCGATGCTGGTGTGGTCCTTCCAGAGCCAGCACTGGGCGTGGGGGTTGCGCTTCCACTTGGGGTTCAGCGCCAGCGCGCGGTTGTTGGCGTCGACCGGCAGCGGGCTCGAGCCGGTGGTGTCGATGCCGATGCCGACGACCTGGTCCCGTGCGAAGCCACGCTTGCGGGCGGCGGCGGCGAGGGCGGCGTTCACGCTCTTCTCGAGCCCGAGCAGATGGTCACCCGGATGCTGGCGCGCGAGGTGGTGGTCCTTTGCGTCCAGGATCACGCCCTGGCGTCCACCCGGGTAGGGGAAGACGGCGGAGCCGAATTCCTCGCCGTCCGCGCAGCGGACCACGAGAGCGCGGACGGAATTGGTGCCGAAATCGATGCCGACGGTGAACATGGGTGAGGAGCGCGGGTGGTGAGGCGAAGCTGGCAGAGCGGGCGCGCGGAGGGCAAGCGTCCGGACGTTACAACCAGCGGTCGAGCCAGGCGAAGGCCTCCTCCTGCAGCGCGGGCGGGAAGGAGTGGGGCAGGTCGTGGAAGGAGCCGCGGAAGCGTTCGGGCACGCCGGCCTTGGCGTAGGCGGCCGCGAGGGTCGCGACCGCGCCCTCCATCCCTTCGGCGGGGAACAGGTGATCGCGGCGGCACTGCTGCACCAGCAGGGCGCCGGGGGCGTGGAGGGCGGCCACGTCGGGCAGGTCGAGGTCGCGGCGCAGGCCGGGGACGTACACCATCCACGTGTGACGCAGGTGGCGGGGGAGTTGGCGGCCGAACTCCGTCATCCAGCCGGTGACGCACGCCGCGCGGATCCGGGGGTCGCAACCGATGGCCAGGGCGGTGCGGAACCCGCCGCCCGAGAGCCCGAGGCAGCCGATGCGCGCGGGGTCGACGTCGGGCCGGGAAACGAGGTGATCGACGGCGCGCAGGTCGTCCCACGCGAGGAGCCCCGGCCACGTGAAGCCGGTCGCGGTGATGGCCTTCGCCGTGAGGTGCTCGTAGAATGACGCCAGGCGGTCGACGGCGGTCGTCCACGCGGGGGCGCCGGGCGCGGCGGCGCGCGCGGCGGCGTGGGCCTCACGGACTTCCGGCTGGACGCGGTCCGCGGGCAGCTCCTCCACGCGGAGGCGGCGCTCCCCGAAGTAAAGCGCGTCGATCACGATCACCACGTAGCCCCGGCGGGCGAGCGCCTCGGCCCACGGGCGCCCGTAGGTGCCCTCCCGGAAGCGGGTGAGGTGCTCCGGCTCGCCGGGATGCGAGAGCAGCTTCTCGTGGCCCCAGGTGTACCGGCCGCTGTGGCAGTGCAGCGCCAGCACGGCGGGACGGCGCCGGGGCGGACCGTCGGGCACGAGCACCCACGCGGGGATGGGCGGAATCGGTTCCGCACGCAGGCGCAGGACTTCCACGGAGAATCCCTCCCGCGCCTCCCGCCGCAGCAGTTCCGCTCCGACCCGCGCCGGGGGCGGCGGCGCGCCGAGCCGTTCGAGCAGGGCGGGCCGGGCCGCGGCCTGCCAGGTCGCGAGGTCCGACCACCGCGGGTCGAGGAACGAGAGCCGGGGCGGGTGCGCGCCCGCCAGGCCGGCGAGCAGCGGGTGCAGGTTGTGCAGGTCGGGGGCGTCGTTCATTGGAGAAGCGGGCGGCGTGGGCGGGGCGTCCGCGGCGTCGAGGGCCGGCGCGAGCCACCCGGCCGCGAGCGCGGCCAGCAGCTCGCGGCGGGTGCAGCCGGTCGGGTCGGGGGCGCGCGCGGTCATCGCGGCAGGCTGCGCGCGCGGTGGCGCGGCCCCAACGCAAAAAGCGCCGCGGCGCCGGACTGTCTGGCCGGTCCGGGATTGCCGCGCGCGCCGGGGCCCGGCCTGCTCAAGACTCTTCGTTACCCGCATGACCGCCGCTTCCGCCCACCCACCGGTTTCCTCGCGACGCCGTTACGCCCTCGTGGGCCTCGGTTCGCGCCGGGAGTTTTACCAGGACGGCATCGAGGTCACGCACGCCGCCGCCGCCGAGCTGGTCGCCGTGTGCGACGTCAACCCCGGCCGCATCGAATTGGCCCGGGCGCGGTCGGCGACGCGCGGCGGGACCGTGCCGCGGGGCTACCGGGCCGCGGAGTTTTCCCGGCTGCTCGCCGAAACGCGGCCGGACGTCGTGATCGTCACCACGCCCGATGCGGCCCACGCGGACTATGTCGTCGCTGCCCTCGAGGCGGGCTGCGAGGTCATCACGGAGAAGCCGATGACGACCGACGCCGAGCGGTGCCGGCGGATCCTGGACGCGTGCCGGCGGACGGGCCGCCACTGCCGGGTGGCCTTCAACTACCGGTACTCCCCGGCACGCACGCAGGTGAAGGACCTCCTGCTCCGCGGGACGATCGGCGAGGTGCTCTCGGTGGATTTCCACTGGCTGCTCAACACCCACCACGGCGCGGACTACTTCCGGCGCTGGCATGCCCGCAAGGACACGTCCGGCGGCCTGTTCGTGCACAAGGCCACGCATCACTTCGACCTCGTGAACTGGTGGCTCGGGGCAGTGCCCGTGGCGGTGACGGCCGCCGGCGCGCGGCGCTTCTACACGCCGGAGACCGCGCGGCGGCTCGGCCTCGGCGGCCCGCACGAGCGCTGCCTGACCTGCGCGGTCGCGGCGCGGTGCCCGTACCGCCTCGACCTGGCGGCGGATCCGCGGCTCCGCGCCCTGTACCTGGAACCCGAGGCGCATGACGGCTACCTCCGGGACCGCTGCGTCTTCCGGGCGGACATCGACATCGAGGACACGATGAGCGCGTCCGTGAGCTACGACAGTGGCGCCCTGCTCACCTACTCGCTGAACGCCTACAACGCGTGGGAAGGCTACCAGGTCGCCTTCAACGGCACGGCGGGTCGGATCGAGCACACCCTGGTGGAGACCGTCTACCGCGATGGCCGCGAGGTCGCGCCGACGGCGGACGGGCCGGAGGTGCGGACGCGCGTCATCCCGCTGCGGGGGCCGGCGGAGGAACTGACGCCGTGGCGCGCGGACGGCGACCACGGAGGCGGCGACCGGCTGATGCTGGAGGAAATCCTTGCGCCCGGAGCGGTGGCGGACCCGTACCTGCGCCGCGCGGACGAGCGGGCGGGCGCGGCCTCGATCCTCGTTGGCGTGGCGGCGAACCGCAGCCTGGCGACCGGCGCGCAGGTGCGCCTCGCGGATCTGGTGGGCGAGCTGCCGCGGCCGGACTACCCGGTGACCGCTCCGCCCACCGCCTAGCGCAGCAGCGCGGCGAGGGGCTCCTTCAGGGCGGCCGCCCAGCGGGTGTAGCCCTCCTCGCGCGGATGGAGGAAATCGGGCATCACCGCGGCCGGCAGGGTGCCGTCGGCGGCGAGGAAAGTGGCGTTGAGGTCGAGGAAGGTCACGTGGCGGCCGTCAGCCAACGGGGCGAGGCCGCGGTTGATCTCGTTGACCTGGAGGCGCTGCGGATGGTCCGCGCGCTCGCCGCGGGGGAATACGGCCAGCAGCAGCACGCGGGCCTCCGGCAGGCGCCGGCGGAGTTGCCCGACGATCGCCTGCACCCCCGCGACGGTCTCGGCGGGCGTGTTGCGCGGCGTGGTGCCGTCGCGTTCGAAGCCCGTGTTGTTGGTCCCGATCATGAGCACGACGACGCGCGGCCGGATCCCCTCGAGCGTGCCGTGCTCGATCCGCCAGAGCACGTGCTGGGTGCGGTCGCCGCCGATGCCGAAGT
>JAIXQE010000036.1 GCA_027485815.1 Opitutaceae bacterium
GAGGCGGCCCTGGGTCGCCTGGTCGCGCACGCGCCCCGGCACGAGGTGCGGGCCGTCCTGCTGCTGGCGGGGCTGGAACTGCTGGAGGCGGCGGCCGCGGGGGAGACGGATCCCGGGCGCGTGCCGCGGATCGTGCATCACGCGGTGGAGCGAACCAAGGCCCTGGCCAGCCCGGCCGAGGCCCGGATGGTGAATGCGGTTGTGCGGCGCCTTGCGGCACCCTTGGCGCAACCTCCGCCGCCGGCGGATGCGGATGCGGCGGTGTTGGCCGAGTATTTCTCGCATCCGGTCTGGCTGGTGCGGGCGTGGCAGGCGCAGTTCGGCCCGGTCGCGACCCGGTCGCTCTTGGAGTGGAACCAGACTCCGGCGCCGGTGCATGGGCGCTGGCGCGGGCCGGGCGAGCCCCCGGAGTTCCTGCAGGCGACCCCTTGGCCCGGTTTCTGGCGGGTGCCCTCCGGCCGGTGGACCGACGTCGAGCCGCTGCTGGCGGCGGGGCAACTCTACCTGCAGGATCCGTCCACTCGTTTGCCCGTGGAGTTGCTGGCCCCGCAGGCGGGCGAGACGCTGCTCGATCTTTGCGCGGCCCCCGGGGGCAAGAGCCTGCTCATTGCGGACCAGATGGGGACGGGCCGCCTCGTGGCGGTGGATCAGCCCGGGACCCGCTTGGAACGGTTGAAGGAGAACCTCGCCCGGACCCGCGGCGTCGACGTGGCGCTGGTGCAGGCGGACCTGCTGGGCCAACCGGCCCTCGTGCTACGGGAGCACCGGTTACCCGAGGCCTACGACGGCGTGCTGCTGGATGTCCCGTGTTCCAACACCGGCGTGATGCGGCACCGGGTGGACGTGAAGTGGCGCCTGCAGCCGGGCGATTTCCGCAAGCATCCGGCGCAGCAGCAGTCCCTCCTGCACGCGGCCGCGCGCCTCGTCCGACCCGGTGGGCGACTGGTGTATTCGACCTGCAGCATCGATGCGGCGGAGAACGAGCACGTCGTGCGCGACTTTCTCGCCGGGAAGGCAGGCGGCCCCTTCACCCTGGAACGGACCGTCGTGAGCCAACCCTGGGTGGCGGGCCACGACGGCGGCGGCGCCTTCCTGCTGCGGAAGGCCTGAGCCCTGCGCAGCCTTGGCCCGCGGGGGGAGCGCGATTGCTCCGCCGATCCGGTTCCCGTCCCGCCGGCCGGGGAGGAATTCCCCGGCTACAACGAGCCATTTCCTCCTCCCAGAACGCACGGAGGTCGATCTGGGGTCGCCGGGCAATCCTTGCCCGGTTATCGCAGGCAGAAGCGCCGCCCGCGCGGCCTCAGGGCAGCTCGTAGACCTCGACCAGCGCGATGCCGGTGGTGCCGCCGATGCCGCTGACCTGAGCCGTGTAGGCCCCGGGTGGCAGGGTCACCACCAGCGCGGCATCGCGGCTGCCAGGAGGGAGGGCGAAGGCGCCAACGCTGGAAAAGGCGGGCGCGAGGGCCGCCTCCCAGTCATCGTTGGCGGCCATCTCCTCGGCCGCCCCCGAACGCAGCACGGCGAGGCGGGGATTGGCGAGGGAGCCGGCCACCCCGAGGTTGCCGAGCGTCGGACCGATCCCGCGGAGCAGCAGCCGCTTGGGCGCCGTGCCCCCGACCGCGAACCCGGCGATCAGCACGTCGCCGCCGGTCCCGACCCGGGCCCGGCAGGACAGGTTCACGAGGGCGCCGGGCTCGGCATCGGCCTCGTAGACCTCGACGAGCGCCACCCCTTGGGCGGCCGCGCCGGTGCCATTGCCGAAGACCTGGACCGTGTAGCCGCCGGGAGGGAGGGTAACCAGCACCGCGGCGTCGCGGCCGGCAGAGGGGAGCGGGAAGGCGGCGGCCTGGGCGGAAGCGGTGGCCACCGCGGCGGGATCGGGGAACGCGGAGGCGTTGTCGTTGAACAGGATCCGGTCGCCGGCGGCGTCGAAGATCGAGAGCACCGGGTCCGCGAGCGTGCCGCCGAGGCCGAAGGCGGCAAGCGCGGGACCGGCGGCGCGGATGAGGAGCGTCTTGGGGCGGGTGCCGCGGACCGTGATGCCGGGAATCACGACGTTGGCGCCGGTGCCCACGGAGGCGCGGGCGGAGAGGTTCACCAGCGCGCCGAAATCGAGCGTGAGCGTCGCGGGAGCGCTGGCGGTGCGGCCGGCGGCGTTCGTGGCGACGCAGACCCAGTCTCCGGCGTGGGCGGGGCCGACGTTGGTCAGCGTGAGCTCGGGGCCCTCGGTGGTGCAGAACTCGCCGCCCCGCACGTACCAGGCGTAGGTCGCGGCCGGCGTGGCGGCGACGGCGGCGGAGAACGTGACCGTGGCCCCGGGGGCGGCGCGGACGCTGCGGGGCTGCCGGGTGAACTCCGGCGCGGTGGCCGCCGGGAGCACCGCGAGGTCGATCAGCTGGCGGGCCTCGCCGGCGGGGTGGCTCAGGCGCAGCTCGATCTCGTGGCGGCCGGCGCGGCGGGGCGTGCCGGTGAGGGTGTCGTTCGCAAAGGACATTCCCTCCGGCAGGCCCCGGGCCTCCACCGTCACTCCGGTGCCGGGCGCGGGCAGCGTCAGGCGGAACGGCTGTCCCGCCTGGGCGCTCGCGAACCGGTTGGGTCCCGGCACGGGCGGCCGAGCCGCGGCCCGCTCCGGGAGCTCGGCGTAGTTGATGTAGCCGATGAACATCTCATCCCACGTCTGGTCGCCGCCGCGGACCAGCTGGTTCGGATCCGGGTTATAGGGGTTTTGCGGGGAATTGTCGAAGGAACCGCGGACCCGGATCGTCGTGCCGGCCGCCAGTCGCCGCGGCTCCGCGAAGCGGTAGCCGGACTGCCAGTTGAAATCGTACTGGGGGACGTTCAGCAGCGTCTCCACCGAACCGTCCGGATGCAAGGCCTCGAAGCGCACGGTCTTGCCCCGGTAGTGCATGTGCGGGTTGAGCTCATAAAGGAGGACGTCGCGGGAGGCCGAAGGGGTGAAGGTGGCCTGCCGGGGATAATCGCGCACCCGCGGCGGGATGGAGATGGTGTTGACCGGAAAAATCGGCGCGTAGGCGGAACGGGTCTGTAGTTCCCGGGCCGGGGGCGAAGATGCGAAATAGAGGCCGATGCGCGTGGCATCCGTCTCGGGCCTTCCCGTCGGGGTGTAATGAACCTGGAACGTCAACGCGGACCCTCCCCGGATCCGTTTGCCCGTTCCGTCTGGAAAGGCCGTCTGGGCCACTCCCGGCACAAATCCCGCGAAATAGCCTCCCTGGCCCGCGGAAGCGCCCAGGACGTCGAAGATCGTGCCCTCAAAAACGAGCGCATGGTGGACGACCCGACGGTTTCCCGGCTGGACCACCGCGGCGCGCACCCAACGCTCCTCGGCGAAGGGCAAATTCACGGTGGCGTAAACGTAGTCCACAATACCGATGGCCGGAATCGACTGGGGCGGGATGCTGAGGATCAGGTCCGGCGGCCCCAGTTCCCAATCGGCAGCGGGGGCCGGGGCGCGGGCGGCGAGCGGATCGGGGCCCGTCCCGCGGGGCGCCCCGGCCTTGGCCCACGCATGGAGGGTCGAGGACTCGAGGGGAGAGAGCGCGACGCCGTTGGCCCACGCCCCGTGCGCCGAATCGGCGTGCCAGGGCGCCATCCGGCGCGTGAGGAGCGTGCCGCGGATCGCGTCGGCCCGGGACGCGAGGTCCGCGTGGCGGGTGTAGGCGTGCGGCGCGATGCCGTCGGGCACGTGGCAGGAGACGCACCGGCGCACGACGATCGGAGCCACGGCCGTGCTGAAATCGATGTCGGGGGCGGCCGGCAGGGCGAGGCGGGGCGCGGCGGCGGGCATTCCCACGGCGGCAGGCTCGGGGCGCCGGCCCGCCAGGTGGGCGACGACCGCCTCGGCGGCCCAGCGGCGCGCGGGCGCGTGCAGGGTGCCGGGCGGCGCATCATCCAGGGGCCCGCGATAGAGGAGCGTCGCGCCGGGGCCGGCGGTGAGCACGAAGGTCTCGAGTTCCCGCGTGACCCCGAGCTCGGAGGCGAGCAACTGGGCCTCGTCGCGCAGCACCGGGGTGTTGTTGTTGAACAGGGTCTGTTCGGCCGCGAGGGCGGCGGGGTCGGCGCCGGCGGTGGAGTCCACCTGCCAGATCACGACCTCGGAGGCGGGGAAGCGGGCGCGGAGGTCGCGCAACGCCGCGGCGGTGGGCAGGGCCCGGGCTGAACCGCGGGCAGTGAAGACGAGCACCACGGCCCGCGCCGTGGATTCATAGAACAGCTCACGGGTGACGCCGAGGTGGTCGGTGAGCCGGAAATTCGGGATCAGCGCGCCCGGCTGGGGTCCACCCGGCGTCGGCGCGGCGGCGAAGGCGCGGAGGTCCTCCAGGCGGCCGGCATGCGGGTGCACGGCTCCAAGCAAAACGGCGGTGAGCAAAAAGACGCCGGGGAAAGCGCGCGGCGAGGGCATGGCCGGGAGCCAACGGGGAAATCATCCGCTGGCAAGCCATGGCGAACACCGCGGAAGAGGCTTGCCGGCCCGCCGCTTCCCCGGCACCCGCCCTATGTGGTTTCCGCCGCGACCCTTCGGCTCCTCCTGCTGGGATGCACCGCACTGCTCGGCGCGCGCCCGGCCGGCGCCGCGGACATGGTCCTTTCCCGGCCCGGGCAATGCGTGGTGGAGAAGCTGCTCGGCGAGGCGGCGGCCACCACCGGGAGCCAGGGCCGTCCGCTCCAGGCGGGCCAACGCGTGCCGGCGGACGCCCTCGTGCGCACAGCCCGCCACTCCCTCCTGACCCTCGCCCTGTCGAACGGCACCCGCCTGGAACTGGGGCCCGAGTCGGAGTTTGCGCTGGAGGAGTTGCTGCAGGCGCCGTTCCCGGCCGGAACCAAGGTGGAGGCGTTGCCGCAGGAGCCGAGCGTGTCGCAGACCCGCCTGCGCCTCGCGGCCGGCGAGCTGCGCCTGCAGGTGAAGCCGTTGCGCGCCGCGCAAGGCTCGGTTCTGGCCGTGGTGACCCCCGCGGGCACGTTGCGGCTGCGCGGCGGCGCCGCGCGGATCCAGGTGCGCCTGAGCGCGGCGGGAATCGGCTGGTGCGGGGTGGAGGTGACGGAGGGCACGGGGGAATGGGAACGCCCCGGCGGCAGCGCTTCGCCCGTGGCGGCCGGGGGGAGGCTCGACTTCTCGTTTGAGGGCGACGGCAACGGCGGGGCGCGGGCGGTGGAAGCGGTGCCGCCCCCGCGGCGCTGAGTCGCGTTGAGGCTGGCCGGTTGCAACCCGGGGCAGACCCCGTTTGCTGCCCGGATGCGACTGGTGAAGATCCTCCTCGGGGTGGCGCTTGCGGCGCTCGCCCTGACCGTCGGCCTCGTGGTGGCGGCCGCGCTGGCGGTGGCCGGGCTCGCGACCTACCTGGTCCTGCGCCTCCGCGGCGCGCGCCGGCGACCCCGGGTGGAAACCCGCTTCCCGCCGCGCCCCGGCACGACGGGCGAGATCATCGAGATCGAGGCGATCGAGGTTCCGCCGGGGAAGCCCGGTCCGTGACGGACGGGGCGCGGAGCCGGAGGTTCCAGCGCACGCGCGTCACGAGGCCGCTCGCGAATTCCGCCCCGGGCCGCGCGACATGCACGCGGCGGTAGGCCACTTCGGCGCGCCAGAGGCCGGGCAAGCCCCACGCCCGGCTCCGGGCGACGGGCACCGCCCAGACCACGCCGACACGCGACTCCGGCGCGGCGAAGGCCGTCCTCCCCTCCCCCACCCGCCGCAGGTGGTGTTCGACGAAGCCTCCCCATGCCTCCGGCTGGTACAGGAGGCCGAGCGCCGCCGTGGCGTCCCACCGTCGGCGGGCGACGCGCCGCTCGGCGGGGCGGACCGGATACGGCAGCCCCCAGTCGTGCCGGGCCTCGGCATAGGCGAGGGCGCCGGGCCACCCGGGCGAGGGACGACTCAGGGCGAGGTTGGGCGTGAGGTGCGCGAAGCCGTCGTTGAGCGCCGCCGGCGGGCGGCCGAGCGGGAGACGCGCCTCGAGGCCGGCGTCAGCCCGCCAAGCCGAACCCGCCGGCAGGCGCAGTTCGCGGCGGAGTTCGAGGCGGAGCTCGCCCGGACCGTGGCGGTGGTCGGGGCCGCGGCGGAAGGGATTCGCGGTGAACGGCGTGATCCCGACGGCCAGCTCCGTGCGGTCCGCGATTCCGCGCCGGAGCTCGAGGGGCAGGCGCAGGTAATCGCGATCGCGCAGGTCACCCAGCCGCGGCTGGAGCCGCAACACGGCGCCGTCCACCCCCAGAATCCCGGGCAGGCGGGTGTCGAGCAGCTCCGTCAGCCGGAGCATCCGTGCCTCGAGGGGCCCCGGAGGAGGCGCGGGGGTGGCGCTGAGGGCGACCGCGCCCGCGAGGCCGGCGAGGAGTCGGGAAATCGGCGGAGGGGACATCGGACGGCGCGGCGGAACGACGCGCGCCGGGGGCGGGGCGGCCCCGGCGGAAGGCCCCGCTTCAGACGGCGGGCAGGCGGGCCGAGGAGTCGCCGATGCGGGTCACCCCGTTGACGCCCATCCGGTCGGTGAGGCTGAGGAACAGGTTGCTCATCGGGACCCCGCCGAGTTGGCGGAAGCGACCCGGCTGCAGCGCGCCGCCGCCGCCGCCGGCGAGCAGGATCGGGAGGTTGTGGTGCGTGTGGCGGTTGCCGTCGGCGTTGCCGCACCCGTAGACGATCATCGAATTGTGGAGGATCGAGCGGCCGTCGACGTCACGCTTGGACTCCAGGCGCGTGAGGAAGCGGGCGAAGCGCTCCATGTAGTACCGGTCGATGCGCGCGATCTTGTCCATGAGGTCGGCGTCGTTGCGGTGGTGGGAGCAGTAGTGGTGGCCCTCGGGGATGCCGATCTGGGGGAACGCCCGGTTGCTGCCGTCGCCGGCGAGCAGCAGCGTGGCGACGCGGGTCGAGTCGGTCTCGAACGCCATCGCCAGCAGGTCGTACATCAGGTCCATGTGGTCCCCGAAGTTGGCGGGGATGCCGGAGGGGGTGTCCTGCTCCGCGCGGGGGAGTTCGCCGAAACGCTCGGCGCGCTCGATGCGCTGCTCGATCCCGCGGAGCCCGGTGAGGTACTCGTCGAGCTTCTCCTGGTCGCCGCGGCCGAGGTCGCGCTGGAGCGAACGGGCGTCGTCGAGGACGAAGTCGAGCAGCGACTTCTGGGTCTGCTGCCGGGCCTGGAAATTCCGCTGGCGCTCGGCGGGGCCGCCGGTGCCGAAGAGCCGCTCGAACACGAGCCGCGGGTTCGGCTCCGGCGTCATCGGGAGGCTCTCGGAGGCCCAGGAAAGGTTGTACTGGTAGGCGCAGGAGTAGCCGGAGTCGCAACGGCCGGACTTGCGCACGGCGTCGCAGGAGAGCTCGAGCGACGGGAGCCGGGTGAGATGGCCGACGCGCTGGGCGACCACCTGGTCGACCGAGATGCCGACGCGGATGTCGGTGCTGTCGGTCTTCCGGGCGCGGGCGCCGGTGAGGAAGGTCGCGTTGGCGCGCGCGTGGTCGCCGGCACCGTCGTTGCCCGCGGTGGCGTTCTTGTGGTCCAGCCCGCCGAGGACCTGGAGCGAGCCGCGCAGGGGCGCGAGCGGCTCCATCGTGCGTCCGAGGGTGAAGGCGCTCCCCTCCCCCGTCGGCCACCAGTTGTCCTGGTGCGCGCCGTTGGGGAAATAGACGAACGCGAGGCGCAGGGGCGCCCCGGTGGACGTCACGGCGCCGGCGCCGGCGCCGGCGGGCGCGGCGGAGAGCGTGGAGGCGAACGTGGGCAGGGCGATCGAGGCCCCGACCCCGCGGAGGAACTGGCGGCGGGTGAGGCCATCGCGGCCGGCAAGGGCGCGGCCCAGACGGGAGGTGTGGCGGGGGAGCATCGGGGGGGGCGGGGTTGTACTGAAGGAAGGTAACCGGAAAGGACGCGGCGTCTACTCCCGAGTGGTTTCCGCCTGCGACAGGGCCGTCCCGGGGGCGAGGGGCCGGCGCCGCTGGAACGCGGGAGACTCGATCACGCCGAGGAGCAGCTCGGTGGCGCGGCCGCCGCGCGCGAGCAGGCGGTCGGTGATCGCGTCGAGGGTGTGGGCATCGCCCGGCAGGGCGGCGCGGCCGAGGGCGTACGTGAAGACCTTTTCAGCCAGGCAGCGGTAGACGTCGGCGCGGCGGTCGCGGGCCAGCACCCGCTTGAGCTCCGCGAGGTTCGCGAACCGCTCGCCGGTCGCGAGTTGGCCGGCGGTCTCGATCGGCTGGTGAGCCTCGGTGTCGCGCCAGCCGCCGAGGGCGTTGAAGTTCTCGAAGGCTAGGCCGAGCGGGTCCATCCGCGAGTGGCAGGAGTGGCAGAGGGGGCTGCCGCGGTGGGCCGCCAGCATCTCGCTGAGCTTGGGTTCGCGGCCCGCGAACTGCTTGCGGGCCTCCTCGAGCTCGGGCACGTCGGGCGGGGCGGGCGGGGGCGGCGTGCCGAGGATGTTCTCCAGCACGAACAGCCCGCGCTTCACCGGCGAGGTGCGCGTGGGATTGGAGGTGACGGCGAGGACGGTGCCCTGCGTGAGCATGCCGCCGCGGGGACGGCCGGGCGGCAGGGCGACGCGGCGGAGGGCCTCCCCGCTCACGTCCGGCACGCCGTAGTGGGTCGCAAGCTTCTCGTTGAGGAACGCGTAGTTGGAATCGACGACCTCGGCGAGGTCGCGGTCCTCGCGCAGCAGGTGGGTGAAGTAGGCCTCGGTCTCGGCGCGCATCAGGCGGCGGAACGGGCCATCGAACTCGACCCGCCCATAGCGGTTGCGCGGCGCGTCCGGGCCCAGCACCGCCCGCGCGTTGATCGGGATCGACTCGATGTCGCGCGCCTGCAGCCACTGCCCGGTGAAATCGCGGACGAACGCCTGCGCCTTCGGGTCCGCCAGCATCCGGCGGAGCTGACCGGGCAGGTCGGCGCGCAGCGTCCCGGCATCGGCCAGCCGGAACAGCTCGGCGTCCGGCATCGACGACCAGAGGAAGTAGGACAGGCGCGAGGCGAGCGCATGGTCGTCGAGCGGGACGGAGCGGGTGGTGCCGGGACCCGCCGCGCCCTCGACGCGGAACAGGAAGCGCGGCGACGCGAGCACCGCCATCATCGCGCGGCCCACGCCCTCCTCGAAGGTCCGGGCGGGGTCCGCGTAGACCCCGCGGGCAAGGGCGACCAGCTGCCCGACGCGCGCCGGCTCGACCGGACGGCGGAAGGCCCGCCGCGCGAAGTCGCCGAGGATGCGCGCCGCGTAACGGTCCCGGGCGGCCGGGTCCGCCGGCGCGGGGCCTTCCGGGAAGAAGCGCGCGTGGTTCTCCGGCGGGAGCCAGTGCCGCGGGTCGAGCGGGCCCTGGACGGTCACCGTGTTGACCCGCAGCGTGACGCTGGTCGGGCCGGGCACGCTCTGCGCGCGGGACTCTCCCGGCGGGGCGGCGGCAGGCTCCAGCGGCACCACCTCGAAGCTGATCTCGTGGCGCCCGGCGGACCAGTCCACCTCGACCTCCCGGCGCAGCGGGCGGCGCTCGGACCACGCGACCTCCTCGGTGAAGACCTCGCGGCCGTCGACGCGGGCGATCAGCCGGCAGCGGCTCGGGTCGAAGTCGAACGTACCCCGCGTCTCCAGCTCGAAGACGATCCGGTAGCGGTCCGCCGTGTCGACGGTGAGGGAGCGCGCCACCCTGGCGGCCCGGCGGGCGTTGAGCTGCTCCCCGGAGGGTGGGCCGCCCTCGGCGCGGAACTCCCGCCCGGGAAAGGTGCGTTCCCGCAGGACACGGGCCACCCGCGGCACCGCCTTCTCGACGATGGCCTCCGCGGCCGCGAGGTACTTTTCCAGGAGCAACGGGGAAAGCGTGAGCACCTCGCCGTTGTTGTCGAAACCGCCTCCGCTGTCGTCCGGGGGAAACTCCACCTCGCTGTTGAAATCGTGCCCCAGCAGGTCGCGGATGGTATTGCGGTACTCGGCCCGGTTCAGGCGGCGCACCGTGACGTGGCCGGGATCCGGGTCCGCGGGATCGATGGCCAGCGCGCCGAACTTGATCCACTCGGTGAGCGTCCGCGTTTCCTCCGGGGTCGGCCGGGAGATCCCCTCTTCGTGCACCGGCATCAGGCCCGCCTGCACGTTCCGCAGCACCGCGTGCCAGAGTTCGGGCCGGGCGGTGACCTCGGCGTCGGAGGCGAAGGCGTCGAGCGTGACGCCCCCCTTGGCGATGCCGTTGCCATGGCAATCGTAGCAATGCCTCTCCAAGATCGGCTGCACCGCGGTCCGGTACGTGGCGAGCGTCGCGGGCGGGCGGGCGGCGGCAAGCGCCGCGGCCGGCAGGGCCAGCGCGAGGGACGCGATCAGGGCGGAGGGCGAAGGGCGGCGCACGTTCCGAAAGACGACGGGGGAGGGCTTTGGTGACGGTGGTGCGGGCCGGGGGAAAGGCAACGCCGGGCCGGAAAAATTCGCGTCCGCCGCGCGATTCGCCCGTACCAAGGGGGTGCCCGAGATCCACCCTGCCGCCCGCGCCACCACCACCCCCGACCCGGGCGCGTTGGTGGTGCAGGATGTCGTGAAGGCGTACGGCGGCCGGCCGGTGCTGCGCGGGGTGTCGTTCACCGTGGCCGCCGGGAGACGGGTAGCGCTGACCGGGCCCTCCGGGAGCGGCAAGACGACGCTGCTCAACTGCCTGGGGGGCATCGACCGCCCGGACGCGGGCCGCGTCTGGCTGCAGGGCCGGACCCTCGACGGCGCGGATGCGGCGGGGCTGGCACGACTGCGGCGGGAGCGGATCGGGACCGTGTTCCAGTTCTTCCATCTCCTGCCCACCCTGAGCGCGGCGGAGAACGTGGAACTGCCGCTGCAGCTGCTGGGCGTGCCGCGGGCGGAACGGGAGGGGCGGGTCGCGGCGCTGCTGGCGCGGGTCGGGCTGGAAGGCCGCGCCACGGCGCGGCCGGGGGAACTTTCCGGCGGGGAGCAGCAGCGGGTGGCGCTCGCCCGGGCCCTGGTGCACCGGCCGGCGCTCCTGCTGGCGGACGAGCCCACGGGCAACCTCGACTCCGCGGCCGGCGCACGGGTGCTGGCGCTGCTGCGGGAACTTTCCGACGAGACCGGCACGGCGCTGGTCTTGGTGACCCACAGCGAGGAGGCGGCGGCCGTCTGCCACGAGCGGATCCGCCTGCGCGACGGGTCCATCGAGCGATGAGCGGGGCCCGGCCGGTGCTCGCGCTGCTGCTGGCGCGCTTCACGTGGCGGCACGCCCGGCTCGCGCCGCGCCAGACGGCGGCCCTGGTGGCGATCGTGGCGCTGGGGGTCGCCGTGTTCCTCGCGATCCGGTTGGCCAACCGGGCCGCCGTCGCGAGCTTCAGCCACTTCACCGAGGCCCTCGCCGGCCGCAGCGACTGGGTGCTGCAGCCTCCCGCCGGCACCCTGCCGGAAACCGTGCTGGCGGAACTGCAGGCCGCGCTCGCGGAGCATCCGGTCCAGCTGTTGCCCGTGGTGGAGACGACCGCCGCCCTTCCCGCGCCGGAGGGGGCTGCGCCCGGCTTCGGCCGCCCGGCCTACACCGTGCTCGGCCTCGACCTCATCGCCCTCGCCAACCTCGCCGCAGCGGGGGGACCGGGCGCCCGCCTGCTCGGCGGGGCGGAGGCGGGCCCGGAAGGACGCGGCGGCGACCCGGCGGACTTCTGGCGGCGCTTCCGCGCGGGGCCCCAGGCCTGGGTGAGCCCTGACCTCGCGCCGGTGCCGGGCCAACCGGCCCACCTCGAACTGCTGATCCACGAGCGCCGGCACCGCCTGCCGGTCGCCGGCGTGATCCCCGCCGCGTCCGGCGGCGCAACCCCGCCCCCGGGGCTGATCGTCCTCGACCTGCCAGAACTCCAGCGCCTGACGGGCCGGCCGGGCCAACTGGACCGCGTGGAGGTGGTCGTCGCCCCGGGGCCGCGTAGGGCGGAGCGGCAGGCCGAGGTGGGCGCGCTGCTCACGCGCCTGGCCGGCCCGGAGCTGCGCTGGGAGGTCACGACCCCCGGGGCCCGGCGCGAGACCGCCGCGGAGATGACGCGCGCCTTCCGCTACAATCTCACGGTCCTCTCGCTGCTCGCGCTCCTCGTGGGCCTCTACCTGATCTTCCAAGCCCTCGACGGCGCGGTGGTGCGGCGCCGGGCGGAGACGGCCGTGCTACGCTCGCTGGGTGTCGAGGAATCAGTGATCCGCGGCGCGTGGCTGATTGAGGCGGCGGTGCTGGGCACGGCGGGCGGCCTCCTGGGCGTGGTGCTCGGCTGGGCGGGCGCGCAGGCCGCGGTGCGGGCGGTGGGCCAGACCGTGAACGCGCTGTATTACGCGACCAACGTGACCTCCGCGCGGCCGGAGGCGACGGACCTCCTGCTCGGCCTGATGCTCGGGCTGGGCGCGAGCGTGGTCGCCGGCTGGGGCCCCGCGCGGGCCGCGGCGCGGATTCCGCCGGCGCAGGCGCTGGCGCGGCACGCCCCGCCCGCGGAGGGCGGCTGGAGCCGGCAGCCCCGGATCGGCCTCGGGCTCCTCGCGGGCGCGGGGGTCTGCGCCTTCTTGCCCCCCGTGCCCCTCGCGGGCGGTGGCGCCTTCCCGCTCGGCGGTCATGCGGCGGCGTTGCTCGGGATCTTCGGGGCCGGCCTGCTCGCCGGCCCGGTCCTCGGCGGCCTCGCCCGGCTCGCCCGCGCGGCAGGGCAACTGCATCCGGCCGCGCGCGTAGCCCTCGGCCACCTGGCCCGACCCTCCGGCCGCCATCGGCTCGCCGCGGCCGCGCTGCTCGCCGCCACCGCCATGACCGCCGGGATGGCGATCCTGGTGGGCAGCTTCGAGCAGACCGTGGAGGACTGGATCCGGCGCACCTTGCGCGCCGACCTGTACCTCTCCAGCGCCGGCGCCCAGAGCGCCTCGACGCGCAACCGGATCACGCCGGAGACCTGGCGCGCCCTCGCCGCGCATCCGGCCGTCGAGGATGCCGCGATCGTCGCGGCCCATCAGGTGCGCCTCGGCGGCGTGGCGACGACCGTCTCCGGCACCGATCTCGCCCTGCTGCGGCGCCGGGCGGACCTGCCGTGGCTGCGCGCGCCGCGGGACGAAGCGCCGTTCGACGCCGCGCGCAACGCGGGCCTCGCCCTCGTCAGCGAGAGCTTCGCCGCCCGCTTTCGGGTTGGTCCCGGCGACGCCGTCCGCCTGCCCACCCCGGCCGGTCCGCAGCAGCTCACCGTGGCGGGCGTGTTCGCCGATTACGGCAACGAGCGCGGCTCCCTGCTGGTCGAGCGGACGCACCTTGCGGCGTGGTTCGGGGACGAGCAGGCAGCGAGCGTCTCGCTGTTCCTCCGGCCCGGCGCGGATCCGTCCGGCGTGCGGGCGGCACTCCTGCGGGACCATCCCGGGCTCGGCATCTACACCAACGGCGGGCTGCGGGAGGAGATCCTGCGCATCTTCCGGCACACCTTTGCCGTGACGCACGCGCTGGAGGTGATCGGGGTGGCGGTCGCGGTGGCGGGCCTGGCCTTGACCCTCGCGAGCGTCCTCCTGGACCGGCGCGAGGAGCTCACCACGCTGCGCGCCCTCGGGTTCACGCCCGGGGAACTCGCGCTGGCGACGGCGCTCGAAGGGGCCGGTCTCGCCCTCGTGGCCGCGCTCGCCGGCCTCGTCGTCAGCCTCGGGCTCGGCTGGCTGCTCATCCACGTGATCAACCGGCAATCGTTCGGTTGGACGCTCGGGTTCGTCGTGCCGTGGGGGCAACTCGCGCTGCTCGCGGCAGGGATCGTCGCGGCCGGGGCGTTCGCCAGCCACGCCCTCGGCCGCTGGGGTGCCCGCCTGCCGGCGGATGTGCACGAATGAAGGCGCGCCTGCTGCTCCTCCCCCCGCTGCTCGCCGCGCTCGTCGCC
>JAIXQE010000148.1 GCA_027485815.1 Opitutaceae bacterium
CGCCTAGGCACGCGCGGTCTTATGCCGATCTACGAGTACTACTGCCCGGACAACCACACGGTCTACCAGTTCTACGCCAAAACGCTCGCCCAGGGGAAAACGATCCCCCGCTGCCCCGACAACCCCGCGTTCCGGATGCGCAAGCTCATCTCCGCCTTCGCGATCACCCGCGGGGGCCCCGACGCCCCGCCGGCGGATGCCGCGGCGACCGGGGCGCCGGCGGAGGACGCGCGGATGGAGCAGGCGCTCGGCGCGATGGAGCAAGAGTTCTCCTCGGTCGATGAGAATGACCCGCGCGCCATGGCGCGGATGATGCGCCGGATGTCCGAGCTCACCGGTGAGCGCATCGACGGCGAGATGGAGGAGGTCGTGCGCAAGCTGGAGGAGGGCGCCGACCCCGAATCACTCGAGGACCAGTTGGGCGGCGGGCCGGGGGAGGGCGAGGGCGGGCCGGAGGATTTTGACGGGCCCCCGCCGGCGGCGGAAGGCCCCACCGCGGAGCCCAAGGCAGGGCGCCACCGCTACCGCATCCGGCGCTCCGCCCCGCGCCGCGACCCGCGGCTCCACGATTACGAGTAGGCCGGCGGATTGCGGCTCGTTTTCCGCCCGCGTCGGCGCCAGCGTCGGGGGATGGACCCCGCGCAATTGCATCTCCGGGTCGCCGCGGCGCGCGCGGCGGTGCTGGCCCAAGTTGAACTGCTCCACCGCGAATTCGGCCGGGCGGAAAGCCGCTGGAAGGCGGACGGCACCCGCGTCACGGCGGTGGACGTCGCGATCTCCGAAGGCATCTTCCAGGACCTTGCCCGCGCCTTCCCCGAAGACCAGTTCCTGAGCGAGGAACTGCCGGACCCGGCGGGTCCGGTGACGGTCACGCGCGCGTTCGCCTGGGTGCTCGATCCGATCGACGGGACGAACAACTTCGCGCTCGGCATCCCCCAGTGCGCGATCGCCCTGGCCCTGCTGTGGGACGGCGAGCCGGTTTACGGGGTGATCTACGATCTCGGCCGACGTCGGCTACTGCACGGCGGGCCGGGCCTGGGGGTGTGGGACGGGGACTCCCCGGCGCGGGTCTCGGCCCGGCCGGTTTCCCGCGAGACCCTGGTCGGTTTTCACAGCCCGGGCGACAAGGCGCTGCTGCCGGCAGCGACCGCGGTGCTGGCGGATTTTAAGATACGGGGTCTCGGCTCGGCGACGCTGCATCTAGCGTACGTGGCGGCGGGATTGCTGGACGGGTGCGTGGATTTCAACGTGAAGATTTGGGACCTCGCGGCCGCGATCCCCCTGGTCCGCGCGGCCGGAGGCGAAGTGCACTTCCTGAATGGCGAGCAACTGCCCGTGCGTCGCTTCGACCTTGGGATGGCGCGCATCGTCTACCTCGCGGGCTCGCCCGAACTCTGCCGGCGGCTCCGGGAGCGAATGAGGGGAAATAGGGATTGAGCCGGGCCTGTCGCCCGCGCGAACCTCGCGCGTCTTTTCCCGATGCTGCCCCGGTTCCCGCTCTGTCCCCAAGGCCCTGAAGTTTCCGCCATCGCCTACGGGCTCTGGCGCCTCGCGCAGGACCCCGAGGGTTCCGCCCCCGCCCGCGTGCGGGCGAAGATCGACGCCTGCCTGGAGGCCGGCATCACGACCTTCGATCACGCGGACATCTACGGCGGCTACACCTGCGAAGGGCTGTTCGGACGGGCGCTGGCGGAGGCCCCCGGCCTGCGTGACCGGATGGAGCTCGTCACCAAGTGCGGGATCAACGCGGTGGGCCCCAACCGCCCCGGCGCGCGCGTGAACCACTATGACGCCACCGCCGCGGCGATCGCCCGCTGCATCGAACGTTCGCTGCGCGAACTGCGCACGGATCGGATCGACCTGCTGCTCATCCATCGGCCGGACTGGCTGACCTGCGCCGAGGAGACCGCGCGGGGGCTGACCGCGGTGGTGGCGGCGGGCAAGGTCCGCGCGGTCGGGGTCTCCAATTACAGTGTGCACCAATCCGCGCTCCTGGCCCGTTTCCTCGGCCGCGCGCCGGCCACCAACCAGGTCGAGGTAAGCCTGCTGCAGATGGGTGCGATCACGGACGGCACGCTCGACCAGTGCCAAGCCGCGGGGGTACGTCCGATGGCATGGTCGCCGCTGGCCGGCGGCCGCCTGCTGTCGGGCGAGGATGCCGCCGCGGTGCGGACGCGCGCCGAATTGGCGCGCCTCGGGGCGGAGTACGGCGTGAGCGCGGAGCAGGTCGCCCTCGCCTGGGTGGCGGCGTTGCCGAGCGGCCCGCAGGTCGTGATCGGCACCAACCAAGTGTCCCGGATCCGCGCGGCGGCGGCGAGCGCCGGCCTGCGCCTGGAACGTCAGCATTGGTACGAGCTCTGGACCGCGGCGCAGGGACGTTCGGTGCCCTGAATCGCCGATGTTTCTCCCCGCCGCCCAGCCCCCGGCCGCTCCGGCGATCCGCACGCCGGAACGCCGCGTGGAGGTCGCCTGGTTCTCCGCCCTCTGCAACGAGGACATGGAATACCTCGGCGTGCCCGACGATGCCCGGCGCAGCAGCTTCGCCCATTGCGCGGGACTGGTGCGCGCGGCCGATTCGCTTGGTTACCAGAACATCCTGCTGCCCTCGGGCTGGGTGCCCGGGCAGGACGCCCTGACCTTCGCCGCCGCGCTCGCGCCGCAGACGACGCAGATCAACCAGTTGGTGGCGCTGCGGATGGGGGAGGTCTGGCCGCCGATGCTGGCCCGCGCCATCGCCACGGTCGACCACCTCTCCCGCGGCCGGCTCGTGCTCAACATCATCTCCTCCGATCTGCCGGGACGGCAGGAACCGAACGAGGTACGTTACGAGCGCAGCAGCGAGATCATCCAAATCCTGCAGCGGCTGTGGACGACCGACGGCCCTC
This sequence comes from Opitutaceae bacterium, assembly GCA_027485815.1. GTDB lineage: Bacteria > Verrucomicrobiota > Verrucomicrobiia > Opitutales > Opitutaceae > ER46. The sequence goes on from JAIXQE010000148.1 coordinate 2,886, forward strand.
TCGAATGGGCCGGCAAGTACTACCAGTTCCGGCTCCCCGATTGCGAGGCGGCCAAGACCTATCAGCAGAACGGAGGCCCGCTCCTCTACTTCGGCGGGATCTCCCCGCTGGCGCAGGAGCTCTGCGCGCGGCACTGCGACGTGTTCCTGATGTGGCCGGAGACGGAGGCGCAGCTCGCGGCGACGATGCGCCGGATGAGCACGCTCGCCGCGGGGCACGGCCGGCGGATCGACTTCGGCCTGCGGATCCACGTGATCGTGCGGGAAACCGAGGCCGCGGCGCGTGCCGCCGCCGACCGGCTGATCTCGCGCCTCGACCTCGCTCAGGGGCAGGCGATGAAGGCGCGTTCGCTGGACGCGAAGAGCGCCGGGGTGCTGCGGCAGGATGAGCTCCGCGCCCGCCTCGGCCCCGACCTCCTCCTCGAGCCCCACGTCTGGTCCGGCATTGGCCTCGCCCGCAGCGGCTGCGGCAGCGCGCTGGTGGGTGATCCGGACCAGATCGTCGCCAAGTTGAACCGCTACCTCGAGATGGGCTTCCGCGCCTTCATCCTGAGCGGGTATCCCCACCGCGAGGAGGCCGAGCTCTTCGCGCGCCACGTGCTCCCGCGCCTGCCGACCTGCCGGCTGAACGAGCTGCAGGGCCGGCGCGTGCCCGACCCCGTCACCCCCCTCACCACGGCCCCGCGCCGCTGAATCCGCTCATGTCGACTCCATCCGCCCCCGTTCGTTTCGGTCTCGTCGGCTTCGGCGCCTGGGGCCAGCTGCACGCCCAGTCGATCGCGCGCCTGCCCGATGCCCGCCTGGCTGGCATCGCCGCGCCGTCCGCCGCCTCCCGCGCTGCCGCCGCGGCCGCCTATCCTGGGGTGCCCGTGTTTGCCGACCACCGCGCCCTGCTCGCGGCGGGCGGCGTGGACATCGTGGATGTGGTGACGCCGAGCCACACGCACTTGGCGGTGGCCACGGACGCGCTCGCGGCCGGCTGCGATGTCCTGCTGGAAAAGCCGATGGCGCTCACCGTCGCGGATTGCCGCGCGCTGGTCCGGCAGGCGCGCGCGCTCGGCCGGAAGCTCGCCGTGGGGCACGAGTTGCGGCTCTCGTCGCAATGGGGGGAGATCCGGCGCCTGATCGACCGCGGCGTCATCGGCGAGCCGCAGTACGTCTTGGTGGAGCTGTCGCGGAAGCCCTACCGGCAGGGCGCGTCGGGCTGGCGTTACGATCCCGCGCGGGTGGGCAGCTGGGTGCTGGAGGAGCCGATTCACTTCTTCGACCTCGCCCGCTGGTACCTGGAATCCGCGGGCAACCCGGTGGAGCTCCACGCGCTCGGCAACTCGCGCGATCCCGGCCGGCCCGGCCTGTACGACAACTTCAGCGCCACCTTCCGCTACGCGAACGGCGCCTACGCGGTCGTCTCGCAGACGCTGGCCGCCTTCGAGCACCATCAGACCGTGAAGATCACCGGGCGCCGGGGCGCGATTTGGGCCGGGTGGAGCGGCGCCCTCGACCGGACGCTCGAGCCGAGTTTCTTCCTGAAGGTCTTTGACGGGGAGAAGCTGGAGCACGTCGCCCTCGCCCGCCACAGCGGCGAGGTCTTCGAGCTGCGGGAGGAAATCGCCCGCTGCGTGCGGATGGTCCGCGGGGAGTGCCCGCCGGCCGCCTCCGGCGAGGACGGGCTTTGGTCCACCGCCCTCTGCCTCATCGCGGAGGAGTCGATCCGGCTGGGCCGGCCGCTGCCGGTGGGGGATCCGTTGGCCGGGGGCTGACGGAGGCCAGCGGCAGTCGGGCCTCGAATTCCGTCCAGTCCGGTTCCGACCGGAGGAGCCGGACCTCGCCGCCGTGGGCGCGGAGGATTTCGCGGGAGAGGCTGAGGCCGAGGCCGGCGCCCCCCGGGCGGTCCCGGCGGCGGGCGGGATCGCCGCGATAGAAGCGTTCGAAAAGTCGGGGAACATCGCCGACGGGGATACCGGGGCCGGCGTTGCCGATGCGCAGGACGGCCTCGGTCCCCTCCCCGTGGAGGTCGACGCGGATCCGGCCCTGCGGCCGGTTGAATTTGGCCGCGTTGCCCAGCAGGTTGCGGAGCGCTTGCTCGAGCAGGGTGGCGTCCGCCGCGACGCAGAGCCCCGGGGCCAGCGAGCGGGCCACCGGGAGTTCGGGATGCATTTCCTCGGTATCCTCGGCCAATCCCTCGACCAAGGTGGAAAGGTCGAGGGGCGTCCGTTCGACCCGGAGATGCCCGCTGTCGGCGAGGGAAAGCAGCAGGAGCTTGTCGAGGATCGACTTCAGGCGGTGGATTTCCTCAAGCAGGCTGAGGTATGTCTGCTGGGCGGGTGACCCGGCCGGTTCCGCACGCAGGCCCTGTTCCACCTCGGCCTGGAGGAGGGCGAGGGGCGTCTTCAGTTCGTGCGAGGCGTCGGCGCTGAAGCGACTGGCCTGCTGGAACGAGCGCTCCAGCCGGTCGAGCATCGCGTTGAACACCGTCACCAGCCGGCCGAATTCCCGGTCATGGGCCGGAGCGGCGATGCGTTGGGACAGGCCCTGCGCGGTGATCGACTCGGCGGCCTCGGTGAGGGCGGCGACGGGGCGGAGTGCGCGCGTGGCGAGCCACCACGCGCCTAGGGCAACGAGCAGCAGCACCGCCGGCAGCGCCGCGAGGTAGCGATCGCGCAGGCGGTCGAGGTCGCGCGTCGACTCCTCCAGGCGGACGCCGAGCACGAGCGTGGTGTAAGGGTTGCCCGTCACCGCGAGGCGCCAGGTGGATCCGCCCGCGGAGACGGTCCGGAAGGCCGTTTGACGGATGGGAAGGGACGGATTCTGCGGGGAGAGGCTGCTCTTCCGCGGGGGCGGCGGAGGTTTCGTCAACGTGATGCCGCCCTCGTACGCTGTGGGTACGGGCAAGGTGGCAGGGTCGAGGTCAGCGGGCCAACCGGGCGAGCGGTACTCGTCCCGCTGTGTGCGCGCCCAGATCACGTAGGCGGGGGGGCCTTCGCCGCGGCCGAGAAGGGCGAGCGCGGCGTCGAGCCGGCCCCAGTTGCCCGGGCCGGGAACGCGCACGAGGTTGCGGCGGGCGAGCTCGTGGAGCTCGCGATCCAGCCGCTCAAGGTTGAACCCCGAGGCTAGGTTCCAGGCGAAAAGGCCCGCGCCCAGCAGCAACGCGGCCGTGGTGCCGCCGACGAGCAAGGCGAGCCGGACGCGGAAGGACGTCACGGGGCGGGGCGGGGCGCCGCCGGGACGGGGCGGGCGCGGTAGCCCACCCCGCGGATGGTCTCGATCAGGCCGCCTTCCTCGCCCTCGCGCAGCTTGCGGCGCAGGCGCTGGATGTAGACGTCGACCAGGTTGGTGCCGGGGTCGAAGTGGTAGTTCCAGACGTGCTCGCAGATCTGCGGCCGGGTGAAGGTCTGGCCCGGGGAGCGCATCAGGTAGGTGAGCAGCGCGAACTCCCGGGCGGTCAAGTCAACCGCCTCGCTGCCGACGCGCACCTCGCGGGTGAGCAGGTTCACGGTCACCCGGCCGTTCTCGACCAAGGTGAGCGGGGTGCCGGCGGCGCGCCGCATCACCGCGTGGAGCCGCGCGACCAGTTCGTCCACGTAGAAGGGCTTGGTGAGGTAATCGTCCGCGCCGAGGTTCAGGCCCTCGAGCCGCTCGGGCAGGGCGCCGCGCGCCGTGATCAGGATCACGGGTACCGGCCGGCGCTGGGCGCGCAGCCCGCGGAGGATGCTCAGGCCGTCGCGCCCCGGCACCATCACGTCCAGGACGAGTGCGTCGTAGGCCCGGGTGGAGGCGAGGGTGAACGCCTCGTGGCCGTCATTGCAGGCGTCGACCACGAAGCCCTGCGTCTCCAGCCCCTTGCGGACCAGCGCGGCGAGCTTCCGGTCGTCCTCGAGCAGCAGGATTTTCACCCCACGAAAGGAAGGGGGTGGGGCGGGGCCCGCAAGCCACACGTGATGACAGAGTTTTCATCGCCGATTCACGCCCGGAGGAACGCGCTTATCATCGTCGTAATCGTGCCCGGTGCGACCCCGTTCATCCAGCGCGGGAAGGATGGGGAATGGTTCATCCCCGTCATCTCCTTCCGCGCAGCGGCGCGCTGCTTTACGGCACGTTGCTGGTGCTCGCGCTCCCTTTCCTCGCCTTGTCGTGGCGCCGCTGGCCGGACGAGATTGTCGACTCAGGCCGCGAGCTTCACACGGCTTGGCGCCTTTCCTGCGGAGGCCGGCTCTACCGGGAGGTTGACTGTGTCTATGGTCCTTTGTCGCAAGAGTGGAATGGGCTCCTCTTCCGTTGCTTAGGGCCTGGCCTGATGACGCTGGTGGGTTTCAACCTGCTGGTTTTCGCGGCGGTGCTGGGCCTGATGGTGATCCTCTTCCGGCGGGCGTGGGGTTTCCGGGGTGCCGCGGTTGCGGGGGTGGCGTTTGTGGCGCTCTGCGGCTTCTCCCAGCTGGGTGAAACCGGAAATTACAATTACGCCTTTCCCTACGCGCACGAGGTCACGCACGGGATGCTCGCCATCCTGAGCCTCACGTTTGGCGTCAGTTGCTGGTTGCGCTCGGGTCGGGCCGTATGGGTGGGTTGGGCCGGGTGCTGCTGGGGGCTCTGTTGGATCCTGAAGCCGGAGTTCATTTTGGCCGGCGGGCTCGTTGGCGCCGTCGCGCTCGTTCTCTCGCTGCGGTGTGGAGTCGCGCTCTCCCGCGCGGGGGTGTTGCTGGCCGCCGTCGGGACCGTGCTGCCTACGTTCCTCTTCGCCGCACGCTTCTCGGTGGACGGTGACTGGCGGGAAGGGTGGCGCGCTGCGACCACCGCATGGCGGATGGTCTCCACCGGGGCCGCCGTGGATCCGCGGTTCCAAGCAATGTTGTCGGGCTGGGATGCGCCGTGGAAAAATCTGCGCCTGCATGGCGAGTGGACGGCCGGAGTGCTGCTCACGCTGTTCGCGTTGCTGCTCCTGGCGGAGCGAATCGGCGCGATCCGCCGACCGGTGTTCCGGCTGGTCGCCGCCGTGGGGATGTTGTCGCTGCTGGCGGTCGCCGCCCGCCAACCCCACGTTGCCGATGGCTTTCCCAGAAGCTGGTTGGGGCTGATTCTCTCCTATGTGGGGGTGATCGCATGGCGATGCGCGGCAGAGAGACCGGAGCGGCTCCTGTTGGCCGTGCTGGCCGCCGGTCTGATGGCGCGGATGATGCTTTACGGGCGCCTGCATCATTTCGGATTTTACCAGGCGGCGCTCGCGCTGATGGTGACCTTTGCCGTCCTGGTGGTGGAGTTGCCGCTGGTCCTGCGCACGCGGGCTGACTTTGCGCGCCGCCTCGTTGCGGTTGCCGCGTGGGTCATCCTCTGCGGTTACGGCAGCCAGGTCGTGGTCGCCTCGCGGGCGGAATTGGGGAGCCGCGTGCTGGCCGTCGGGGACGGCGCGGACGCCTTCCTTGCTCGTCCGCTCCCGCCGCCGTTCGGCGCCTGGCTCAACTTCGCGCAGGAGGTGCTGCGGCGGGAGGGCGCCTCCGGCAAGCTGCTCGTCGTGCCCGAGGGCTTGATGCTGAATTACCTTACTAGGATGCCGAGTCCGGCGCCGACTTTCTTCCTGTTCTCGTTCGCCTTGCAGGGGGATGCCGAGGCTGAGCTGGTGCGGCGGCTCGAGGCTGAGCCACCTGACTGGATCGTCGCGCTGAGCCGCGATCTGCGGGAGTACGGGATCAGCCGGTACGGTGATCGGGAGGGGGAGGGGAAGCGGCTGCTGGCATGGATCGATCGGGATTACGAACTCGTCGCGAGCGCGGAGCAGCGACACCCCTTCGATTCGCCGGAGGGAGACCTGTGGGTGCTGCGGCGCCGGACGGCTCCCAGGATGAAAGACCCGTAATGCTTTCGACCGTCCCAGCCTCATCCGCCGGGCGTGAACTTGGGGGGTGCGTGCTTCCGCTCCATTGTTGTTCGCCCTGCTCCTCGCGCCTTTGCTCACTGGCGCCGATGCTCCCGGGGCGGCGGGGCGGGCCAAGGAGGGGCGTAAGGCCGCGCCAGGGAAGGGCTCGGCGGTGGTGAAGCCGACCTTGCGCGACACCCTCCGCGCCAACGTTTACGCCGACAACTGGTTCATCCTCTACGTGAACGGCCGCCTCGTCGCCGTCGACTCGATCGACTTCCTCCCGCATAACGTGGTTTCGGTCGACCTCCTGCCCGAGTACCCCATGACGATCGCGGTCCTCGCCAAGGATAACGCCGACCCCCGGACCGGGCGGGAATATGGCACCTCGATCGGCGACGGTGGCTTCATCCTGAAGTTTGCCGACGGCACCGTGACCGATGCCTCCTGGAAGGCGAAGTGCTTCTTCCGCGGTCCGCTGCCGGGGCCCGACGGTCGCGATCGCGTCGAGCACACCCCGCTTCCGCCGGACTGGTTCGCCCCCGGCTTCGACGACTCCCCCTGGGCCGCGGCGGTCGAGTACACGGAGGAGCGCGTCAATCCCAAGGAGGCCTTCCGGACCGCCGACTTCGCGGGCGCGCGCTTCATCTGGACCGCGGACCTCGACCTCGACAACACAGTGATCTTCCGTCGGCGGGTCGAGCGGCCCGACTGGAAGGCGCGTTGGACAACCCGCCCGGATCTCGATGTCTCGGGTGCCCCCGGCCGCTGAGCCGCACTGCAGGATGACGGGGAATTAATCCGGCGCCACGGTCGGGATTCATCCCCTCGCACCACCGTGGGGCATGCGCTGCCGTGCCCTTCTCGTCCTGACCCTGCTCGCCCTCTGCTCGCGCGCCGCGGAGCCGCCGTCTGCGCGGTTGGTGAACCTCGCGACGCGCGCGACGGTCGGCGGTGCGGCGGGGACGCCGATCTCCGGTTTCGTCGTGGCCGGATCCGGATCCAAGCCGGTGGTGATCCGGGCGGTCGGACCCGCTCTTGCCGGCTTTGGCGTGGCCGGAGCCCTCGCGGATCCCCGCCTCGCCCTCCTCGCTGGATCGGCGACGGTGGCGGAGAACGACAATTGGGCCTCGACGGACGCCGGGGCGATGAGCGCGGTGGGCGCCTTCGCGCTTCCGGGCGCGAGCCGCGACGCCGCCATCGTGCGCCCGCTGGATCCCGCCGGCTACACCGCCCCGGTGACGGCGCCGGGCGGCACTTCCGGCGTGGCGCTGCTCGAGGTTTATGATGCGGCGCCGACCGGCTCCTCGTACCTGGTCAACGCGTCGACCCGGGCCTTTGTCGGCACGGGGGACAACGTGCTGATCCCGGGCTTCGTCATCAGCGGCCCCGGTTCGCTGCGGGTGCTGCTGCGCGCGGTTGGTCCCGGTTTGGCGCCCTTCGGCGTGACGGGCACCCTGGCGGACCCGACCGTCACGCTTTACCGCGGCACGACCGCGCTGGCGACCAACGACAACTGGGCGACCGGGAACAACGCCGCGGAGATTTCGGCGGCGGCCGCCGGGTTCGGGGCCTTCGCCTTGCCCGCCGGCAGCCGGGACGCGGCCCTGCTGGTAACCCTGCCCGCCGGATCCTATTCGGCGATCGTTAGCGGGGTGGGGGGGACGACCGGAACTGCGTTGGTCGAAGTCTACGCCGCGGCGCCCGCGGCGGCGCCTTCCACCGAGGGATTCACCTTCACGGCCCTCGCCACGCAACCGGCTGTGCCCACCTACCTCGATCCTGTCGTGATCAACGCGCGCGTCCAGGCGCCGGGGGGGGGCTCGCCGGCCAGGGTGGACCTGCAGTATCAGGCGAGTGGCACGGTCGCTGGTTCCCAGGTGGTCCGGATGTGGGACGACGGACAGCACGGGGACGGCGGGGCGGGCGATGGCGTGTTCGGCGCGACCATCCCCGCACAGGCGGCGGGGGTGACGGTCACCTACGGCGTCACCGCGACCGACGGGAGCGGGCGCACGGGCACGGGCGCGAGCACCGCTTACCTCATCGGCGCCAGTCTGGCCGATGCCACGTTCACCTCGCCGGAATTCCTCGGGATTCCGACTGACCGGGGAGTGTCCCTCAACCTCGAGGCGGCCGTGGCGCTCGAAGCCTACGTGGAGTTCGGCTCCTCCCCGGGCGTTTACTCCGGGCGCACGGCCGCGGCGAATTATCCGGCGGGGGCCCCGTTCGAGATTCGGATCGAGGCTCCGGCGGGGGCGGCGCCGCTGGCGGCCGGGCGCCGGCACTATTACCGCATACGGTACCGGCGGCCGGGCGAAGGTGAGTTCCTCGCGCGCGGCGAGCGCAGCTTCCAGACCCAGCGCCCGCGCGGCACCGGGTTCACCTTCACCATCACGGCCGATCCGCACCTCGACGAGGTGACCAACCCGGGTCTGTTCGCCCTCGCGATGCGCAACATCAGGGCGGACAACCCGGACTTCCACGTGGACCTGGGCGACATCTTCATGTCGGACAAGCTGTCCACCATCATCCCCGGGCTGACGGTGAATTACGGACTGGTCGAGTACCGCGCGATCACGATGCGCAACCAGTTCGCGGAGTTCGCGCACTCGGCGCCCTTTTTCTTCATCCTGGGCAACCATGAGGGTGAGTACGGCTACGTCTTCGCGGCGGACCGGACCCCCGAGCGGAACAGCAACGTCGGCAGCTGGAACCTGCGGGCCCGCAAGGCCTACTTCCCCACGCCGGTGCCCGGGGGCATCTACGCCGCGAGTGCGGAAACACGCAACATCCTCGGGCGGGATGAACTGCTCGAGAATTACTACGCTTGGGAATGGGGTGACGCGCTGTTCGTCGTGCTCGATCCCTACAACAACACGCTGGCGAACCCGAACTCTAATCCCGGGGATAACTGGCGGTGGAGCCTGGGGCGCGTCCAATATGACTGGCTGCGGCAGGTGCTCGCCGGCAGCCGGGCCCGCCACAAGTTCGTCTTTTTGCACAACCTCGTGGGCGGCGTGGCCTCCGGCCGGGGCGGGATCGAGGCGGCGGGCGGCTACGAGTGGGGTGGCCGTAACGCCGACAATTCGGAGGGCTTTGCCGAAAAGCGTCCCGGCTGGGGCGTGCCCATCCATGCCTTGCTGGTGCAGCACGGCGTGAGCGCGGTGTTTCACGGGCACGATCACTTTTACGGGTACCAACAGCTCGACGGCGTCGTTTACCAGGAGTGTCCGCAGCCGGGGACGGGCAATTTCTCCACCGGCAGCGCCCGGGATGGCGGCTACGTGGCGGGCACCATCCTGCCGAATTCCGGCCACCTGCGCGTGACCGTGAGCGCGGCCGAGACCAAGGTGGAGTACGTCCGCGCGGCGTTGCCGACCCAGGAGACGGCCGCGGTGCGCAACCGTGGGGTGGCACACACCTACACCATTGCGTCGAAGGCGATGCCCTGACGCGGCGCGAAGGGCGAACTTGCGCCGCGTTGAAACCGTGCGCGCGGGCGCGCCGTCTTCCCGGCCTCGATGGATTTTATTCCTCCGCCGCACTCAGCCCTCGGTTGGCGTCTGCTCCGCCGCCTCACGTTCGCGGCGCTGATCGTGGCGGGTGGCGTCGCCGGAGCGGTGGCGGAGACGGGGAACGCCGGCCGGCTGCAGGCGCGTGCGCTTTTCCTGGAGGCGGCCGACGCGCTGCTTGAGTTGGCCGTGAAGCCGGATCAGGCGCCCGTCTGGCGGTTCCCGGGGCTGGTCCCGGACGAGGTCGAGGCGCGGCTGCGGCGCGCGGGAGTGGAGGAGGCGCAGCTGGCCGTGCTCCGCCGGGCGGAGGTGCGGCGGGTCGGCTCGGACGGCGTGGCCCTGCTGCCGCCTTTTGCCCTCCTCGTGGAATTCCGACCGGAGGTGCGGGCGGCCCTGTACGCCGAGCTGGGCCGGTCGCCGCTGAATCCCGACCACTTCGGCCCCCTGTTCCTGTTCGGCGATCCGGACGCGTGGCTGGAGGGCGCCGGCCTCAGCGCGTCCCAGCAGGATCTCGTCCGCCGGCTGCGCTGGCAGCGCGGCGGGCATTGGCGCTTCAGTGACGTCTCGGCGCTCATCCAGGCCGCCCGGTCCGCGCCGGAGATCCTCGCCGCGCGCCGCTTCATGACCCGCCGGCAGGCGTGGCGCCTGTGGCTGGAACCACCCGCGCCCGCGCAGCGGGAGGCCTTCCTCCGCCACTGGACCGCGGACGAGCGCCACCTCGAGACGCAGCCGCTCCTCGCCGCCCTGGTGGCTGGCCGCGCCGGCGAGTCGCTCGAACTGGCGCTCGTGCTGCCCGCCTTGGCGCGCGAACGGCTCTACACTTATCCCTCCTTGCGCGACGCGGTGGCGGGACGCCTGCCCGACTGCAACTGGACCGCCCTGAACTTCTTCGCCGCCCGTCCGGAAACCTATTACCTTGATCCTCAGCCAGCTTATCTCGAGTTGACCCAGAATTACCGCGAGGTGGCGGCCCCGGGGAACTTCGGCGACCTCGCGTGCTTCATCTCCCCGGAGGGGCTGGTCTTCCATTCCTGCGTGGTCCTCGGGGACGGCTTTGTCTTCACCAAGAATGGCGAAGGGCTCTTCGCGCCGTGGCTCATCATGCCGCTCCGCGACCTGGACGCTGTCTACGGCGACGATGGGCGGCGGACGGTGCGCTATTTCCGGCTCAAGCCCTAGGCGATGACATTCTGTTAATCCGGGCTCCCCCGGTGGCGTCATCCGACCGCGGTTCAATGGGGGATGATCAATGCGTACCGTGTTCCGCTGGGGGTCTGGATCGGGCTCGGGGTCGGGCTCTGCAGTACCGTATCGGGTCTGCGCGCGGCGGAATTTCCCGGCACTCTCGTCCTGGGCCGGCCGACCGACACCCTGATCGCCGCCAACCTGCAACCCACCGGGGCGCTGGCGGCCTACCTGGAGCACGGCACGGCGTCGGGCGCTTATGATCGACGCAGCGAGACGCTGGAGTTCACGGCGGGGCAACCGCGCGAAGTGGAGCTCCGTAACCTCGCGCCCAACACGCGACATTACTACCGCATCCGCTTCCGAGCGGCGGGCGCGGCGGAGTTCGACGCCAGCCCGGAGTATTCGTTCATGACCGCGCGGCCCGCCGGCAGCACCTTCGTCTTCGGCGTGCAGGGGGATTCCCACCCGGAGCGCACGCGCATCATGTTCGATGCCGCGCTCTACACGCGGACGATGCAGTTGGTCGCCGCGGATCGGCCGGATTTCTATTTCCTGCTGGGGGACGACTTCAGCGTCGACACGATCAATCAGGCGAATCCCCGGGCGGTGACGCAGCCGCAGGTCGTGGAGCGCTACCGCATCCAGCGCCCCTACCTCGGCATCCCCGGCCGCGGCACCGCGCTGGTGCTGGTGAACGGCAACCACGAGCAGGCCGCGCGGTATCTCCTCGACGGGACGCCGGACAACGTCGCGGTGTGGGCCCAGAACGCCCGCAATTCCCATTATCCGCAGCCGGCCCCGGATGCATTTTACTCGGGCAACCCGGAGGTGGTGCCCCACATCGGCCTCCTCCGGAATCACTTCGCCTGGACGTGGGGCGACGCGCTGTTCGTGGCGATTGATCCCTACTGGGGATCCCCGGTCGTGGTCGACGGCGACTTCTACGGCGGACCCAAGACCACCGACGGCTGGCTCATCACCCACGGGGACGCGCAATATCGCTGGCTGAAGGAGACGCTCGAGAACAGCCGGGCCAAATATAAGTTCGTCTTCGCCCACCACGTCCTCGGCACCGGACGCGGCGGGATCGACGTGGCGAGCCGCTTCGAGTGGGGCGGGCTCAACAACAACGGCACCCCCGGCTTCGCGGCCCGCCGCCCCGGTTGGGCGATGCCCATCCACCAGCTCATGGCGGCGAACAAGGTCACGATCTTCTTCCAGAGCCACGACCACATCTTCGTTCGCCAGCAACTCGACGGCGTGGTGTACCAATCGCTGGGCAATCCCGCGGATCCGAACTACTCGCTCTTCAACACCGATGCCTACGCCACCGGGGACCGGGTCGCCAACTCCGGCTACGCGCGCGTGACCGTCTCGCCGACCGGCGTGAAGGTCGAGTACGTGCGGTCCTTCCTGCCGGCGGACGAGGGCCCGGGCAAGCAGCACGGGGCCGTCGCCTATGCCTACACCATCGGCGCGCTGGAACCGGCGACGCCCGCGCCGGTGATCACGCAGCAGCCGCAGGCGCGGCGGGTCGCGGTTGGTGGGCCGGCGACCTTCTCGGTCACGGCCGTCAGCTCCCTGCCTCTCACGTACCAGTGGCAGCGTAACGGCGTGGACCTGCCCGGCGCCTCCGCCTCGCTGCTCAGCCTGCCCCGCGTGCAGGCCGCCGATACCGGGGCGTACACCGTGATCGTGCGCACCTCAGCCGGGGCCGTCACCTCGGCCGCGGCAAACCTCACCCTTGGCGCGAGCCGCCTGGTGAATCTTTCGGTGCGTTCTACTGCGGCAACGGGCAACGATTCCCTCATCGTGGGCTTGGTCGCGGGACCCGGAGCCGGGCTGCCCGTGCTCGTCCGCGGGGTCGGCCCCACGCTGGCGGCGTTCGGCGTCACCGGCGCCTTGGCCGATCCGGTCCTGACGGTCACGGGATCCGGCGGCGCCGCGGTCGCGGCCAACGACGACTGGGGGCGCGCCGCGAACGCTTCGGAGCTGGCGGCGGCCGCCGCCCAGGCGGGGGCGTTCGCGCTGCCGGCGGCGAGCCTTGACGCCGCGGTGCTCGCCCAACTGAGCCCGGGCGCCTACACGGCCACCGTGGCCGGCAAGACGGCCGCGGCGGGGGTGGCGCTGGTGGAGGCATACGAGCGAGGTGGCGCGGACGGTGCCTCGCGGCTGGTCAACGTTTCCGCCCGCGCCCGGGTGAGTGGCGGCGACGCGCTGCTGGCCGGTTTCGTGATCGCTGGCGATGTGCCGAAGCAAGTGCTGATCCGCGGGGTCGGCCCGACGCTGGCCGGTTTCGGGGTCGGCGGCGCGCTCGCCGACCCGCAGTTGACGATTCGGAGGCAGGGTTCGACCACGGCGCTGGAGACCAACGACAACTGGCTCTCCGCGCCCAACGCCGCGCAGATCGGTCTGGCTGCGGGCACGGTTGGGGCCTTTCCGCTGCCCGCCAACAGCCGGGACGCCGCGGTCCTGATCGCCCTGGAGCCGGGCGCGTACACGGCGCAGGTGAGCGGACCGAACGCGAACGCCAGCGGGGTCGCCCTGGTCGAGATCTACGAGGTCCCGTGACGCCCGCCCATCGTGCCGCAGATGACAGCTTCCTCATCTGTTCCGGGCGCTGTGCTTCACGCGCCGCGCGCATCCTTACTCCCATGAAGCGACTCCTCCCGCGCCTGCTCCTCGTCTCAGGCGCCCTTGCCAGCGTTTCCCCCGCTCGGGCCCATTCGTGGCACGATGACCAGCCGCCGTCCCCGGAGGTCCTGGCGGCGCGGGCCGAACTGCTCGCCCAGTTGGCCTTGGAGCGGGCGCGGACGCCGTTCCGGGCTGCGGCCGCGGTGGTCGCCCCGGTCGCACCGGAGCCCGCGACCGCCGGCGCGCCCCCCCCGGGCTACGGGGCGGCGATGGCGGCCTCGTTCGGCGCCTTCCGCCCGAAGGTCCGCACGTACTGGGACCAGACCACCTTCCACGTCGAGTCGGACAGCATGCCGGACCCGGTCCGGCAGCCGAACCTGATGGTCGGCATCACCTCCTGGCAGCAGCAGGTGCCGCTGCCGGTTTCCTATTTCGCCTCGCTCAACAGCCCCGAGCGGGATCAGGGGTCGCTCGCGTTCGGCAAGCCGAACGTCTGGCGCCTGCCGCTGGTGCCGACGCCCGCGGCGAACCCGATCCCGATCTCGGGCGGGAACTTCCAGCGTGGGGCCATCGCGATCGGCGCCGATGGCGTGCCGATCTTCAATCCCCGCAACAACGGGGGCCGGGTCTCCTATGAGATCGGGGAACTCGACCTCTACGGCGGACACTGCGGCCTCGCGGATGACTACCACTACCACCTGGCGCCGGTGCACCTGCAGGCGGTGCTGGGCGTCGGCCTGCCGGTGGCGTGGGCCCTCGATGGCTACCCGATCTACGGCTACACCGAGCCGGACGGTTCCCCGCGCCAGGCGCTCGACGCGGATGGCGGCCACGACCACGGCCCGTGGAAGTACCATTACCACGCGATCGGCACGGACGCGGCGGGACCTCAGCCCCCGTACCTTCCTGCCGCCTTCCACGGCACGGTGGTCCAGTTTGGCGGACAGGTCGACGGCCAGCCCACCACCCAGGCCATCCGACAGAACAACACCGGGGGCTACGTCGCCCAGGCCATCCCGGGCGCCCGCATCACCGCCTACCGCAACCCCGCCTCGCTCGCCACCGACGACGCCGGCAACCTGGTGGAGTCGGCTGGCGCCCCCGCCTCTCCCGACGCGTACCTGATGCGCTACGTCGTGGGCACCACGACGTATGACATCTGCTGGCGACTGAACCGGGCGGCCAACCCGAAGACGCTCACGATCACCTGGCGGCGCCCGGGCATCAGCCCGACGACCACCACGTACCAGAACGGCAACAACCGCATCACGTCCTACGTGATGGGTGGGCCCAGTCTGCGGGCGCTGCCCGACACCGGCCAGACCCTCGACGCGACCCCTGTCTTCGGCGAGGACTCCGACTACTCCCTCAATCCGCCTGCGTACCGTGACCACGGCGACGGCACTGTCACGGACCTCGTCACCGGCCTGATGTGGCAGAAGGTGGATGCCGGTGAAAGCACTTGGGAGGCGGCGGTCGCTCGGGCCGCTACCCTCGATACCGGGGGTTATTCGGACTGGCGCCTGCCGACGCCGATGGAGCTCTTCAGTCTAATGACCTTCGGCCAGGGCAACCCCGCGATGAACACCACGTTCTTCCCCGCGCATCCCGCGGGGGCGGCGGAGTACTGGTGGTCGAGCGACCTCTACGGCACGGACGCCGCGCGCGTGTGGAGCGTGAACGCGGGCGGCGGCCTCGGGCCGAAGCCGAAGGCCGAGACCATCAGCGCCGGCGGTCGGCTCCGCTACCACGCGCGCTATGTCCGCGGCGCCCGTCCGGGTAACGGGCACCACTACGTGAATAATCTGGACGGCACCGTCACCGACCTCGACACGGGCCTGATGTGGACGCAGGTGCCCGCCGCCGCGATGACCTGGTCCGCCGCGTTGGCCCACGCGGAGGGCCTGGTGCTTGCCGGCCACAGCGACTGGCGGCTGCCGAACGTGCGCGAGCTGCAGAGCCTGACGGACTACACGCTCGCCACGGCCGCATCCGGTAACGGCGTGCAGGCCGCGATCAATCGGCTCGTGTTCCCATCCGCCACCACCCCGGCGACCGCTTACTGGTCCTCCACCGCGCTCCGTTCCGGCAACGCGGTGCCCACCAGCGCCTGGCTGGTCGAATTTGGTTACAACAACACCGTGCCCGCCGCGAACGGTCCCAACCGGGCGGCACAGGGGATCATCAGTTACGAGCTGATGACCTCATCCTACCCGGTCTTCGCGGTCCGCTCCGCCCCGCAGGCCCGGCCGCCGGTGCTGACCGAGGAGCCGCGGGCGTTCCAGACCGTGGCGCCGGGGGCGAGCGTGCAGTTGACGGTGGGGGCGACGGGGGAGGGGACGCTGACCTACCAGTGGCGGAAGGCGGGCGCGGCGATCCCGGGCGCCACGCGATCGACCTTGTCCCTCGCGAACGTGGGCGCCGCCGATGCGGGCACCTACTCCGTGCTCGTTTCCGGAACCGGCGGCAGCGTCGAGTCCGGCGCGGCGGTATTGGCGCTCGGCACCGCGCGGCTGGCCAACCTCTCGGTGCGTTCCGGGGCCGGGGCGGGCGATGCCACCCTGATCGTGGGTTTCGTGCTCGCGCGGGGTTCCCCGCCGACCCTGTTGGCTCGCGGGGTCGGTCCTACACTTGGCGCCTTTGGCGTCGGAGGCGCCCTCGCGGATCCGGTCCTTACGCTGTTCAGCGGGACTGGCGCGGTGCTGGCGACCAATGACGACTGGGGCGCGGGAGCCGAGGCTCCCGCGCTCGCCGGCGCGGCCGCGGAATTCGGCGCCTTCGCGTTACCCGCCGGCAGTCGCGATGCCGCGCTGCTCTCGACGCCGGCGGCCGGGGCGTACACGGCCCAGTTGACCGGCAAGGCCGGCGCCAGCGGGGTCGCGTTGGTCGAGCTCTACCACCGGGCGGGCGCCGGGGTCGCGGGCCTGGTCAACCTCTCGGCCCGGACCCGCGTGGGGACGGGAGCGGAGGTGCTGATCGCAGGCTTCGTGATCGCCGGCTCCGAGCCGAAACGGCTGCTGATCCGAGCGGTGGGACCGGCCCTCGCCGGTTTCGGGGTGGGCGGCGTTCTTGCCGATCCGCAGCTCGCGCTGTACCGGCAGGGCTCCGCCTCGGCGCTGCGGTTCAATGACGATTGGGGCGCGGGCGGGGCCGCTGCGCTGGCCGCGGCGGCCACCCAGGCCGGGGCCTTCGCCCTGCCGGAGAACTCCCGCGATTCCGCCCTGCTGGTGATCCTGGAGCCGGGCGCGTACACCGCCCAGATCTCCGGCGCCGGCGCCGCCACCGGGGTCGCGCTCCTCGAGCTGTACGACGTTCCCTGACCCATGGTCGCCTTTCATCCCCGCGAGATTGGGGCGGAACCGCTCCCGTCCCCCGAACTGGAACTTTCCGCGCTCGTCATCCGCGCGCGCGCCGGCGACCAGCTGGCCCAGACCGAGCTGGTGCGGCTCTATCGCCGGAGGTTGCGGGGATTCCTGCGGGGGCTGGTGGGGGATCCCTGGGCCGCCGAGGACGTCCTCCAGCTGGTCTGGGTCAAGATGGTCACCCAACTCCGCCTGCTGCGCGAGGTCCCGCGCTTCGAGACCTGGCTCTTCACCCTCGCGCGCAACTGCGCGCTCGACCACCGCCGGCGGGTGCGCTGCCG
>JAIXQE010000022.1 GCA_027485815.1 Opitutaceae bacterium
CATCCGCCCGCGCGGGCCGATGCCGATGCCGCCGAGGGCGATCCGGTTGCTCGGGGCCACGCCACCCCCGCGACCGAGGACGCGGGCCGGGACGATCAGGGGAGCGGCCGCGGCGGCGAGCGCTTGGCGGAGAAACGAGCGGCGCGGGGTGGAGCGCATGGGGTTACGCTTTCCTCGCCCGCCCGGCGGACGGCGTCAACCGGGGAAGCGCCCGCCTACCACCCGAGGACGGCGTTGACCGGGTAATGGTCCGACGGGAAGCGGCCATCCCGCTGGTGGCGGTCGATGCCCGCCGCGGTGGCGCGGAAATGGCTGGTGTGCAGGACGAAGTCGATGCGGCTGCCGCGCACGGTGCCCTTGAACCCGTTGAAGCTGGCCTCGTCGGGCGCGCGTTCCGGGTGCAGCGTGCGGTAGGCGTCGATCCAGCGCACCCAGGACGGCTCGGGTGGTTCGACCAGCACGCGGAAGGCGGGCGTCTCCTCCGAGATGTTAAAATCCCCGGTGAGCACGGCGGGGATGCCCGACGCGACGGGGCCGAGGCGTTCGGAGAGCACGCGGGCGGCCTCGCGGCGGGCGACCTGGCCGCGGTGGTCGAAGTGGGTGTTGGCGAACACCAGCTCGCGGCCGGAGGTGGTCTCGCGCAGGCGCACCCAGGTGCAGATGCGGGGCAGCGCGGCGTCCCAAGACTTGCTGCCGGGCACGTCGGGCGTGGTCGACAGCCAGAACGTGCCGCCGGCGACGCGGGTGAAGCGGTCCCGGCGGTAGGCGAGCGAGGAGAACTCGCCCTTGCGCCGGCCGTCGTCGCGTCCGACCCCCTCGCTGACGAGTTCCGGGAAGCGGGCGGCGAGGGCGTCGAACTGGAAATCGAGCACCTCCTGGTACCCGATCAGGTCGGGCTGGAACCGGGCGATCGTCTCGTAAACCAGCTCCGTGCGCCGGGCCCAGGCGTTGTCTCCGTCGGGCGCGGTGCCGTAGCGGAGATTGAAGGACATCACGCGGAGGGGATCCGCGGGGCTGGCGGCGACCGCGGGGAGGGCGGCGAGGAGGGCGAGGAGCAGGGCGGCGGCGGGCATGGGCCGATGCGGGCCGCAGGGGGGCAGGAAGGCAAGGCCGCGCGCGGCGCCGGGATTTCTGCTTGCCGTCCGGGAAAATCCTCCCGTACTCCCTCCCCTCCGCGTCGCCGGTTCAATCCGGTGAGGCGGGCGTCAGATGCCCAGGTGGTGGAACTGGTAGACACGCAGGTCTCAGAAGCCTGTGCTTAACCGCATGGGGGTTCGAGTCCCCCCTTGGGCACCAACGCCGGAAATTCCCCGGCACCACGGACTACGCGGCCAGCCTTTTCGCGTATACAGCCGCCCCCGAGTGCCTCAGGCTCCGCGGAGCTCCCCGACCCCCTCCGCCTCATGCACCTCCGCTTCCTGGCGTGCGCCTTCGCGCTCGCGCTTTCGCCCCTCGCGCTCGCTGCCGCCGCGCCCGCGCCCGCCAAGCCGAACCTCATCTTCATCCTCGCCGATGACTACGGCATCGGGGAGGTCGGGTGCTACGGCTCCGACCACTACCGGACGCCCAACCTGGACGCCCTCGCGCGCGGCGGTACCCGCTACACGCACGCCTTCACGATCTCCCTCTGCGGCCCCTCGCGCGCGCAGATCCTCACCGGCCGCTACGGCTTCCGCACCGGCGGCAGCAATCAGGATGCGGTCGGCGAAATCTCGCCGCAGAAGGAGAAGCTCATCCCGACCGTGCTCAAGCCGGCCGGGTATGTCTCGACGATGATCGGCAAGTGGAGCCAGTTCTCCCTGCAACCCTCGGACTTCGGCTTCGACGACTACCTCCGCTACGCCGGCAGCGGCGCCTACTGGAATACGCAGGAGAAGGTGCGGACCTACGTGGTCAACGGGGAGACCCGCCCGCTGCGCGACCGGGAATACCTGCCCGACCTGATGCACCGGCACCTCGTCGATTTCATGACGCGGCACCGTGACCGGCCCTTCTACGCCCACTACTCGCTCTCGCACGTCCACGGCGACATCTTGCCCACCCCCGACAGCGCGCCCGACAGCCAGGACCACTACGGGGACAACGTCCGCTACATGGACAAACTTGTCGGGAAACTGCTCGCCGAACTGGATCGGCTGGGCCTCCGCGAGAAGACCATGATCGTGTTCTTCGGGGACAACGGCACGGCGAACCCCCGCGCCGACCGCGCCACCATTGGCGGCCGCCGACTGGCCGGGGCCAAGGGCTCGGTGCTCGACGGTGGCGGCCGCGTCCCGCTGATCGTGAACTGGCCGGGCGTGGTGCCCGCCGGCCGGGTCTCCGCCGACCTCGTGGACTCGAGCGATTTCCTGCCCACCTTCGCCGAACTCGCCGGCGCCCCGCTGCCGGCCAACACCATCATCGACGGCCGGAGCCTGGCCGCCCAGCTCCGCGGGGAGAAAAGCGGGTCGCGCACGTGGGTGTTCCACCAGCTCGCGCGCAACTGGTACGTCCGCGAGGCGAGCTGGAAGCTGAATCAGGCCGGGGAGCTCTTTGATATGAGCGACGCGCCTTTCGTGGAGCAGCTCGTGCCGGCCGGCTCCGAGACGCCCGCCGCGCTCGCCGCCCGCCGGCGCCTCGCCGCCGCCCTCGCGGAACTCAATCCCGCCGGGGGCATCCCGGACACCGGCGACGAGTCGGGCCGCCACGCGAAGAACGTCGAGGCCAAGAAAAAGAAGGGACGGGACAAATGAGCCGCCCACGCCCGTCGTCCCTCGCCGCTGGGGCCCGCACCCGCGGCCTGAAGCTTCTCCTCCCCGTCCTCGGCTTGACGCTGCTGCCTGTGGCGGTCCGGGCCGCGGGGGCCCCGCGCCCCAACGTCCTGTTCATCGCCGTGGACGATCTGCGGAATGAACTCGGCGCGATGGGCGTGGCCCACGCCCGGACCCCGCGGCTCGACGCGCTCGCCGCCAGCGCGCGGATCTTCACGAATCACTACGTGCAGGTGCCCACCTGCGGCGCCTCGCGGTGTGCCCTCCTCCGCGGCCGCTACCCGACCGAGGCCGCCCACGTCAGCAACGGCGGCATCGCCTCCACCCACGCCACCTGGGGCGACGCCAATCTCCCCGCTTGGTTCCAACGGCACGGCTACCGCACCTACGCCCTGGGCAAGATCACGCACCACCCCGGTGGCCGCACCGGCCGCCTCTGGGCCGAAGGCCCAGAGGAACTCCCCGGTGCCTGGACCCGGTCGTGGATTCCCACCACGCCCTGGCGCGAAGCCGAGAACATCATGCACGGCTACGCCAACGGCCTGCCCCGCACCTCCGGGAAAACCCCGCCACTCGAGGCCTTTCCCGGTCCCGACTCCGCCTACCCCGACGCGTGGGTCGCCGACGAGGCCGTGCAGCGGCTTCAGGACCTCGCCACCTCCGCCGAGCCCTGGTTTTTCGCGGTCGGCTTCTTCAAGCCGCACCTGCCGTTCGCGGCGCCGAAGCGCTATTTCGATCTCCACGATCCGGAGCAGATCCCCGCGCTCGCCCCGGCCGCCGCCGCCAAGCCGGACTGGCCCTCGACCTGGCACCCCAGCAACGAGTTTCGCCGCAACTATGCCCACGCCGGCCGCGACCCCGACACCGAGCCCGCCTACGCCCGCGAAGTCCGCCGCGCCTACGCCGCGAGCGTGAGCTACGTGGACGCGCAGATCGGCCGCCTCCTCGACGCCCTCCAGACCCTGGACCCCGCGGGCCGCACCATCGTGATCCTGTGGAGCGACCACGGGCTCCTGCTCGGCGAGCACGCGATCTGGGGTAAGCATTGCCTGTACGAGCATTCGCTCCGCTCCCCGCTCCTCATCCGCGCCCCCGGCCTGGCCCAACCCGGCGTGAGCAGCGCGGCGCTCGTCGAGACCATCGATATCTTTCCCACCCTGACCGATCTCTGCGGCTTGCCCGCCCCCGCCGGGCTCGACGGCCGGAGCCTGCGCCCGCAGCTCGACCGCCCCGCCACCCCGGCCGCCAAGCCGGCGCGCGGCTTCTGGACCGAGGGTCAGCGCACGATCCGCACCGAACGCTGGCGCCTGATCGCCGCCCGCGCGGCCGACGGCACCCCGCAGTTCGAGCTTTTCGATTACGCGAACGATCCCTTCGAAACCCGCAACCACGCTGCCGCGCACCCCGAGGTCGTGCGCGAGCTCAGCGCGCAGCTGGCCCTCCGGCCGGAGTTGCCGGCCCCCACAGGGAAATCTGGCGGCGGAAAAAAGCGGGCCGCCACTCCGGAGCTCTGAGCCCCCCTCGGGGGGAACACCCGCTGCCGGACCCCACCCGCCAGCAGCGGCCCGATCCCGCACCTCGCCCCTCGCCGTCCCTGCCCGCCGTGAACGCCCTCGCGCGCCTGCTTCTACTCCTCCTCACCGCCGGCGGCGCCGCGGCCGCCGCACCTGCCGCCCCCCGGCCCAACGTCGTTTACATCCTCGCCGACGACCTCGGCTACGGCGACGTGAGTATCCTCAACCCCGACCGGGGCCGGATCCGCACCCCGCACCTCGACGGGCTCGCCCGCGCCGGGATTATCTTCACCGACGCCCACAGCGGTTCCTCGGTCTGCACGCCCACCCGCTACGGCCTGCTCACCGGGCGGTACGCCTGGCGCACCCGGCTCCAGCGCGGGGTGCTCGACGGGGCGGATGACGACCCGCTCCTCGCGGAGGAACGCCTGACCGTTCCCGCGTTCCTGCGCCACCACGGCTACGCCACCGCCGCCATCGGCAAGTGGCACCTTGGGTTCCGCTCGGAACGTCCGGCCGGGGCGCCGACGCCGGCCGCCAAGGACACCGCCAAGCGCCGGATGGGCGAACTGGGCCTGCCCGTCGGCGCCCGGATTATCGGCGGTCCCACCACCCGGGGCTTCGATTACTTCTGGGGCTGCTCCAACGCCCGCACGATGTCGGGCCTGATCGAGAATGACCGGGTCATCGAGAACCTGCCCCCCGCCGAAATGCTGCCCCGCCTAGGCCGCCGCGCCGTGGAGTACATCACCGAGCGGGCGCCCGCCGCCCGCGCCGGCAAACCGTTCTTCCTCTACCTGCCCCTCACCTCGCCCCACACCCCCATTCTCCCCGCTCCCGAATGGAAGGGACGGAGCGGCTTGGGCGACTACGCGGATTTCGTGCTGCAGACCGATGCGGTGGTCGGGGATGTCCTGGCCGCCCTCGCGGCGCAGGGCCTCGCCGACGACACGCTGGTGATCTTCACCGCGGACAACGGCTGTTCCCCGCAGGCCGGCACCGCCGAACTGGAGGCCCAGGGTCACTTCGCGAGCGGCGG
>JAIXQE010000129.1 GCA_027485815.1 Opitutaceae bacterium
GAGCGACCCCAAAGCAGAAACAGGAACGGATAGCCGAGACCGATCTGCGTGAGCACGTTCATCAGCGACCACTCGGTGCCGTTGCGGCCGTTCGAGATCAGGAAGATGCCGAGCCCGGCCAGGGCCACGGCGCGCCAGCAGGCGTGGCCGAACATCCGCCCCCACGACTCACCCTCCCGCTGACGCCGCACGTACGAGTACGCCATCGAGACGCCGACCATGAACATGAACGAAGGCTGGATGAGGTCCCAATACCCACCGCCGCGCCACTCGGCGTGCTCGAACTGGTGCAGCACCACGCCCCAAAAACCGGAGTCGGGATCGGCCTTGAGGTGGTTGCGGGCCGTCGCGGCGAGGCCGAAGCCGTTGCACGCGAGCGAGATCATGATCAGCCCGCGGTACACGTCCAGGGACTGCAGGCGGTCGGGGAGCGGAGCAGGGGCGGAGGAGCTCATCGGGAAGGACGCGTCGGGGCCGGCGCGCGGGCTACCACGAGCGTGTGCGGGCCTCGGCGGCTGGCGAGCGCAAAGCCGTTCGCCGCCGGCGGACGTTTCGGTTCTTGCCCGGCCGCGCGCACCGGCTTCCCTCAGCCCGCGCGTGTCCGCCGCCGATCCCCAGTTCGTCCACCTCCACGTCCACACCGACTACAGTCTGCTGGACGGCTGCTGCCGCATCGACCGTCTGGTCGAGCGGGCGGTGGAAATGGGGATGAACGCGATGGCGCTCACCGACCACGGCAACCTCTACGGCGCGATCGAGTTCTACCAGCAGGCGAAGGCGCGCGGTCTGAAGCCGCTGATCGGCTGCGAACTCTACCTCGTCGAGACCTCCCGGCTCGAGAAGCACGGGCGCAATGACGACGAGGGGAAGACCATCTTTCACCTCGGTCTGCTCGCGAGGAACCTGCGGGGGTACCAGAACCTGCTTAAGCTGGTCTCGGACGCGCACCTCAAGGGGTTTTACTACAAGCCCCGCACCGACCTCGACACCCTCGCGCGCCACGCGGAGGGCCTGATCGGGTTCACCGGATGCCTCGCCTCGCTGGTGCCGCAACACCTGCTCCACGGCCGGGAGGAGGAGGCGCGCCGCGCCTGCGGGCGCTTCGTGGAGATCTTCGGCCGCGAGAACTTCCTCGTGGAGCTGCAGGACCACGGCCTCCCCGAGCAGCGGCAGATCATTCCCGGGCTCCTGCAACTCGCGGAGGAATTCAAGCTGAAGGTGGTCTGTTCAAACGACGTCCACTACGTGCGCCAGACCGACGCAGGCCCGCACGACGCGATGCTCTGCATCCAGACGGGGGCCAAGATCGAGGAGGAGAAGCGGATGCGCTTCACCGGGCAGGAATTCTACCTGAAGTCCGGGGCGGAGATGGCGCGGCTGTTCGCGGAGGTGCCGGACGCCGTCCCCAACACTCGGCTCGTCGCC
Source organism: Opitutaceae bacterium (assembly GCA_027485815.1). Lineage (GTDB taxonomy): Bacteria > Verrucomicrobiota > Verrucomicrobiia > Opitutales > Opitutaceae > ER46. The sequence continues at coordinate 1,426 of JAIXQE010000129.1, forward strand.
GAGATGTGCGACCTCGCGATCCCGTTCCCCAAGGGCAGCGAGCGCTACCCGCGCTATCCCCTGCCCCCGGAGGTGAAGACGGACCGCGGTGGCTACCTGCACCAGCTTTGCCTCGAGGGCCTGCGGCGCCGCTACGGCTTCGACCCTGCTCCCATCGCCGCCCAACCCGCGATTGCCGAACGGTTGGAGCGCGTCCGCCACCCGCCCGCGGGCCAGAAACCGCAGGCGCCCGACTATTCCGGGCTCACGCGGGACGAGGAGCTTGTGGTCCGCCTCGAGTTCGAGCTGGCGATCATCGGGGTGACCGGGTTCGTCGACTACTTCCTCGTGGTCTGGGACTTCATCGCCTGGGCCAAGGCCCAGGGCATCCCCGTGGGCCCCGGCCGCGGCTCCGGCGCCGGCTGCCTCGTCGCCTACCTGCTGGGGATCACCAACCTCGATCCGATCCGTTTCCGCCTGCTGTTCGAGCGCTTCCTCAACCCGGAGCGCGTCTCCCCGCCCGACTTCGACATCGACTTCTGCATGCGTCGCCGCGGCGATGTCATCGACTCCGTCCGCCGCAAGTACGGGGAGCAGTGCGTCGCGAACATCATCACCTACGGGACCCTCGGGGCGAAGATGGTCATCCGCGACGTCTCGCGGGTGCACAACCTCCCCTTCGCCGAGGCGGACCGCCTGGCCAAGATGATCCCGGACGAGCTCAACATCACCCTGGAGGACGCCGTCACCAAGAGCGCGGAACTGCGGGACGAGGTGGCGCGCAACCCGGTCGCCAAGCGCATCATGGACCAGGCGCGCGTGCTGGAGGGGATGGTGCGCAACACCGGCAAGCACGCCGCGGGCATAATCATCACCGACCAGCCCCTCGAGGAATTCGTGCCGCTCACGCTGCAGGAGGGCGACATCACGGTGCAGTTCGACATGAACGCGGTGGGCAAGCTCGGCCTGCTGAAGATGGATTTCCTCGGGCTGAAGACGCTCACCGTGATCGCCGACGCGGTGGCGCACATCCGCCGCGGGGCGGATCCGGCCTTCGACATCGAAACCATCCCGCTGGACGATCCCGCGACCTACGCCCTCCTCAACGCCGGCCGCACCGTGGGCGTCTTCCAGCTCGAGTCGCCGGGGATGCAGAATGCCTGCCGGCAGGTGGGCGTCTCGAACATCGACGACATCAACGCCATCTGCGCCCTCTACCGTCCCGGCCCGATGGCGTTCATCCCCGATTACGCCCGCGGCAAGAAGGACCCGGCGAGCGTCTCCTACCCGCACCCGCTGCTTGAGCAGTCCCTGCAGGAGACCCACGGCATCATCGTCTACCAGGAGCAGGTGATGGAGTGCGCCAAGATCATCGCGGGCTACACGCTTGGCGGCGCCGACATGCTGCGGCGCGCGATGGGCAAGAAGGACGCGGAGGCGATGGCCAAGGAGCGCCTGAAGTTCGTCGAGGGGGCCGGGCGGGTGAACCGCATCGAGGAGCGCAAGGCGAACGAGATCTTCGACCTGCTGAACAAGTTCGCCAGCTACGGTTTCAACAAGTCGCACTCGGCGGCCTACGCGCTGGTGAGCTACCAGACCGCCTACCTGAAGGCGAACCACCCGGTGGCGTTCATGGCGGCGGTGCTCACCGCGGAACTCGGCAACGCGGACAAGGTGGCCCACTTCGTCGCCGAGGCCGGCGCGATGGGCATCACGGTCCTGGGTCCGGACGTGAACGAGTCGCGCGAGACCTTCACGCCGGTCGGCGAACGCGTCCGCTTCGGCCTGGCGGCGATCAAGGGCGTGGGCGAACTGGCCGCGCAGCAGATCATCGCCGAACGCGAGCAGGGCGGGCCGTACCGGGACTTCGAGGACTTCGCGCGGCGGATCGACGGGCGCGCGATCAACAAGCGCGTGCTCGAGCACCTCGTGAAGACAGGCGCCTTCGACTACGCCGCCGCCCCCCGCCGCGCGCTCTTCGACGGGATCGATGGCGCGCTGGCCGCGGCCGCCGCGGCGGCCCGCGACCGCGCCGCCGGGCAGCACAGCTTCCTTGATCTCCTCGGCGGCGAACCCGCTCCCGCCACGCCCGCGCCCGGCCGCTCCCCGGCCCGGCCCAAGCCGCCGGCCGAGGACTTCCCCCCCGCGGAGAAGCTCGCCTTCGAAAAGGAACTCCTCGGCTTCTACGTCTCCGGCCACCCCCTCGAGGCCTATGCCGGGTTGACCGAGGCCATCGACACCTTCGCGCCCGAGGCCTTGCTCCAGCAGGCGGACCGCACCGAGTTCCGCCTCTGCGGGATCGCCGGCAGCCTGGTGAAGAAGCTGGCGAAGAAGGACAATCGCCCGTGGGTCGCCTTCACGCTCGCCACGCGTCGCGCCACGCTGGCGCTGAATCTCTTCGCCGACGGTTATGCCGCGTACGGCCAGAGCCTCGCGGAAAACGCGCTGGTGCTCGTGCAGGGCAACGTGCTGGTCAACGCCGAGGGCGCGCGCCTGAACGTGAAGGAATGCTATCCGCTCGACGGCCAGGTCGCGGCGCTCGTCAGCAAGGTCACCTGGCTGCTTCGCCCCGAGGCCCCGGGCACCCCCGACTTCCTCACCCGCCTCCGCGCGACCATCGATCGCCAGGTCGGGGACACCCGCGTGGAGTTCGCCTTCGCCTTCCCGGATCGTTTCACCCCGGTGGCGGAGGCGAGCCCGGCGCTCACCTGGAAGATCAACGCCTCGTCCTTCCAGGAACTCCGCGCCCACCCCGCCGTCGCGGGCGTGCTGGTGGAGACACGGCGGCTCGAGTTGAAGGAAGACCGCCGCTGGAAGCGCCGGTCGTGACCGCCCGCCGGCCGGCTCTTTGATGCACGAATCCGCTATCCTCAACCACGCCGCGCGCGTCCTCGCCGGAGTCACCGGCGAACTCCCGGCCGATGCGGTCCTCCGCCGCCACCTCGCGGATTCCGGCCGGCTGGGCGGCCGCGAGCGCCGCGCGATCAGCCGTGCGGTCTTCGCCTCCTTCCGGTGGCGCGAATGGCTGAACCCCAGCGATTCCCTGCAACGCCAGGTCTCGGCCGCCCTCGACCTGCAGGCCCGGTTCGATACCGACCCACGCGCGATCAAGCCCGAGGCCCTCGCCGCCCGCGCGGTGCCGCCGTGGCTTCGGGACGAGATGGACGTCCCTGCCGATTTCCTGCGCCAGCTGCAACGCGAACCCGTCCTCTGGCTGCGCGCCCGTCCCGGCACCGGGGCCCGCCTCGCCCGCGAACTGGGCGACTGCCGCGCCTCGGACCGCGCGCCGGATGCCCTCCGCTACGGCGGCCCGCAGGACCTGTTCCTCACGCCCGCGTTTCACCGCGGAGCCTTTGAGATCCAGGACCTCGCGTCCCAGCTGGTCGGGCACGCCTGCGCGCCCCGCGCCGGCGAAACCTGGTGGGACGTGTGTGCCGGCGAGGGCGGCAAGCTGCTGCACCTCTCGGACCTGATGCAGAACAAGGGACTGCTCTGGGCGACCGACCGGAACGCCCGCCGCCTCGCGACCCTCCGGCGCCGCGCCGCCCGGGCGGGCGTCTTCAACTTCCGGGTCGCCGCGTGGGATGGCGGGACGCGCCTCCCCACCAAGACCAAGTTCGACGGCATCCTGCTCGATGCCCCGTGCAGCGGAGTGGGCACCTGGCAGCGCAACCCGCACGCCCGCTGGACCACGGGACCCGCGGATATCGGCGAGTTGGCCGCCACGCAGCGCGCCCTGCTGGAGCGCGTCGTCCCCGCGCTGCGGCCCGGTGGGCGGCTCGTCTACGCCGTCTGTACCCTGCCGCGGCGTGAGACCACCGAGCTGGCCGCGGCTTTCGGCGCCGCGCATCCGGAACTGGAGCCGACGCCGCTGTTCGGGATGGCGGACGGCCCGGCAAGCGTCACCCTCTGGCCCCAGGAACTGGAGGCGAACGGGATGTTCCTCGCCGCCTGGCGCCGGCGCACCGCCTGAACGTGGCCCGGATCACCGCCGCCACTGTCCGCGCGGATTTCAACGATCTGCCGGCGGTGCTGCATTACACCCGCGCCGCTCACGGGCTCGGGCTCTGGGCCTCGGAACGGCGGCTGATCGAACGCTTCTTCCCGGACCGGGAAGCCCCGCTGCTGGAGGCCGGCTGCGGCGCGGGACGCGTCACCCTCGGCCTCTGGCAACTCGGGTATCGTCGTCTCACCGCGTTCGACTTCGCGGCGGAGTTGCTCGATCAGGCCCGCAGCCTCGCCGCGGAGCGCGGCGCGGAGTCCATCCGCTTCCTGGAGGCGGACGCCACGCGATTGGGACCCATGCTCGCGGCTGCCGGGGTGGAGCCCGCCGCCGGCGCGCTGTTTCCCTTCAACGGCCTGATGCAGATCCCGGGCCGCGAGCACCGCCGCCGCGCCCTCACCGGGCTGCACGCGGCCTGCCGACCGGGAGCCACCCTGCTCTTCACCACCCACGACCGGGACGTGTCCCCGCAGGAGCGGGCGCTCTGGCGGCTCGAGGCCCTGCGCTGGAGCGAGGGCCGGCAGGATCCGCGGCTGTTGGAGTTTGGCGACCGGTACTTCGAGGACGACACCGGCCGCACCTTCATGCACCTGCCCGATCGGCCCGAAATCCTCGCGGACCTGGCCGCCACCGGCTGGGAGCCCGTGTTCGACGCCCTGCGCCGGGAAGTGGCGCGCGAATCGCGGGCGGTCCGGGAATTCTCCGACGAGTGCCGCTTCTGGGTCGCCCGCCGCGGCTGAACCGCGGGCGGGCCTGCTTACGCCCGCAAGGGGGCGTCAGGGCGCGCCGTCCGGCCGGGCCACCGTGAAGATTTCGCGGGTCCGCGCGTAGGCCTCGCCGCCGAGGCGGCCCACGAGATCCAGCCGGGCGGGGTCCGGCCGCCCATCGGGCCCGAGTACGTCCTCGCGCACGTGCGTGAGCAAAATGCGGCCGAAGACGACATTCGCCGCCCCCGGACCCTCGCCGAAGGCCAGCACCCGCTCGACCGCGCACTCGAAGGCCACGGGGGCCGCGGCAACTCGGAGGGGGCGGACCCGGGCGGCGGGCACCGCGGAGACACCGGCATGAGCAAACTCGCTCTCCCCGTACGGCAGCGGGGCGGCCGTGGCGTTCATCGCCTCGGCCTGGTCGAACGGCACCAGGTGCACGATGAACTCCGGCACCTCGCGGAGATTGCGGAGCGTGTCCTTCGGCCGTCCGTCCCGGGTGTTGGCCGCCACGAACATCAGGAGGGGCGGGCGGGCCGAGACCGCCTGAAAGTAGGAGAAGGGCGCGAGGTTCGGCCGGCCGTCCGGCGAGACGGTGGAAACCCACGCGATGGGCCGGGGCAAAATGGTGGAAATCATCCACGCGTGGGCTTCGCGCGCGGGCAGGGCGGAAAGGTCGAGTTGCATGCCGCACGGTGGCCGCGGAGGCGGCCGCTGGCGATTCCATTGGCGACGCGTTCGCTTGCCTCCTCCACCGCCGGAGATTTGCCTCCGCTCCGCCATGCCCGTTCGCCCCGCCTCCGTCCGTCTCCGCGCCGCCCTGCTGCTGGCGGGGACGGCCGCCCTGGCCGGCCTGTTTGCCGGGGCCACGGGCGGGTGCGGCAAGCCCTCACCCTCGACCGCCCGCCCAACCGCCGAGGCGACCGTGCCGGCGAAGTCCGCCGACTGCCGCGCCTGCCACGAGGAAATCTACCGCGACTGGGTCGGCTCGCACCACGCGCTCGCGCACCGGGCGGTGGACGCGCAGGCGGACGCGGCCGCGGTGGGAGAACCGCAGCGCCTGAACCTGCACGGCGTCGACTACGAGATCCGGTGGCAGGAGGGGAAGCCGACCTTCACCGAGCGACGGGCCGACGGGAACCCGGGTCACACCTACGCGGCGGACTTCGTGATCGGCCACACCCCGCTGCTGCAGTACGTGGTGCCCGGCGAGCGCGGCGCCTACCAGGCGGCGGAACTTGCTTGGGATCCGCACCGTAAGGAGTGGTTCAACGTCTTCGGCGACGAGCGCCGCCGCCCGGGTGAATGGGGCCACTGGCGCGGGCGCGGGATGAACTGGAACTCGATGTGCGCGCACTGCCACCTCACCGATTACCGGAAGAATTACGACCTCACCACCGACACCTACCGCACCACTTTCCGCGAACAGGGGGTCGGGTGCTACCAGTGCCACGGCGATCTGCCTGAGTCGCATTTCAAGCCCCGTCCCTCCCCGCCGGGCGGGCGCGGTCCCGGCGCGACCGCGGCCGAGCTCCAGCGTGCGCAGGAGACCTGCGCCCCCTGCCACGCGCGCAACGAGCTCCTCACCGGCCGCTTGGAACCCGGCGGCTCCTACCACGACCATTACCGGCTCACCCTGCCGACGGAAGCCAATGTCTTCTACCCGGACGGCCAGGTCCGGGATGAGGACTTCAACTACACCTCGCTGCTCACCAGCCGGATGGGCGGCAAGGCGGGCGTGACCTGCCTCGACTGCCACGACGCCCACAGCGGCCAGATGCGCCTGCCCGTGCAGGACAACTCCCTTTGCCTGCAATGCCACGGGCCCTCCCCCCGCGGCAACGCGCCGGTGATCGACCCCGTCGCCCACTCCCACCACTTGCCCGGCAGCACCGGGGGCCGCTGCGTCGAGTGCCACATGCCGCGCACGACCTACATGCAGCGCGACCCCCGGCACGATCACGGCTTCACCAAGCCCGACCCGCTTCTGACCAAGGAACTGGGGATCCCGAACGCCTGTAACCGCTGCCACACCGACCGCTCGGTGGATTGGGCGATCGAGCACGCCGAGAAGTGGTACGGGCCGAAGCTGGAGAACCGCCAGCGCCAGCGGACTCGCGTCGTCGCGGCCGCCCAGGCCCGCCAGCCCGGCTCGCTCGACCGCCTCCTTGAGTTCATCGCCAACGAGGATGTCCCCGCCTGGCGCGCCACGCTCCTGCTGCTCACCCGCGGCCAGGCCACCCGCGATTCCCGCGTGCCGGCGGTGGCCAAGGAACACCTCACGCACGCCGACCCGATGGTGCGTTCCGCCGCCGTCCAGGTCCTGTCCGGCGTCCCCGGCCAGAACGAGGTCCTGCGGCCGATGCTCAACGATCCGGTCCGGCTCGTCCGCCTCGATGCCGCGTGGCCGCTCTCGCCGGAACTGCCCGCGGGTTCCCGCATCCGGCAGGAACTCGACACGTACCTCGCGGCGAGCGCCGATCAACCGGCGGGACGGATGCGGCTCGGGCAGGACTTCTTCAACCGCGGCCGGACCGCCGAAGCCGAAGCCTCCCTCCGGCAAGCCGTGGCGTGGGACCCCAATTCCCCCGGCCTCCACGATACGCTCGGCATCGTGCTCAACGAACTGGGCCGCCCCGGCGAGGCGGCCGCCTCCCTCTGGCGAGCCGCGCAGCTGAACCCCGCCGACGCGGATGCCGCCTTCAACGCCGCCCTCGCCTTCGCCGGCGCCCGCCAGTTGCCGGACGCCGAGCTCGCCCTGCGCGAGGCGGTGCGGCGCAACCCCCGCTTCGACCGCGCCTGGTACAACCTCGGCCTCCTCCTGCACCAGACGGCCCGCAGCCCCGAGGCGATCGCAGCTCTCGCGACCGCCGAGCAACTGGCGCCCCGCGTCCCGGATTATCCGTACGCGCGTGCCACCATCCTCCGCCAGCAGGGCGACCGGGCCGGCGCCGCCGCGGCTGCGCGGCGCGTGCTCGAACTGGACCCGCGGCACCCGCAGGCCCCCGCCCTCCTCTCACCGTAGGAGCGTCACGCCCCCGTCGATGTCGTAGGCGGAGCCCGTGATGAAGGCCGCCTCCGACGAACAGAGGAAGGCCACGAGCGCCGCGACCTCCTCGGGTTGCCCCATGCGGCCCAGCGGTTGCGCCGCCGCCAGTCGCGCGAGAGTCACCGCCTCCTCGCCCGGGTAGTGCTTGGCCACGAAGCCGTCGACGAACGGCGTGTGCACGCGGGCTGGACAGACGCAATTGGCGCGGATCCCGCGATCCACGTAATCGCGGGCGACGGAGAGGGTCATCGCCAGCACGGCACCCTTCGTCATCCCGTAGGCGAAGCGCTGCGGCAGGGCGATCTTCGACACCACGGACGCGAGGTTGCAGATCACCCCTCCGCCCGCATGCAGCAGCCGGGGGACGCCAAAGTGCAGGCCGTGGTAGACGCCCTTGACGTTCACGGCGTAGAGGCGATCGAGGTCCTCCGGCGTGGTCCCGAGGACGTCGCCCACGTGGCTGATGCCGGCATTGTTCACC
>JAIXQE010000228.1 GCA_027485815.1 Opitutaceae bacterium
CTGGTGGCGGCGCTCGCGCAGGGGCGGGGCCTGCTGGTGCGGGGCGTGTCCCGCGAGGTCGATCAGGCGCGGGAGGACACGTTGGGCGAGGAGCGGACGAGCGACTTCCTGCTGCAGCGGGCGGCCTGGGAGGAGGCACGGCGGTGCGGGTTCGACCTGGAGGCGTGTCGGCGCCTGGGCATCCACGCGCAGGCGGCGCGGCAGGTGGGGCCGCTGCTAGCCCAGTTCCTCGAGATTGCGGCGGCCGAGGGGCTGCCGGTCGAGGAACGCCCGGCGGACGCGGACGCGCTCCGCAAATGCATTTTGGCGGGCTTTTCCGACCAATTGGCGCGGCGCCTCGATGCGGGCACACTGCGGTGCGAACTGGTGCACCAGCGGCGGGGCATGCTGGCGCGCGAGAGCTGCGTGCAGGGTTCGCCGCTCTTCGTGGCGGCGGAGATCAGCGAGGTGGGCGGGCGGGGAGGGGAGGTGACGACCCTGCTCTCGCTGGCGACGGCGGTGGAGGAGTCCTGGCTGCGGGAACTGTTCCCGGACGATTATCAGGAGACCCAAGGGGTCGCTTACGACGAGCAGGCGCGGCGGGTGGTCGCCCGGCGGGAGCGCCGTTTCCGCGACCTCGTCCTCGAGTCCCGCGCCGGGGGCGACGACATTCCCGCGACCGCCGCCGCGGCTCTGCTGGCGAAGGAAGTGCTGGCGGGGCGCATCCGGCTGGAGGCCTGGGACGAGGCGGTCGAGCAGTGGATCATCCGGGTCAACCGGCTGGCCGAGTGGTTCCCGGAGTTGGAGGTGACGCCGATCACGCCGGCGGACCGGGCGACCCTGATCGAGCAGGTGTGCTACGGGGAGCGCGGGTACCGCGACCTGAAGGACAAGCCGGTGCTGCCGGTGCTGCGCGAGTGGCTCACGGCGGAGCAGCTGGCGGTGCTGGACGATTACCTGCCGGAGCGCCTCGTGATGGCCAACGGCCGCCGCGCACGACTGACCTATGCGGCCGAGGGCCCGCCGCTGCTCAGTGCGCGGATCCAGGAGTTATATGGCATCGAGGGTCGCTTTGCGGTGGGGCACGGGAGGGTGCCGGTGCGGATCGAGGTGCTGGCGCCCAACCAGCGGCCGATTCAGGTGACGGAGGACCTGGGCGCGTTCTGGCGGGAGATGTACCCGAAGGTGCGCGCGGAGTTGTCGCGCCGCTACCCGCGGCACGAGTGGCGTTGAGTGGAGCCGGGCTTGACCTGCCCGGGGGGGCGGCGCTGGGATGCCGGGGTCGAAGCCGGTCCCCGCCGGCGCTTTCCCCCCTGTTGGTTTCACCCCCGCTCCCCGTCATGACCCTGCTGCCCCGCCGTACCTTTCTCCGTCAGTCCGCGTTCGCCGCGGGTTCGCTCGCCCTGCTGGGCGGCACCCGTTCGGCCGCGCGGGTCGTCGGCGCCAACAACCGCCTGCGCATCGCCGTCGCCGGCCTCAATGGCCGGGGCAAGGCCCACATCTCCGGTTGGCTGGAGCAGCCGAACGTCGAGATCGCGTACCTGATCGACCCGGACCAGCGCGTGCTGGAGCGGACCCTCAAGAATGTGCAGGAGCGGGTGCAGGGCCGTTATACCCCTCAGGGCGTCGCGGATGTGCGGAAGGCTCTCGCTGACCCGACCCTCGATGCGATCTCCATCGCGGCGCCGAATCACTGGCACTCGCTGATGACCATCTGGGCCGCGCAGGCGGGCAAGCACGTGTACGTCGAGAAGCCGATGAGCCACGACGTGGTCGAGGGCCGGGTGGTGGTGGCCGCGCAGCGCAAGTACGGGGTGGTCATCCAGCACGGCACCCAGCGCCGGAGCGACGCGAAGCTGGCGGGGCTCCACGCGGCGATCCAAGCCGGTAAGTTTGGGCGCCTGCAGGTTTCCTACGGCTACTGCTGCAAGCCGCGCGACACGATCGGCATGAAGCCCGCGGGCGCGCCGCCGGCGGGGCTCGACTGGAACCTCTGGCGCGGGCCGGCGAAGACCGACTACCATCCGAACCTCGTTCATTACAACTGGCACTGGTTCTGGGCCACCGGCAACGGGGACATGAACAACCAGGGTACGCACCAGCTCGATGTCGCCCGCTGGGCGCTCGAGCCCAAGCTGACCAACCCCGTGCGGGTGATGGCGCTCGGCGGCCGCTTCAAGTGGAACGACCAGGGCGAGACCCCGAACACGATGTTCGCCATCGCCGAGTACCCGAACGGCCAGCAGGTGTTCTTCAATGTACGCAACGTGAACCACCCGGGCTACGTGCACCAGGTGAAGAACGAGTATTACTTCGAGGACGGCGGGAAGATCATCGACGGAACCTATTTCGCCAAGGGCAGCGCCAAGGGCGAGAAGCTCGACCTGCCCCCCGGCAAGGTCACCCCGGGCGGCAATTGGGGCTCGTTCATTGAGGCCTGCCGCGCGGGCAAGCCCGAGATGGCCAACGGTAACGCCGAGGAGTCCCATTATGCCAGCGTGCTGGGCCACCTGATGAACAATTCCTACCGCTTGGGGAAGAAGGTGCCGTTCAACGCCAAGGCGGGGCGCTTCGGCGACAACGCGGCCGCCGCGGAGCATTTCCTGAAGCTCCACGAGATGATGCGCGACGGCGCGGGTGTCCCCGAAAACGGGGCGGAGTACGTTGTCGGTCCCTGGCTGACCTTCGACCCGGCGGCCGAGCGGCACACCGGGGAGTTCGCGGCCGAGGCCAATGCGCTGCTACAGGACCCCAATCAGAAGGGCTTCGAGATCCCCTCGGCGGCGAAGGTCTGAGCCGCCCGCGGGCTCCCGCCGCGCGGAAAAGGGGTTGCCTCGGCGCGGCGGCGGCGGTGCCTTGGACGCTTTCAGGCGTCCATGACCGAGCTCCTCATCATCAAGCCTTCCTCCCTCGGGGACATCGTCCACGGGCTGCAGGTGGCGGCGTCGCTCAAGGCGCAGGTGGAGGACCTGAGGATCTCGTGGGTCGTGCGCGAGATCTTCGCGCCGATCGTGCGGGCATGCACGGCGGTCGACGAGGTTCATATCTTCGAACGCGGCGGTGGCGCGAAGGGATTCCTGCGCCTGACGCGCGAGCTGCGGCGGAAGCACTACGATTTCGTCTTCGACCTGCAGGGCCTTCTGCGCACGGGCCTGCTGACCTCGCGGGTGCACGCCGACCGCAAGGTGGGCCGTTCCGACGCGCGCGAGTGCTCGGGCCTGTTCTACGGGGAGAAGGTGCCGCTGCCCCGCGATGGAAAGCGCAGCCACGCCCTGGAGATCCTGCTCCAATTCTGCCCGGTGCTGGGCGCCAAGGCGGAGCTGCGCGGGACGCTCGGCTTCCGGCCCGTCGAGGGCCTGAGCCTGCGCTTCGCGGATGGCCGCGGCGGCGGCGGGCC
>JAIXQE010000020.1 GCA_027485815.1 Opitutaceae bacterium
GCCGCCTACGCCGGCCTCGCGCCGCTCCAGCCCGAGCTCAACGGGGTCCTCTCCTTCCCGCGCCGCGCCCGCGAGTGGCCCGGGTTCGTGCGCCGGCTCCGCGTGCTCGGCGCCACGCACGCGCTGGACTTCGACAACACGGAGCGCACCGCCCTCGTCACCCGCCTCTCCGGCGCTCCGGTGCGGGCGACCTTCGACCGTGAACTCATCCCGCACCGCTGGCCGCGCCTCTACACCCACGCGGCGAAGGTCACCAACGCGTTCTACGATTCCCACCCCATTATCGACACGTACCTGGCCCTGCCGGCCGCCCTCGGGGTGCCGGTGGTCGAGCGCACCCCGCGCCTGGTCCCGCTGGCCGCCGACCTCGCCGCCGCCGCCCGCCTCACCGGCGGTCCCCGCACCGCGGATCCGCGCCGGCCCCGCCGCGTGCTGGTGCACCCGGGCTCCCGCAGCGCCTTCCGTCTCTGGCCCGCGGAACGCTTCGCCGCGGTTTGCGACCGCCTCCAAGACGAACTCGGCGTCCAGGTGTTCCTGACCGCGGGCCCCGGGGAGGAACCCTTGGTCGACGCCCTCCGCCGGACCGCGCGCACCCATCTGGTCACCCTGCGCCCGCTGACCACGCCCGGCGCGCTCGCGGCGCTGGCCGCCCAGTGCGACGTGTTCCTCGGCCACGACAGCGGCCCGATGCACGTCGCCGCCGCCACCGGCACTCCGGTGATCGCCCTCTTCGGCGGGCAGAACGCCACCATCTGGCGCCCGCCCGGCGAAGGCCACACGGTGCTGCAGGCCCCCCTGCCCTGCGCCTGCCTCGGAACCGCGGCCCCCGGGCCCTGCGTCCCGGGCGACTCGTATCGCAGTTACTGCGTCCGTCACCTCGAGGTCCCGGCCGTCTTCGCCGCCGTGGCCGCCACCCTCGCCCGATGAAGACTCGCTTTCCCCTCGAAGGCTGCCGCGCGGTGATCACCGGGGCATCCTCCGGCCTCGGCGCCGAGTTCGCCCGGCAACTCGCGCCCCGCGCCGCCGCCCTCCTCCTCGTGGCTCGCCGCGAGGCCGAGTTGGCAGCGGTCCGGCGGAGCCTTCCCCCCGGATCCGCGGAGGTCCGGCTCCTCGTCGCGGACCTCGCGACGGACGCCGGCCGCGACGCCCTGCTGGCCGCCCTCGATGCCACCGCCTTCCGGCCGAACCTGCTGGTGAACAACGCCGGCCTCGGGGACTACGGCCGGTTCGACGCGGCGCCCGCCGCCCGCTCCCGCGCGGTGCTGGAGCTGAACATCACCGCGCTCACGCTCCTGACTCACGCGCTGCTCCCCCGACTCACCCGGCCCGCCGGGATCCTCCAGGTGTCCTCCCTCGGCGCCAGCCTGCCCGTGCCGGAACTGGCGGTCTACGCGGCCTCCAAGGCCTACGTCAGCAGCTTCGCCGAGGCCCTCGCGGTGGAACTGGCGCCCTGCGGGGTGACCGTCACCTGCCTCTGCCCCGGTCCCACGCCGACGGGATTCAGCGGGGCGGCACGCCGCCCGGGTGGGCCGGACACGGACCGCCGCGGCACCGGCCCCCTGCGGATGCCCCCGGAAGCCGTGGTCGCGGCCGGCCTAGCCGCGCTCGCCGCCGGCCGGCCGAGCGTACACCCGGGCCGGACGGTGGCCTTCGCGGCCTGGCTCTTCCGCGTGCTGCCGCGCCCGCTGCTTTGGTCCCTCCTGCGGCGCCGGGCCGCGCGCGGCGGCGACTAGACGAAAAGTCCGTCGCGCATCGGGCGGGTGACGTCGCAGCGCTGCGCGATCTCCGGGTTGTGCGTGACCAGCACCACCGCCTGCCCGTTGTCCTTGGCGAGGCGGGTGAGCAGGTCGAAGACCAGGTTGGAATTGCGGACGTCGAGGTTCCCGGTCGGTTCGTCCGCGAGCAAAATGGCGGGTTGGTTCGCGAGCGCGCGGGCGATCGCGACCCGCTGTTGCTCGCCACCGGAGAGCTGGGTGCCGAGCCGGTGCGTCTTGGCGCCTAGCCCGACGGAGTCGAGGAGCGCGTGGGCCCGTTCGCGCATCGCCGCGGGCGCGAGCCGGCCCAGCTTGCGCATCGGCATCATCACGTTCTCCAGCGCGGTGAACTCCAGCATCAGGAAGTGGAACTGGAAGACGAAGCCGATGTGCTCGCCGCGCGCGGCGGTGCGGGCGGCGTCGTCGTGGTTCGACATCCGTCGGCCGTTGATCTCGATCTCGCCCTCGTCCGGCCGGTCGAGCAGCCCAAGGAGGTAGAGCAACGTGCTCTTGCCGCAGCCGGACGGACCAACGATCGCGTAAACTTGGCCCCGCTCCGCCTCGAACGACACCCCCTTGAGCACGTGCACGCGGCCCTCGCCCTCGCCGAGGTGGCGGTGGAGGCCGCGGCAGCGGAGGGCCCAGGCGGGACCGGCGGCGGAGGCGGGGGCGGAAGACGTCACTGGGCGGTGCCGCGGACGATGTCGCCCGGCTCGAGCCGCGCGGCGCGGCGGGCCGGGATGAGGCTCGCGACCATCACCATCACCACCGCGGTGAGGACGGCGCCCGCGTAGTGGGCCGGGTCCCAGGTGACGATGAAGCGGTCCGTCTTGAAGATGCCGTTGATCGGCAGCGGGACCTGCGCCACGAGCCAAGTGACCGCCGCCCCGAGCAGCGCGCCCGCGACGGCGCCCACGGCGAGCACGAGGCCGGCCTGCCAGAGGAAGATCCGGGTGACGTCGCGGCGCTCGTAGCCCATCGAGCGGAGGATCGCGATGTCCTTGGTCTTCTCGAGGACGATCATCGCGAGCGTGTTGAACATCGCCAGGCTGGCGATGAGCGTGAACACCGAGACGGTAATCATCGTGGAGATCCGCAAGGCGCGGAAGACGGCGAGCCAAGTTTTCTCGCGCTCCTGCCACGGCTTCACGCTGTGGCGGAGGACCTGCTCGAGGCGCGCGGCGTCCTGCGGCGCCCGCGCCGGGTCGTGGAGGCTGATCTGGAGGAACGTCGCGCCGCTGGGGCGCTTGAGGAGCGAGCGCGCCTCGGGCTGGTGGAGGTAGACGTTCGTCTTGTCGACCTCGCGATAGCCCGTCTCGTAAATGGCCGCCACCTGCACCCGGCGCGACGCGCCCCGGGCGGAGATGACCAGCGAGTCGCCCACCGCCAGCTGCAGGCGATCGGCGAGCACGCGGCCGACCAGCGCACCCGTGGGGGAGTTGCGGAAATCCTCGAGGCTGCCGTTCGTCACCTGCTCGGCCAGATCGGAGACGCGCACGTGGTCCTCCAGGCGGATCCCGAAGACCTGGGCGTCCTCCAGCTTGAACGCGCTCTGGAGCTGCACGTTGCCCCGGACCACCGCGGAAACGCCGCGCACGTTGGGGAACTCCCGCACCGCCGCCATCAGCGCCTGCGGCTCCTCGATCCCCTCGATGTACTTCACGCCGTCGCGCCGCGCGAAGTGGGAGTCGCCCCCGCCGGCCGCGGCCATGCTGCGCATCGTGTCCTGGATCTTGTCCTCGATGCGGATGGCCCCGTTGATGCCAAGGATCGTCTTGGTGAAGAAGCGCTCGAAGCCGCTGGTGGTGGCCTGGGTCACGATGAACAGGCCCACGCCGAGGATGGTGCAGGCCAGGCTCATCACCATCGCCCGCTTCTTCGCGGTGAGGAAGCGGTAGGCGATGCGCAGGTTCGGGGACGTCACGGCGGACGGGCGGCGCGGGGCGCTCAGAAGGTGACCTCGACCTTGACCCGCTGGCCCTCGCGGAACTCCTCCAGCTGGTCGACGATGACCAGCTCGCCCACCGCCAGGCCGCGCTTCACCTGCGCGTTGTTGAGCGAGACGTAACCCACCTCGAGCGTGCGGCGCTCGACCCGGCCGTCGCGCACCACCAGCACCTTGTTGCCGTCAAAGAGGGACCGCCGCAGGACCATGATCTGGTCCGGCACGGTATCCACGGTGATCGTCACCTCGCCGGTGCTCAGCGGCCGCAGCAGCTCGGGGTCGGCCTTCACGTCGAGGTACACGGTGAACCGCTGCGCGTCGTCGGCGGCCGGCAGCAGTTCGGACACCGTGGCGTCGAAGTTCTGGGTGCCATAGGTCAGCAGCCGGATCCGGGCGCCTTGCCCCAGCTTCACGCGGCCGAAGCTCTCCTCGCTGATCTTCGCGATGACGATGCGCTTGCGGGAGAAGACGAGCGCGACCGGCTGGCCGGCGTTGATCAACGCGCCCTCCCACGTCAGCGCACCGGTATTGTGGATCGTGCCGTCAAACGGCGCCGTGACCCGCATCCGCTCCCGTTGCAGCTCGAGCGCCTCCATCGCCACCTTGAAGTCGGCATCGCCCTTGCGGTCGTCGAACTCGGTCAGCCGCAGGCGGCGGTCGATCTCGTCCAGCGCGCGCTGGAGCCCCTTCACTTCCTCCTCCGGCGCATTGCCCAGCTCGAACAGGCGGCGCGCGGTGGCGAGGCGTTCCTCCGCGACCTTGCGCTCCGGGTTGTTCTCGAGGAGCAGGCGGGCGCGGGCCTTGTCCGCCTCGTACTTCCGGCGGGTCTCGCTGATCTGGCGGTCGAGCTCGGTCGTGTCGAGCTGCACCAGGACGTCGCCCTTCCGGAAATGGGTTCCGGGCCGGAGGTTGGCGGTCACCACCTTGCCGGCCGACTCGCTCTTCAGCTCCTTGAACCCGCCCTCGGCGTCGACCACGACGCTGCCGGTGACCGCGTCGATCGCCGTGTCGCGGTTCGCGGCCTTGACGCGGGCCGTGGCGCGCGCGCCCTGCAGGAAGACGAGGACGCCCCCGGCGGCGAGGGTGACGACGAGCGCCAGGAGCAGCAGGCGGCGGCCGCGACGGGGAGAGGTGGACATAGGCGGGGGAGAGGCCCTCAACGGTTGGGCTCGGCGCCGGCGAGGGCAACCAATTCGGCCCAACGGGACAACAGGAGGGCGCGGGATTCCTGGAGGCGGATCTCGGCCTGGAGGATGCCCGCGCGGGAACGCTCCAGGTCGCCGCGCGGAGCGTTGCCGAGCTCGACCTCGCGGGCGATGACGCGGCTGCCTTCCGTGGCGATGCCGAGCCGGATCTCCGCGAGGGAGACTTGTTCGGCGTCGAGCCGGAGCCCGCGCTCGAGCAGTTGGATGTTCTGCAGCAGGGCCTCGATCTCCGTCTCGGCGCGCCGTTCCTGGGCGCGGCGGCCGGCGGCCGCCTCGCGGACCGCGGCCCGGGTGGCGAAGCCGTCGAAGATCGACCATTGGGCGAACACGCTGACCGTGCGCCGCTGCACCCCCTGCTGGTTCACCGTGTTGTCGTTGACGTTGGTGGAGTTCTCGAGGCTGGCGCCGGCGCTGAGGTAGAACTTGGGGCGCAGCCGGACCTTCTCGATCTCGTGCCGCAGCAGCGCGTCCTTCAGCCGCAGGTCGTGGATCTCGTACTCCAGGGTGCTGCGCGCGCCATCACGGAGGGCGGTCGCGGCGACGGCGGCGGCGAGCTCCGCGGAGGGCAGCGTCGCGGGGAGGGCGGCCGGGATGGCGGCCTCGGGCAACTCGGGCGCGCCCGCCAACCGCGCGAGGCGGGCGCGGTTGGCCTCGAATTCGGCGGCCAGCCGGTCGTGGTCGAGGCGGACTTCGCGGAGGCGAAGCTTTTCCCCCTCGACGGCTGCGGCCGACGCCACGCCGCGGGACTTCTTCTCCTCGAGCACCGCCACCTCCGCGGCGACCAGCCGGACCGCCTCCGCGGCCGCAGTGACCCGCGCCTTCTCCGCCACGAGGCCGAGGAAAGCCCGCCGGATGACGACCCGCAGATCCCGGGCGGCCTGGGTGAACGCCTTCTGCGCGATGAGCGCGTTGATCCGCGCCGAGGCGCTCTGGTTCTGCAGCGCGCCCCAATGGTAGAGCGGCTGCGTGACGCCCAAATTGTAGAAGCCGCCGCTGTCGCGCGTCTGGGAACTGGTGTTCGAGGAGATCGCCGTCTGGTTGATCGCGTAGCTGAGGCCGCCGCCGACGTTGGGGAGCCGCTGCGCATCCGTACTCTGGATGCGGATGCCGGCCAGAATGCGCTCGAGGTCCTGGGCCAGCAGCTGGGGGGAGCGCCGCCCGGCCGTCTCCAGCAGTTCCCGCAACGCCGGCAGGTGGTGCTCAGGCAGGGTTCCGGCCACGTCCGGCCCGGCGGCGCCCCGGACGCCGGCAACGCCCATCCCGACCCACGCCAGCAGCGCGGCGAGGGCCCGGCGGAAGGACGGGAGACGGGGGAGCATCGGCACGGGAGGAAGCGCGGCCAAAGCGCGGGATTTCAGGGGCCTTTGCAACAGGTTTCTCCCGGCGGCGGCGCGCCGCGCGTTTCCTCGCCACCGTCGCGGAAACCGCTCCACTCTCCCGCGATGCAAGTGCCCCTCCTGGACCTCAAGCCGCCCACGGCCGAGCTCCGCGCCGACCTAGACGCCGCGTACCGGCGGGTGCTCGACTCCGGCTGGTTCCTGCTGGGCCGCGAACTCGAGGCCTTCGAGGCGGAGTTCGCCGCCAGCGTCGGCACCCGCCACTGCATCGGCGTCGCCAACGGCCTCGAGGCGCTGCAACTGGTGTTGCTCGCCCGCGGCATCGGGCCCGGGGACGAGGTGATCGTGCCCGCCAACGGCTACATCGCCACCTGGCTGGCGGTCTCGCAGGTGGGCGCGCGTCCGGTGCCCTGCGAGCCCGATCCCCGCACGTACAACCTCGACCCCGCGCGCGTCGCCGCCCTCCTGACGCCCCGCACGCGCGCGCTCCTGCCCATCCACCTTTACGGCCTGCCCGCGGACACGGCGGCGCTGCACGCGCTGGCAGCCCCGCGCGGGCTGTTGGTCCTCGAGGACGCCGCCCAGGCCCACGGCGCCCGGCTCGGCGGCAAGGCGGTGGGCGCCCTCGGCCACGCCGCCGCGTTCAGCTTCTATCCCAGCAAGAACCTGGGCGCCCTGGCGGATGCTGGCGCGGTCACGACCGACGACGACGCCCTGGCCGAGCGGCTCCGCCACCTGCGCAACTACGGTTCGAAGGTGCGCTACCAGCACGAGTTCCAGGGGCTCAATTCCCGGCTCAGCGAACTGCAGGCGGCGTTCCTGCGGGTGAAGCTGCCCCACCTCGCCGCGTGGAACGCCCGCCGCGTCCGCCTGGCCGCCCGCTATCACGCGCAACTCGCCGGGATCCCCGGCCTGACCTTGCCCTCGACTCCGCCCGGCGCGGAACCGGTCTGGCACCTGTTCGTCGTGCGCACCGCGCGGCGCGACGCCCTGCAGCGCCACCTCACCGCGGCGGGCATCGGCACGCAGATCCACTACCCGGTGCCGCCCCACCTCACGCCGGCCTACGCCGCCGCGGGCGGGCGGCCCGGGGACTTTCCCCTCGCGGAACAGCTTGCGGCCGAGGTGCTCAGCCTTCCCCTCGGCCCACACCACACGGACGCGCAGATCGACTACGTGTGCGCGGCGGTGCGGGAGTTCTTCGCGCGATGACGGGCGCCGCGGAGCACGAGTGCCGGGAGCTGCCCGCGGACCAGCTGCTGCCCGCCGCGTGGCGCGCCCTGCCCGGGCCCATCCGCGCGTTCAATCCGGGCCTGCTCGCCGACGGCACCGGCTGGATCCTCGCCTACCGGGTGGTGCTGGGGGACGGCCTGCGCCGGCTCGCGTGTTGCCGGCTCGACGCGGCGTTCGAGGTCATCCCGGGCTCGCCGGTCGCGTTCTCGGACACCGTGGTGTTCCCGGACGATCCCACGCTTTCGCCCGTGGCGCGGGGCTGGCTGGCGGATCCCCGCCTGCACCGCTGGGGCGGACGCATCTTCGTGTACTGGAACTCGGGCTGGCACGAACCGCACAACCACCAGTTCCTGCAGGAGGTGGATCCGCGCACCCTGCTCCCGGTGGGCCGCGCGCGGGAACTCCAGCTCGCCGGTCCCCGGCGGCCGCTGGAGAAGAACTGGTCGGCCTTCGCCACCTCCGAGGGAAACCTTTACGCGGTTTACTCCGTCACCCCGCATCGCGTGCTCCGGCTCTCGCTGGCCGGTGAGGGTGCGGTGGTCTGCGACGACGCCGCCACCACCACGTGGGAGCTGCCTGGCTATCCCGCGGCGCACGGAGGCCTGCGGGGTGGAGCGCCCCCGGTGTGGCACGCGGGGCGGTTCTGGTCGTTCTGCCATTCGGTCCACGACGGTGCGGCCGGCTATTGCTACCAGGTCGGCGTCTACTGCTTCCGCACCGGCCCGGATTTCGCGCCGCTCGCGGGCCCTGCGGCGCCGCTGGAGCTGGCCCGCGCACGGCGTGGGCGGCGGGAGTATCCGCGGCTGAATCCCGCGGTCGACGAGGTAATTTATCCCTGCGGTGCGGCGTTCAGCGGGGGGCGCTGGGTGATCAGCCACGGGATCAACGACGAGGCCTGCGCGCTGTCGTTCGTGGCGCCGGAGGCGGTTGAAAGTTGCCTCCGCGCGCTGCCCGGCCATTCCCGTTGACCGCGACTATGGCCCGACCCCTGGTGCAGGCACTGATCCTTGAACCCGCGCGGATGGTCGCGGGGTTGTGGACCCGGCGCGGACTGGTCTGGCAGTTCACCCGCCGCAACATCGAGTTGCGCCACCGGGGCAGCCGCCTCGGACCGATCTGGGCCCTCCTGACCCCGCTCTCGATGCTGGGGCTGTACTTCGTGGTCTTCGGCCTCATCTACGGCCAACGCTTCGGGGTGGTGCCGGGAGAAACGCACCTCGATTTCTCCCTCGCGCTCTTCCTGGGGCTGACCCTGTTCCACGCGTTTTCGGAGACCTTGGCGTGGGCGCCGGGCGTGATCGTGGCCAACCCCAACTTCGTCAAGAAGGTGGTCTTCCCGCTCGAGGCGCTGCCGGTGGCCCACCTCGGCGCCACGATGTTCCACCTCGCGGCCGGGCTCGCGCTGGTGCTGGTCGGCGCGGCTTTCTCCACGGTCGGACTCTCGGCGGGGGTGCTCTGGTTGCCGGTGCTGGTCCTGCCGCTGCTGCTCCTGGCCCTGGGCGTGGCGTGGGCCTTGGCGGCGATCGGGGTCTTCGTGCGCGATCTGGGCCAGGTCACGCCCTTTGTTTCGACCGCCCTCCTCTTTGCCTCCGCCGTGATGTATCCGCCGACCAAAATTCCGGCGGAGCTCGGTTTCCTCTGGCATAACCCCCTGCTGCAGCTCCTGGACCTGAGCCGGCGCGTGGTCCTCTGGCAGGAACCAATGCCGTGGGAACCGCTCCTGCAGCTCTACGCCGTGGGGCTCGGCGCCTGCGCGGTGGGGGCGGTGCTGTTCTCGCTCCTGCGGCGCTCGTTCGCGGAAGTCCTCTGACTCCCGAGCCAACCACGCCGGACACAAAAAAGCCGCCCCGGCGGCAGGGCGGCTGAAAGTCGGAACGAAACGACCGCTCAGAGATTGGTCGCGTTCAGGACGGGCTCCGGGAAGGCGTCCTTGTCCGCACCCTTCAACCCGTTGGGGCTGCTCTGCAGGTGGCCAGCGGCGATGATCGCGGCGCGAGCGGCAGCGGCCGCGACAGCCGTCGTCGGCTTGGCCCGGCCCGCCAGGTAGAGACCAGCCGCACCGGCGACATGGGGAGCGGCCATGCTCGTCCCGCTCATCGTCGCGTACTGGCTACCGATGTAGGTCGAGAGGATGTTCACGCCAGGAGCAGCCATATCGACCACCGCTCCGTAGTTGCTGAAGGAGGCGAAGGTGTCGTCCGCGCCGTAGGCCGTCGCGAGTCCGAACCCGCCGGGGAGGCCGTCGGTGTCGACCGTCGCGCTGACGCAGATCACGTTCGGGCTGTTGGCCGGGGAGGAGTTCGCCGCGTCGATGTTGCTGTTGCCGGCCGCGACCACGTAGACCACGCCCCGGGCGACCGAGTTGGCGATCGCATTGTTCAGCGTGGCCGAGTTCCCGCCGCCCAGGCTCATGTTGGCGACCTCGATGGAGGCAGCATTGGCGGTGACGTAATCGACGCCACGGATGACGTTGGCGATCGTGCCGCTGCCGGTGCGGTCGAGGACCTTTACCGCCCAGAGCCGCGCGCCGGGCGCCACACCGACGACTCCGACGTTGTTATCCCGCGCGGCGGCGGTGCCGGCGCAGTGCGTGCCGTGGCCGTTGTCGTCGTTGCCGTTACGGGCGCCGGTGACGAAGCTCACGTTGCGGAAGACATTCAGGTCCGGGTGCGTGAGCTGGATACCCGTGTCGATGATTGCGATGTCGACGTTCACACTCTCCGCATTCGAGGTATTGATGAGGGCCTTCGCGTTCAGCGTGGCGCCGACGCGAGCGATGCCCGGAGGCACGGTGTCGTTGCTGATGCGGACCATCTGATCCTCCTCGATGTAGGCGATCTGCCCATCCAGCGCGAGGGCCAGCAGTTGGCGGAGGGTCAGGCGACCGGAGAAGCCCTGCACGGCAGAGCTGTAGGTATTCTCGGCCACGATCCCGTGACGGCTCGCCACAACGGAAGCCTGCGCGCCCGACTTGAGCACGACGATGTACTTGTCCGGGATGCGCAGCTCGGAGCGGACAGCCTGGATGAGGGGAGCAAGTTGATTCTGCGCGGACAGCGCGGACGCCGAGGCCAGAACCGCAGCGAGGGACAAAACAGAACGGATCATACGTAGGGACATAAGGCGGACGGGATGAGGTTTAGTACCTGAAGGTCGAGGCAAAGGGCGACTCCGGGATTGGCAACTCCGGACGTGGTAAAAAAAGCGTAAAGTCCCTCTGACAAATGCAAGAATCCTTCAACGCAGCGGCACGGGACGCTCCTCCACGCTCTCGCGCAGCATTGCCCAAGCCGCCCGGTGCGCGGGCGACTCCGCGTCCTGACTGAACAGTCGGAAGACAACCATCACCCCGGGCCACGCCTTCACCCCGACCGCAAGGAGGCGATACTCGTGCGGGGGCAAGTCGACGCGGCCGACCAGCGCACGGTCGGTGAAGAGGCACCACGTGCCGGCGCCGCGGCGCGGCTCGAGTTCCTCGAAGCGCATCGCCTGCTCGACGGAGGCAGCGACGTACTCCTCGAACAGTTCCACCAGCCGCTCCCGGCGCGCCCGCGGCGTCGCGGCGCGACCCTCGGGATCCGGCAGGAACGCGAGTTCAAGGCTGACCCGGCCCGCGGCATCCTGGAGCCGCAGCTCCGGCGGGGCGGCGGGTGCCGCCGGACGCTCCACCCCAAATCCGGACGGCACCGCGATCGTGACGCGGCGCCCGGGCGCCAATTCCACGCTCTCCTCGCGCTGCGCCGCGGCGGACGCCACCGCCGGCCAGGTCAGGAGAAGCGCAAGTCCTCCGAACCAGGCGGGGCGGAGGCGCGCGATCACGACGCGGCTCCTTCCGGCCGGAGGCCGCTGGCCAGCAGCGTCTCGAAACCGGGCTCGGCCTCCTCGCGTGCGACCACGCTGACCTCCACCTTCTGAAAGCCGGCCTGCTTCAGGAAACCATGCAGCGTGCCCTCGGCGAACCCGAGCCAGACATCCGCGTAAAGCTCGCGCGCCTGCTCGAACGAATGCGCGTTCAGGTCGAGCACGAGCACCTGGCCGCCGGGCCGCAGGATGCGGAAAGCCTCGTCCACCGCCCGCTGGGGCTGACGGGCGTGGTGCAGGGCCTGGCTGAGGATGGCGAGGTCGACCGACGCGTCCGGCAGCGGCACGCGCTCGATGTCGCCGAGACGGTAGGTGAGGTTCGCCAGCCCGTTCTTCTCGGCCAACGCGGCCCCGACCTCGACCATCCGGGGCGAGTTGTCGATGCACCAGACCCGCCTCGCCCGCCGCGCCAGCAGCTGCGACACGAGCCCCTCCCCCGCCCCGAGGTCCGCGATGTCGATCGCGGGAGTCAGCTGCAGCGCCAGGCGCCCGATCGCCTCCCACGAGCGGCCCGGGCAGTAGTTCCGGCCGAGCCGGCCGGCGATCAGGTTGAAATACTGCTCCTGCGTCCGCCGCCGGCGCTGCAGGATGCGCTCGAGATTCGCCTGATCCGCCTGCATCGGGGCGGACCCGGCCACCGCCGCCAGCGCCGCCACCACGAGCGCCTCCGTCGCCGCGGGCACGTCCGCCCGGCGCGAGTAGAACGCGTTCTTCCCCTCCCGCCGGTCGCTCACCAGGTTGGCCGAACGCAGCAGGGCCAGCTGGGAGGAGATGCGCGACTGGCCCATCGCGAGGATCTCCTGCAGCTCGGCGACCGAGAGCTCCTCCCGCGAGAGCAGCGCGAGCAACCGGACCCGGGTCGGGTCGGAGAGGGTCTTGAGGATGTCCCAGGGGCCGTTCACGGGGCCAAGGCTGGGCGCCCCCGGCCGGCTTGGCAACCGGGGACGCGTCGGCGCCTCACGGGCGCGGGGCGGCGGGCGCGGGGGCGGAGGGAGCCGGGCGCGGCGCCAACGGGTGCTCCTTCAAGAGCTCATCCACCATATAGAAGTTCGTCCGGTCGCGCGTCGCCGCGCGGACCTTCGCCACCTGCTCGGCCGAGATCATCGCGCCATTGTTGCCGAACGAGAGCCGCACGTAACTCAGGACCGCCGCCAGCTCGTTGTCGTTGAGCAACCCGCCGAAGCCGGTCATCGGCGGCACGCCGTTCGCGGGATCGTACTTGACGCCGTTGACCTCGATCGGACCCCAGAGGCCCTTGAGGGTGAGCTTGATCAGGCGCTCGTCGTCATCGAGCCAGTTGCTCCGCTCGAGCGGCGGATAGACGCCCGCGAGTCCCTTGCCGTTCGCCTGATGGCAGGTCGCGCAATGGGCGTCGCGGAGGTAGACCTCCTTGCCGATGCGGTAGATCCGGTTGTCTTCGCCGGTGAGGGGCCGGCTGGGCCCGAAACTCTGCTCCGCCTCGGTCTTCGGCGGGGCCGGGAAGTCGTACTGGCCCGCGAAAAACGCCGCGGCCGCCGGGTTCTTCGCCAGGTCCACGCCCCCGGCCGCGCGCAGCGCCTCGGCATCGTCCTTCAGGGTGTGCGTCAGGATATGCCGCGTCACCGGGCCCATCCACGCGTCCAGCGGCAGGCGGAGCGCCTCGAGGACGACGCGGGCGCCGTCCGCGTTATCGAGCCAGGAAGCGGCAACGATGGCCTCAAGACGCACGCGCGGGTGCGGGTCGCGCGCGGCTTGGAGCAGCAGGTCGACCGCGCCGGGAATCTGGAGGTGGGCGTAGCGGACGACATTCACGGCGGCGGCGCGGGCCTCGTGGCGGGAGGCGGCGAGGACCTGCCGGAGCAGGGCGGCGTCCGGCTGGTTCTGGGCCCAGGTGGCCCAGAGGGCCTCGCAGAGGTGACGTTCATACAGCGGATCGGCGCGGTCGAGGCGGGCCACCCACGCGCGCACCGCGGGCAGGACCTGCGCCGTGGGGCGGCCGCGGAGCTCACGGCGCGTCCGGTAGCGGGTCCGGTACTCGGGCAGCTTCAGATTCTCCAGCAGCTCGGGAATCGTGGCCCCGGCCACCTTCGCCACGGGCACCAGCGGGCGACCGGGATAAGTCACCCGGTAAATCCGGCCATGCTCGTGGTCGCGGTTCGGGTCGCGGGCGTTGTGCTGCATGTGCCCGATCAGGGCGTTGTGCCAGTCGATGAAGTAAAGGGAGCCATCCGGCGCGAACTCGAGGTCGACCGGGCGGTAGTTCGGGTCGTTGCCGGAAACCAGGTCGCCGGCCAGCGTGCCGAGGAAACCGGCGCCGTCCTCGCGAATCGCCGACAGGCCGATGCCGAGGAAGCCGATGCTGTTGCAGATCATGAACTGGCCCTGCAGGTGGTCCGGGAAATGGCGCGAGGAGACGAACTCGGAGCCCGAGGTCGGCCGCGAGCGCTTCGGGGTGAAGGTGCGCGTCTTCGGGATCTCGACGCCGTAGGGCATCTTGGCGGAGAGCGGCAGGCCCCACCAGTTGAGGCCGTCGGAGGCGTCGGAAATGAAGCACTGCCCCCAGTCGTCAAAGGCCACGCCCCAGGGGTTGTTGTAATCCGCCTGGCTGTAGCGCTCGAGGCGGAAGTTCTTCGGGTCGAAGCGCCAGACGCCGCCGTCGTTCACCCGCCGCGGGCCATACGGGGTCTCCACCTGCGAGTGGAGGAAGCGGCCCTCGCAGAGATAGAAGGCGCCCGAGGCGTCGGCGGAAAAGGCGGAGATCGCGTGGTGGGTATCGTGGGTGTCGAAGCCGTGGAGCAGGATCTCGGTGCGGTCCGCGCGGTCGTCGCCGTCGTCATCCACCAGCAACACGAGGTTCGGCTCCTGCGCCAGGTAGACCCCCTCGGGCGCGAACTCGAAGCCGATCGGGAGGTGCAGGCCGTCGGCGAAGACCTTCTGGCGGTCCGCGACGCCGTCGCCGTTGGTGTCCTCGAGGATGAGCAGCTTGTCGTTGGGCTTGGGGTCGCCCGGGCGCCAGTGCGGGTAGCTCGGCATCACCGCGACCCAGAGCCGGCCCCGGTTGTCGAACGACATCTGCACCGGGTTGGCGAGATCGGGGAACTCCTTCTCCGAGGCGAACAGCTCCAGTTTGAAGCCTTCCATCGGCTTGAGGTCGGGGATCACGTCGCGGCCCGGGCGATACCGGCCGGTGCCCATCGCGCCGCCCGGCTTGAAATTCGTCGGCACCGGCGGCAGCGCGTGCGTCCGGCTGTCGTCGACCGCGAGGTCCCGCTTCCGGCCGGCGGCCACGTCGTGGATCAACTGGTCGCGCAGCGCCATCATCTCGCGCGTCTTGCGCACCTCGTCCGGATAGTTCTGCGGCCCGTACGGCTGGTAGCGTTGGCCGTGGGTGTGCACGCCGTTGACCAGGTTGTAGTCGTTGTTCCAGAGCCAGTCCTTCTCCTTGACCGCCGCGTGCACGAGCGCCGGATCCGCCTCGCTGCGGGCCGCGGGGGCCGGGCCGTAGAGGCCGTCGGCCAGCAGGCGGGCGAGCTCCTGGTACCCCGCCTCGGTGGGCGCGAAGCCGTTGAGCGTGAGCGGCGGCCCGCCCGCGGCATAACGGCGGCGGGTCGGCTCAAAGAGGTCGATGAAGGTCAGGCGGTGGCGCTCCGCGACCCGGCGCATCGCGGCGGCGTAGACGGCGAGGCTCGCGTTCTCCCGCTGACCGTTGGGCAGGTCCCGCGTCGCGCTCAGGTCCTCGAAGGCGAGGGGGGAGACGAGGACGAGGCGCGGGGCCGCGCGGCCATTGTAGGCCCGGCTGAGGGTGTGCCGCACGAAGGCGTCGAGCTCGGCCTCGAAGACCGGGGCGCGCTCCGGACCGTCGAAGGACTCGTTGAAGCCGAAGAACGCGACCACGGTGTCCGCCTTGAGGTGAGTCAGCCACTCATCGGGGGTCGGGAAGAACCCCTTGCCGTTGTGGGAGGCGAGTTCGGGGCGGAACTGCTCGGCGCCGGGGAACGCCCATTGCGAGACGCGCGCGGGGTGGGGCCGGAAGCCCGGGGTGTCACCGGGGCGCCCGAGGTTGCGGACGAACAGGCGCCGGTCCGGGAAGCGGAGGTGCAGCTCGGTCTCGAGCCGGCTGTAATACACGTCGCGCTCCGCCAGGCCGTTGCCGATGAAGGCGACGCGCTCGCCCTCGGCGGGCGGGGCGACCTGCTGCGGACGCGCGGCGGTGGCGACCGGCGGTTCGTCCATCTGCGCGTGGGCCCCGCGCGCGGCGCGCACCTCCTCGGGACTGGGCGCGGCCGGGGCGGCCTTGCGCTTCCCCTGCGCCGGCGGCGCCTTGGCGGCATCCGCGGCGGCGAGGCCGGAAGCGAGGGAGACGAGGGTCAGCAGGAGCGGGGCGAGGCGGGGCATCACGGGACCCCGAAGCAACCCACCGGCCGCGCGGCCGGCAAGAAGAGACCGCGCCGCCCGGAGCCGCCGCCGGACTCAGCGCTGCACCGGCCGCAGGACCAAATTGCGGTAGGATACCGGACCGTGGTCGCCCTGCAGCAGGATCGGGCCCGGGCGGAGGGGATCCCAGCCCAAGGCGCCGCCCGTGACGCCCGCCAGCGGCTGGTTGTCGATGATCACGCGGCCGTTGAGGACCACCGTCGCGTGCTGGTCGACCAGGGTCAGCTCGAGGGACTGCCACTCGCCGGGCGGCTTCTCCGCGGCGACCGCGGGCGTGAGGCGGCTGTAGATCGCGCCCATGTTGTGGGAATCCAGCGCCTTGCCGTGGGAATCCGCCACCTGCACCTCGTAGAGTCCCCGGAGGTAGACGCCGCTGTTGCTGCGGGCCGGAACGTTCACCTCGAGCGTGAGGCGGAAGTCGGTGAACTCGGCGCTGGTGCGGAGATTCGCCGTGCGCGCCGCGGGCTTGCCCGGCTCGCGGGCGGGCGGGCGGTTGACGAGCACGCCCTCGACCGCGGACCACGCGTTGGCCAGCTGCGGCTCCTGCGCCACCCAACCGCTCAGGTCGCGGCCGTTGAAGAGCGCGACGGGCGACCCGAAGCGGACCGCGGCCAGGTCGGGGCGCGGCGGCAGCGGGGCAAGGCGCCGGCCGGTGAACTCGGTGCGGTCGAAGCCCCGGCCGTTGGGGCGCGGCACGACGCGCGTCCCCCGCAACTCGCCGCCCTCGAGGCGCGCGGTCACGGTCTCCGTCAGCTGTTGCCGGCGAACCACCTTACCCGCGGCGTCCTTGCGCTCCACCTCGCGCACGCGGGTTGCGGTGACCGCGGGTCCGTCGAACGTGACGCTCGCGAGGGGGAGCACGCTGCCGCCGCCCCAGAGGATGGCGCCGTCGACCCAGCCGTCCTCGGCCTTGAGTTCGAGCCAGCCGGCGGCGCCGTTCGGCAGGGCGAGCCCCCAGCGGCCGAGCAGCGGGTCGGCGGGAGCGGCGGCGAACAGGGAGGGAACGGCGGCCAGGAGGCCGGCGAGGAACCGGGCGTGGGGGAAGCGGGAACGGGGGTGCATTGGGGCGACACGTTGGGCGCCGGGGCCGCGGCGGGCAACTCCGCGCTTGCCGGGCCGGCCCGCCTTCCGGTTCGCTGCGGGGATGCACGTTGCCTGCCCGCTCGCCGCCGACCTCGATGCCGCCCTCCGCACCGCGGCGGCCGCCGCCGGCTGGGCGGACGCGGCGGACTTCCAGCCCGACGTCCGCGCCGCCGATCCGCGGCACGCGGACTTCCAGGCCAACGGCGTGCTGCCCCACGCGAAGGCCCGGCGCCTCAACCCGCGCGCCCTCGCCGAGCAGCTGGTCGCCGCCCTGCCCCCGGAGCTCCGCGCCACCTGCACCGTGACCGTCGCCGGGCCCGGCTTCATCAACTTCACCCTGCAGCCGGAGGCCCTCCTCGCGTGGCTGCGCGCGCACGCCACCGCGGAACAGCTCCGGGCCGCCTGTGCCGGCGGCGCGGCCGGCACCTGGGTCGTCGACTACTCCTCCCCCAACACCGCCAAGCAGATGCACGTCGGCCACCTGCGGTCGGCCGTCATCGGCGAGGCCCTCTGCCGCCTGCTCGCGTTCACGGGGGCGACGGTGGTCCGCGACAACCACCTCGGCGACTGGGGCACGCAGTTCGGCAAGCTCATCTACGGCTACAAGCGCTGGGCCGACCCCGCGGCGCTGGCGGCCGATCCGATCGAGGAACTCGAGCGCCTGTACAAGCGCGGCCACGAGGCCACGCCCGAGGGTTCGCCCGAGCTTGAGGAGGCCCGGCGCGAGCTGGTGCGCCTCCAGCAGGGCGACCCCGAGAACGTCGCGCTCTGGCGCAAGTTCTCCGAGGTGAGCCTCGGCGCCTTCCAACGCATCTACGACCGCCTTGGCATCCGCTTCGACCACAACCTCGGGGAGAGCTTCTACAACGACCAGGTGGAGCGCGTCTACACGGAGCTCACCGCGGCCGGCATCGCGGAGGTCAGCGAGGGCGCCCTCGTCGTCTTCCACCCCGAGCACCCGCGGTTCAAGACCCAGCCGTTTTTGGTCCGCAAGGCCGACGGCGCCAGCAACTACGCCTCGACCGACCTCGCCACCGCCCTTTACCGCACCGAGCACTTCGGGGCCGCCGGCATCGTCATCGTCACCGACTTCCGCCAGTCCGACCACTTCGAGCAGCTCTTCCTGACCGTGCGGAAATGGTTCACGGCGCGCGGCTACCGGCTGCCGGAACTGCACCACGTGACCTTCGGCGCGGTGACGGGCGAGGACGGCAAGGCGCTCAAGACGCGGAGCGGCGACGTGATCCGGCTGAAGGCGCTGCTGGACGAGGCGGAGGAGCGGGCGTTCGCGCTGGTGACGACGAAGAGCCCCGAGTTGCCTGAGGCGGAGCGCCACGCGATCGCCGCCGCCGTGGGCGTCGGGGCGGTCCAGTACGCGGACCTCGCGCAGAACCGGAGCAGCAACTACGTGTTCTCGTGGGACAAGATGCTGTCCCTCGACGGCAACACCGCGCCCTACCTGCTCTACGCCGGGGCGCGCATCCACTCGATCTTCCGCCGGGCCGGGGTGGCGCCCGAGGACGCCACGGCCCTCGCGGCGGCGGACGCTCCCGCCACGCCGGCGGAACTCGCCCTCGCGCGCCGGCTGATCCGCTTCCCGGACGCGATCCGCCAGGCCCGCGAGACGCTCCGGCCGCACCTGCTGTGCCTCTACCTGTTCGAGCTGGCGGGCGACTACAGCTCGTTCAACAACGCGGACAAGGTGCTGGTCGACGAACCGGCGGTGCGCGCCCGCCGGCTGCTGCTCTGCGCGCGGACCCTGCTGGTGCTCGAGACCGGCCTGCACCTCCTCGGCCTGCGGCCGCTGCGGCGGATGTGACCGCGGGGCCGGCGCGGCCCGGAGAACGCTCTTGCCGCTGCCGCGGCCGCGGCGCAGGTTCGCGGGATGTCTCCGCAGGAGCTCTACCTGCGCCCCGCGAACGCCACCGAGGCACGGGGCCCCTTCCCGCCCGAGCAGCTCGCCGACCTGGCGCGCGCCGGGGAGGTCACGCCGGAAACGCTCGTGTATGACACGACGCGCGAGGGCTGGGTGGCGCTGACCGAGCGGCCCGACCTGCTCGCGCTGGCCTTTCCTCCGCGGCAACGGCTGACGCTCAAGCCGCGACCCGCCCCCGCCGCCCCGGCGCCACGGGCGGAGGACGCGACCGCCGCGGCGCCCGGGCCTGCACCCGCCCCCGCGCCCGCCGCCCCGGCCGCGCCCGAGATCGCGGAAATTCTCGCGGCCTCGAGCCGCGCCGAGGCCGCGGAGTCCGCCCGGTTCGTGCGGGGTGCGACCCTCGGCCGCCGCGGCGCCCTCGCCGGGCTCTTGCTGGCCGCCGGCGCGGGCCTCGCCCCGCTGGCCGGGGGGCCGCTCCCCGGATCCCCCTTCGCCGCGCTCCTCGCCCAGCCGGGCCTGCTGCTGGTGCCGGTGGACCTCGTCCTGGCGGCGCTGCTCGCGACCGGCGCGACCGGCCCCTACCCCTTCCTGCGTTTCCGTGCCGCGTTCGGCCTCGGCTACGCGGGACTGCTGCTCCAGCAGGCCGGGGCCGGCGCGGCGGGCGGGGCGATGGCCGCGGGCGCCGCCGGCCTGTTCGCGTGCACCCTGTGCTACCGCCCCCTCGCCGCCGGCGCCGCGGCCGCCGCCACCGTCCTCGGCTTCGGCCTCGCCGCCTGGCTGCAATTGCCGGGCTGAGCCGATCCCCGCCGTGCCGCCGCCCCCGGACGCTCCGCCCACCCCGTCGGCCGACCGCCGGCCCCGCCCCGGCCGGCTCGCGGGCCTCGCCCGCCTCTGGCACACAGGCATCTGGGAGCCGGCTACCCTCGGCGACCGCTCCCTCCGCGGCCGCGGCTTGGCCGTCCTGCGCGTCATCTCGATCACCCTGACCGTGTTCCAGGAGACCCGGGTCGTCAGCCGGGCGGCCGCCCTCAGCTTCACCTCCCTGCTCAGCCTCGGACCCCTCGTCGCGATCTCGGTCCTCGCGGGCGGCTTCGCGCTCGGGCAGCAGGACAACCAGCTGCTGACCCACCACATCAGCACCCTGCTGGCCAACGTGGCGCCGCAGCTGCAGTCCCTGTCCGGCGAGCCCGGGACCAGCGCGGCCGCGGGCGACGTCAACCCGGAGCTGCGGCGGATCGTGGACGGGTTCGTGCAGAGCGCTCGCAGCGGCTATGGGGGCGCCTTCGGGGCCCTCACGCTCATCTTCATCGTCCTGATGATGTTCAAGTCGATCGAGGACGCCTTTAACGACCTCTGGGGCATCAACCAGGGACGTTCGCTGCTGATGCGGGTGGTGTTCTACTGGACGATCCTGACCCTCGGCGCGGTGCTGTTCTTCGCCGCCGTGGCCCTGCTGGGGGCGGGGGCGGCGGTGAACGTGTTCCACGAGTCCCTGGCCCGGCTCCCCGGCGGCGAGCGCCTCGTGGCGGCCCTCGGCTGGAGCCTGCCCGTCTTCTCGCTCTGCCTCCTCACCCTGATGCTGACCCTGGTGTACCGGGTGGTGCCCAACACGCCCGTGCTTTGGCGGGCCGCCTTCGCGGGGGGCGCGGTGGTCGCCCTGCTCCTGCTGCTGAACAACGTCGTGGCGTTCCTCTATGTCCGGCGCGTGGTGCTGACCCAGAACCTGTACGGCCAGCTGGCGGTGCCCCTGGTGCTGGTCCTCGGCCTCTACGTGTTCTGGCTCTATGTCCTGATCGGGGGCGTCATCAGCTACGCGGTGCAGAACGTCCACTTCCGCAACAGCCAATCCGCCTGGAGCCGGCTGACCGAGGCGATGCGCGAGCGCCTCTCGCTCGCGGTGCTGCTGACCATCGGCCGCCGCTTCCAGGCCTGCGAGCCGCCGGTCACCGCCGCCGAGCTCGGCCGCCGCCTCCGCGTGCCCAGCCAGATCCTCAACGAATGCCTGCATCGCCTCGGCGCGATGGGCCTGATCAACCCGCTGCGGGCCGCCGCGGGGCGGCCCGCCACCGAGCTCCGCTTCCAGCCCGCGCGCCCGCTCGACCGGATCACGCTGCTCGACTTCAAGCGCCTCGACGACCAGCTGGGCGATGATCCGGTGGGCCATTCCCTGGAGTGCGTCGATCCCCTGATGCACGCCTACGAGGAGGCGCTCGGGCGCCTCGGCGAACAGCCGTTTTTCCAACGCTCCCTGGACGACCTCCTCGCGGCCCACCCCTTCCCGCCGCCGAACGCGGCGGAGCCGCGGCCCGCGCCGGAATTACGCCCTTGCCAGCCTCCCCCCCCAACCTAAGCCTGCCCCGCTTCCGCCCATGATTTCCTGGATCCAGAAATACTTCCAGCACCACTTCCGCGTGATCTTCGCCGTGCTGCTGGGAGTGGTCATCATCGCCTTCGTGTTCACCATCGGTGCGGCTCCAGGCATCGGCGGCGCCGAGCGCGGGATGGTCGACCGCCCCTTCTTCGACTACAACCTCAGCCTCCAGTCCGACCAGCAGCGGCTGATGGGCGACGCCAGCCTCAGCGCCAGCCTGCGCGTCGGGGCCTTCGGCCAGCTCGACGGCGACCAGGTGCAGAACTACGCCTTCCAGCGCGCGGCCGCCCTTCACCTCGCCGCCCTCTGGCACCTGCCGCCCGCCTCCACCGCCGAGGTGACGGCGCAGCTGAAGACCCTCCGTGCCTTCGCCGGCCCCGACGGCCAGTTTGACCCCAAGTCCTACCAGACCTTCCGCGACAACCTGAAGACCAACCCCCGCGGCCTGACCGAGGGCGACATCCTCCGCGTCGTCTCGGACGACGTCCGGGTGGAAAAGGTGCAGAACCTCCTCGCCGGCCCGGGCTACGTCCTCCCCGGCGACGTCCGCACCCAGCTCCTCCGCACGGACACCAAGTGGACCCTCGCGACCGCCACGGTCGACTACGCCGCCTTCAAGCCGACGATCACCCCCGCGGACAGCGAGCTCACCCAGTTCTTCGAGCAGTCGGGCGGCCGCTACGACATCCCGCCGCAGGTCAGCCTCGCGGTGCTCGACTTCCCCGCCCTCGATTTCCTGACCAAGGTCAACGTGACCGAGGCCGAGGTCCGCGCGTTCTACGACGCGAGCCCGTCCCGCTTCCCCAAGCCCTCGGATCCGGCCAAGAAGGACGCCGCCAGCCCGAGCGTGACCCCGCCAGCGGATCCCGCGGCAGACTTCGCGGCCGTCCGCCCGCAGGTGGAGTCCACCCTGCGTTTCGAGCGCGCGGTGAAGCTCGCCCAGAAGGCCGCCAGCGACCTCTCCCTCGCCCTCTTCGAGTCGAAGTCCCGCACGCCGGAGGCCGTCACGGCCTTCCTGACCAGCCGCCAGCTGAACGCCAAGCCGCTGGCCCCGTTCAGCCGCGACGCCGCCCCTGCTGAGCTCGGCGGCTCCCCGGAGGCCGTCGCGGAGGCCTTCCGCCTGAGCAAGGACCGGCCCGTCTCCGACGCCCTCTCGACCCGGATGGGTGCCCTGATCCTCGTCTGGAAGGAGTCGCTCCCGACCCGCAAGCCGCTCTTCACCGAGGTGAAGGCCCAGGTCTCCACCGATTACGTCGAGGGGGAGCGCCGCAAGCGCTTCATCGAGCTGGGCCGCAAGGTGAAGGCCGACCTCGAGACCCGCCTCAAGGCCGGCGCCAAGCTCGAGGACGCCGCCCCCGCCGCCGGTCAGGCCCACGGCCTTACTCTCACCGCCAAGGCTCTCCCCGCCTTCGATCTGCGCTCGCGCCCGCAGGACGTGGACTTCGCGGTCCTCGGGACCCTGGAGCGGCTGCAGAAGGGCCAGCTCTCTGAGATGGTCTTCAGCGGCGAGCAGGGACTTTTCGTGTTCGCGGTCGACCAGCAGGCGCCCGACACCTCCGAAGCCAATCCGCGCTTCGCGGAGACCCGCGCCCAGATCGCCGGCTTCACCGCCCGCATCAGCGGTTCCTCGGCCCTCAGTGAGCTCGTCGAGAAGGAGCTCAAGCGCGGCGAGCCGAAGGTGCCCTGAGCGCCGGCGGGCGTGCCCCGCGCCCACCCCGGGGCCGCCGGCAACTTCCGCCCATGCCCCTCCGGTCCTACGTCCCCTGCGCCGGCCCCTGCCGCCTCTGCGGCGAGGGCTTCGAGCACCGCCAAGGGCCGGCGGAACCTGACCTCGCGGCCTGCCCCCGCTGCGGCCAAGCCGTCCGCCGCCGCGCGGTCGATCCGGTGAATTCACCGCAACTTTCCGCCCCACTTTCCGTCTCGCGCGCGAGACAGGCCGGCTTCACCGTCCTGCGCCGCACCTCCGGGGGCGAATACGAAAAACAGTAACTTTCCCTCTTCCCACCGTGTCCTGCGCCCGCCGCCCCTCCCCTTCCGCCATGCCCCGCCTCCCCGCCCGCCTCCTGCTTGCGCTCCTCGCCAGCGCCCCCCTGATCCGCGCCCAAGCCGCCCCCGCGGCCGGCACGCCCGGGGCGGTCGTCATCGCGCCGGACAAGCCCTTCGCCCTCGAGGAGGCCATCGCCCTTGCCCTGCAGAAGAGCTTCAACCTGCAGATCCAGGCCATCGCCCGCGCCAACGCCAAGGACAACGTCACGATCCAGGAGGCCGGCTTCGACCCGACGCTGACCGCCAACGTCACCCGCTCGCTCAACCAGTCCGCGTCCACCACCAACCGGCTCGACGGCACCGCCGCCCAGGGTCCGCGCAATGACAACACGGTGATGCGCGCCGGGGTCAGCCTGCCCCGCGTGACGGCCACCAACGGTACCCTCAGCCTCTCGACCAACGTCTCCCGCGCCGGCACGAATTCGGTCAACTCCCTGTTCAACCCCGCCTACAGCAACGGCGTCAGCGCCACCCTGAACCAGCCCCTGCTGCGGGACTTCGGCCGCGAGGCCGCGCTCTCGGCGCTGGAGAACGCCCGGCTCGCCTTCACCATCGCCAGCACGAGCTACCGCAGCGCGGTCCTCAACACCGTGGCGAACACCGAGAACGCCTACTACAACCTCGTCGCCGCCCGCGAGGCCCTCCGCATCGCCCAGCTGACGCTCGAGGGCAACCAGCGGCTCCTCGACGAGAACAAGGCCCGCCGCACCACCGGCGTGATGACCGACCTGGACGTGCTCAGCGCCGAGGTCGGCGTCGCCCGCGCCCGCAACACGGTGGTCCAGCGCGAGCAGGCCGTGCGTGACGCGGAAGAGCGGCTGATGAACCAGATCAACGTGCTCTCGCTCGACACGCGTCCGGGCCCGGTCGACTTCGCCCCGTACGCCGAGGGCGCCCCGAACTTCGCCGCCTCCTACAAGCTGGCCCGCGAGTTCTACCCGGAAACGCTGTCGCAGGAGCAGACGATCAAGCAGCTCGAGCTCAACCTCGCCACCGCCCGCCGCAACACGCTGCCCGACCTCGACCTGATCGCCTCCCTCGGCTACACCGCCCGCACGACCAACGCCAACTACGGCCAGGCGATCGCCAACCTGCCCAACGACCACGGCAACAACTGGTCGCTCGCCCTCAATTACTCGCTGCCGTGGGGTCAGAAGGCCGACAAGGCCCGCCTCCGCCAGGCCAACGCCAACCTCTCCTCGGGCAAGATCCGCCTCGAGCAGCTTGAGTCCCAGCTGATGCTCGACGTCCGCATCGCCGTCCGCGCGGTCGAGACCAACCTGGTGGCGGTCGAGATCGCCCAAAAGGCGACGGAACTCGCGACCCGCCAGTACGAGCAGCAGAAGGCCCGCTTCGACGCGGGGCTCTCCACCAGCCGCATCGTGCTCCAGTTCCAGGATGACCTCGAGGCCGCCCGCAACAGCGAGCTCTCGGCCAAGCTGAACCTGCGCCGCGCCGTCTCGGAACTGCGCCGCCTCGAAGGCACCTCGCTCCAGCGCTTCAAGGTGGAGATGCCCTGACCGGCCCCGCGGTCCCCGCCGCCGCGATGTCCGCCGCGATCCTCGTCCGCCTGCTCCTCTGGCTCTGGCTGGGCGGCGCCCTGGCCGCCGGCCACCATGGAACCTGGGCGCAACTGCCGCCCCTCGGCCAGGGCGCGCTCGTCCTGGCCCTCGCCCTCGGGGCCTTCTCCCTGGCCCACCGCCTGCCCGCCCTCGCCGCGTGGGTTGACGGCCTCGACCTCCGCGCGCTGATCCTGCCGCACGCGTGCCGCCTCGCCGGCACCTACCTGGTGGTCCGCCACCTGGAGGGCGACCTGCCGCGGGCCTTCATTCTGGCGGCCGGAATTGGCGAAGCCGTGCTGGCCGCGATCGCGCTGCCGCTGGCGCTGGCGCCGCTGACCGACGCCGCCCGTGCCCGCGCCGCCCGCATCTGGGCGGTGGCGGCACTGCTCAACCTCCTGCTCGTCCTGGCCACGCTGGTACGCCTGAACCTGCAGGGCCCGCTGCTGCTGCGGGAACTGCAGACCCTGCCGCTCAGCCTGTTCCCGACCTTCCTGTATCCCCTCGCCTTGGCGGGCTCAGCCCTCGTCCTCCGCCGCGCCGCCGGGCGGTGAGGTGGTCGCCGGCCCTTACGGAAACAATTCCGCCGGATCCCGCAGCTTGGCCGC
Organism: Opitutaceae bacterium; assembly: GCA_027485815.1. GTDB lineage: Bacteria > Verrucomicrobiota > Verrucomicrobiia > Opitutales > Opitutaceae > ER46. The sequence continues at coordinate 25,292 of JAIXQE010000020.1, forward strand.
GTCCAGCACCCGGTGTGGCGGCAATTGGGTGCGGAACCACGTCCGCTGCTTCTTCACCAGCGCCCGGGTGTTACGCGCGATCTCCGCGGCCAAGGCCCCCGGCTCCAAGCGGCCCGCCAGCATCGCCGCCACCTCCCGGTACCCGATCGCCCCCGCCGCACTCGGGTTGCGCGCCAATCCCGCCGCCAGCAGCGCCCGCACCTCCGCCACCAAACCCGCCTCCAGCATCGCCGCCACGCGTCGCTCGATCCGCGCCGGCAACTCCGCCGGATCCCGCTCCAAGCAAGTCAACCGCACCGGATGCCCGGCAAAGGGCCCCGGCTGCCGCGCGAACTCCGCCCGCAGGACGAGCAGCGTTTTCCCGGACGCCAGGCAGCGCTCCAAGGCCCGCGTGACCCGCCGGGGATTGGCCTCGTCCAGCCCCGCCAGGCCCTCCGGATTCAACGCCCGCAACCGCGCCCGCGCCCCCGCCGCATCCAGCGCCGCCACCTCCGCCCGCACGGCCGCCGGCACCTCCACCCCGTCCACGACCGGACCCCAAAAGGCCCGCAGGTAAAACCCGCTGCCGCCGCACACGAGGATCGGTCGCCCCCGCGCGGCCAAGTCCGCCACGACCGCCCGCGCGAGGTCCACGTACCGGGCGATGTCCATCGGCTCAGCCGGGGCGCAGACATCGATGAGGTGATGCCGCACCCGCGCCCGCTCGGCCCACGTGGGCTTGGCCGTGCCCACGTCCATCCCGCGGTAAAAGAGCAGCGAGTCGCACGAGACGATCTCCGCTCCGTGCGCCTCCGCCCAGCGCAGCGCCCACTCGGTCTTGCCCACCGCGGTGGGCCCGGTGAGGAGATGAAGCACGGGAAGCGCGGTCACGGCAGGCGATTAGCGGTGGCAAGCCGCCCCCTGATCGTCAAAGGCTAACCCCGCCCTGAAGACCTGCTTCATCGCCAACCCCCGCTCCGGCCACCTCGCCCCGCGCCTGCCCGAACTGACCCGCCGCGTCCGCGAAGTCGGCGCCGAGCTCCGGCTCACCACGCATCCCGGCCACGCCCAGACCCTCGCGGCCGCCGCCGTCGAGGCCGGCTGCACCACCGTGGTCGCGGTGGGCGGCGACGGCACCGTGAACGAGGTCGCCCGCGCCCTCGCCGGCACGCCCGCCGCCCTCGGCCTCATCGCGGCCGGCTCCGGCAACGGCCTCGCCCGCCACCTCGGGCTCCACGGCTCGTGGAACCACGCCTTCGCCGCCCTCCGGACCGGCCGCCCCCGGGCCATCGACGTCGGCTTCGCCCACGAGCACCCGTTTTTCAACGTCGCCGGCCTCGGCTTCGAAGCCGAGCTGGCGGACCGCTTCAACCGCGCCCGCCGCCGCGGCCTCCTCGCCTACGCCTTCCTCACGCTCCGGGCCCTCCGCGCCGCCCAACCCCTCGCCTGCCGCATCCAGGCCGGCGACACGACCCACGCGTTCACAACCTCCACCCTCGCGGTCGCCAACGCCTCCCAGTACGGCGGCGGCATCCGCATCGCGCCGCGCGCCCGCGTCGACGACGGCCGCCTCGACCTCTGCGCCCTGCCTCCGCTCCGCTGGACCAACCTCCTGCCCCTCACGTGGCGCCTCCGCCGCGGGCGCATCGACGCCGCCCCCGGCGTCCTCCAACTCCAAGCCCCCGCCTTCACCGTGGAACTGCCCGGCCCCGCCCGGCTCCACACCGACGGCGAAACCCACCTGGTCGGCGCCCGGGTCGAATTCACGCTGAAGCCCGGGCACTTGCGCGTCCTCTGTCCCCCGCTCGCGGAGCCGCGCTAAGCCCGCCGCGCCCCTTCCCCCCCCGCCGGCGGCCCGCCGGGACGGGCGCGCGTCCCCTGCAGGGTGCTTCCAGTCTGCCTCCAATGTGCGTCCAATCCTGCTCCAATCGCGGGAGGAGTGCCGCCGCGCCCCTTTCCAGGGCCTTAAGCCAACCGATTGCCAGCCGACCGTGCGCTCAGCCGCGGCGAACCCCCGCCGCGAGATCCGCGACCCGGTCCCCGACCGCCAGCGGCAGCCGCACCCGGTCCCCGAGGTGATCCCGGATGCAGTTCACGAGTGCGCTCCCCACGACCACGCCGTCGGCGTGAGCAGCCACCTCCGCCACCTGCGCCCGCGTCCCGATGCCAAACCCCACCACGGTGGGCAGATTCGTGCGCGCCCGGATCCGGGCCACCGCCGCCGGGATGTTGCTCGCGACCTGATCCCGCACCCCGGTCACGCCCTCGCGCGACACGTAGTAGAGGAACCCGGTGGTGACCCCGGCGATCCGCGCGATGCGCTCATCCGGCGTGGTCGGGGCGATGATGAAGACGGTCTCGACGCCGTGCGCCCGGCCGGCCGCGACCACCTCGCCGGCCTCCTCCGGGGGCAGATCGAGGGTCAGGATCGCATCGACCCCCGCCGCCCGCGCGGCCTGGAAGTAGGCGTCGACGCCGTTGGCGAAGACGAGATTGTAGTAGGTATAGAAGACGACCGGGGCGTCGCTGAACTCCCGGATCCGGCGCACGAGTTCGCAGACCCGGGCGGCGGTCATCCCGCCCTCGAGCGCCCGCTGCGCCGCCAACTGGTTGGTCAGACCGTCGGCCAAGGGATCGGAAAAGGGCACGCCCAACTCGAGGATATCCACGCCGCGAGTGAGGAGCTGGCGGCAGACCTCCAGCGAGGTGTCGAAGTCCGGATCGCCGGCGCAGACGTAGGCCACGAAGGCGGCGCGGTTCTCGGCGCGGGCCAGATCGAAGACGGCGTGGAGACGGGACATCCCCGCAACGTTGGCGGGAAAGCGCCGCCGAAGTCACCACAAACTTCGCCGCCGCGGGCGCGGTTCAGAAATCGAACTCCACCGCCACCGGCAGATGGTCGGACAACAGGGTCCGCACCACCTCGCAGCGCGCCCGGACGCAGCCGGACGGGAGGAAGATGAAGTCGAGGGCGCGGCGCGGCAGCGGCGAGGGGAAGGTCTTCCCCTCCAGCGGATGAAGGCTGTAATCGGAGTAGTCCGAGAGGTGGCTGAGAAGCGAGGCCGTGGCGTCATCGCGGGTGCCCGGATTGTTGAAGTCACCGCAGATGATGGGAGGCACGGACCAGAAGGACTGCCGGAGACGGTGCTTCTCGCGGAGCCACGAGACGAGCTGGTCGAGCTGGCGCAGGCGTTGGGCGCGGGAACCGTAGTGGAGGTGCAGGTTGACGAGCGGCAGGCAGCGCCCGCCGACGTCGAGCTCGACGAAGAGGAATCCCTTCTCGCCCAGCCGCCGGCGGCCGAAGACCACCGTCTCCGCGGCCCGGATGGGCGGCCGCGACAGCAGGGCGTTGCCGTAGCAGAGATTGAGCAGGCCGGTGCGGCGGGTGTTGATGCCGAAGACGGCATGCGGGAACCGGGTGTGCCCGCGGAGGAAATCCAGGTGGTCGAAGTTGCCCGCCCAACGCGACCGCTCGTCGATCTCCTGCAGGGCCACGACATCCGGGGCCAGGCGCTCCAGCAGGGCGGAGATGCGCCCAAGGTTCAGGCGGAGGCGCCGGGCAGAGGTGAGCCCCTGGATGGGGTTCAGGCCCCGCCCGTGCGCGATATTGAAGGTGACCAGGCGCAGGCGCGGCATCCGACCCTCAGGACACCGCGCCCGGCGGCCCGACTCAAGTCCCGCCCCGCCGCCCGCGCTGCAAAAATCCCCTTGCCTCACCCGGGGCCGGCCCCTTTCCTCTGACCCTTTTCCAACCAGAGGTCACCATTATGTCTCGTATCTGTGCAGTCACCGGACGCCGGCCCGTCAAGGGTTCGCGCATCAACCGCAAGGGTCAGTCCAAGAAGAGCGGCGGCATCGGGACGCACGTCACGAGCATCACCCCGCGCAAGTTCCGGCCCAACCTCCAGCGCATCCGCATCCGCACCGCCAACGGCGGCACGAAGCGCGTCTGGGTGTCGGTGAAGGCCATCAAGGCCGGAATGATCGAGAAGGTCTAACCCACCCTCCCCCTTTCCCACCGCGGCCTCCCCGGCCGCGGTTTTTTTGCGTCCACCCGCCGGCGTCCCCGGCCCCCGGCACCGGGCTGAACCCGGCGGAATCGCCGCCCGGGATCAGCCTTCGAGGGCGCGGAAGACGATGGACGAGTTCTGGCCGCCGAATCCGAGATTATTGCTCAACACCGCCCGCAACCGCAGCTCCCGGGCCTGTCCCGGCACGTAATCCAAGTCACAATCGGGATCGGGTTCCTCGAGGTTGATCGTCGGCGGGATCGCCTGCGCCGCCAGGGCACGGACGCAGATCACGGACTCGATGCCGCCCGCCGCGCCCAAGAGGTGGCCGGTCATCGACTTGGTGGAACTGATCGCGACGCGCCGGGCGTGGTCCCCGAAGACCCGCTTAATGGCGAGGGTCTCGAACTTGTCGTTGTAGGGGGTGGAGGTGCCGTGGGCGTTGATGTAATCGATCGCGGTGGGCTCCAGGCCCGCCGCCGCCAACGCCCGGCGCATTGCCATCGACAACCCCTTCCCCTCGGGGTCGGGCTGGGTGATATGGTAGGCGTCGCAGGTCGCCGCGTACCCCGCCAACTCGCAATAGATGCGGGCGCCGCGGGCCCGGGCGTGCTCCAGCGACTCCAGGACGAGGACCCCCGCCCCTTCACCCATCACGAAGCCATCGCGGCCGCGGTCGAAGGGCCGGCTGGCGCGCCGCGGCTCGTCGTTGCGCGTGCTCATCGCCTTCATCGCGCAGAAGCTGGCGTAGGCGAACGGGGTGATCGCGGCCTCACTGCCCCCCGCCACCATCACGTCCACGTCGCCCCGCCGGATCGCGTGCGCCGCCTCCCCCAAGGCATGGGTGCCCGTCGCGCAGGCGGAAACGACGCCGAAGTTGGGTCCCCGCGCCCCCAGCTCGATCGCGAACAGGCCGGAGCACATGTTCCCGATCAGGGAGGGAATGGTGAACGGCGAAACCTTCCGCGGGCCGCGCTCCGCCAGCACCTTCAGCTGCGACTCGTAGGTATACATCCCGCCGATACCCGAACCGATCATCACCCCGACCCGGTCCGGATCCTCCCGCCCCATCTCCAGCCCGGCATCGCGGCAGGCCTGCTTGGCGGCCACGAACCCGAAGTGCGTGTAGCGGTCGTTCCGCCGCGCCTCCTTGGGGTCCATATGGTCCGCCGGATCCCAGCCGCGCACCTCCGCCCCCACATGGCTGGCGTAGGGCGTCGGATCAAAGAGGGAAACCCGATCCACCCCCGAGCGCCCGGCCAGCAACGCGGCCCAGAACGCGTCCACCTCATGCCCAAGCGAGGCAACGGCCCCGAGCCCGGTGACGACAACGCGGCGGGAGGAAGTGTCCATCGGCGGGGAAAGGATCGTAACCCGTTAAAGAAGAACGGCGTCCGACCTGAATTTCCCGCGGGAAACCCGGCCGGACGCCGTGGAAAGGGGAAAACGCGGCTTAGGCGGCGCCCGCCTTGGCCTTGATGTAGTCGATGACCTGCCCGACCGTCTGCAGCTTCTCGGCGTCAGACTCGGGGATCTCGCCCTTGATCTCGTCCTTGAACTCCTCCTCGAAGGCCATGATCAGCTCGACGGTGTCGAGGGAATCGGCCCCCAGATCATCCAAGAAGGAAGCCGTCGGCGTGATCTGCTCCTCGTTGACGTTGAGCTGATTGACGATGATCTCCTTGACGCGCTGTTCGATGGTTTTCTGGTCGGCCATTGTCGAAAAAAGGGTACGGGCGAGGACTGGGCGGAGGCTTCACATCGCCATTCCACCGTCAACGTTAAAAACTTGTCCGGTGATGTAGCCGGCCTCCTCGGAGCAGAGGAACGCGGTCATCGCCGCCACCTCGGCCGATTCCCCGAACCGCTTGAGCGGCACCGCCTCGAGGATCTTCGCGGAGGCCTCCGCGTTGTCGACGAAGCCGGCCGTCATGTCGGTCTTGATGAAGCCCGGGGCCACCGCGTTGACGGTGACGGACCGGGACGCGAACTCCCGCGCGAGGGTCTTGGTGAGGCCGATCATCCCGGCTTTCGCCGCGGAGTAGTTGGCCTGCCCGGCATTGCCCATCACCCCGCTCACGGAGGCGATGTTGACGATCCGGCCCCAGCGCGCCCGGGTCATCGGCCGGCCGATCAGCTTGGTCCAATGGAAGCAGCTGGTGAGGTTGGTGGTGAGCACGTCGTTCCAGTCGGCCTCGCTCATCCGGAACAGCAGGCCGTCGCGGGTGATGCCGGCGTTGTTGATGAGAATGTCGATGGCCGGGAACTCCTTCAGCAGTTCCTCGGATGCCTTGGCGATCGCCGCCCCGTCGGCCACGTCCACCGCCAGGGCCTTGGCCTTGCCCCCCGCCGCGATGATCGCGGCCGCGGTGGCGCCACAGGAGTCCGCCGACTTGGAGACGCAGATGACGGTCACGCCTTGGCGGGCAAGGGTCTCGGCAATGGCCCGGCCGATCCCACGGCCGGCGCCGGTGACCAGGGCGGTGCGGTTCTTGAAGGTGAGCATAGGAGGAAGGGGCCGCAGGGGCCCGAAAGGCTGATGAAGTGACGGATGCGCCGGCGCGGGGCAACCGCCAAGTGTGCCGCGCACCCGCGGACGCGCGCAGGCTTGCAGCGGTGGCGGAATTGCCGCCCAGTGGAAACGTGCCCGCCGCCGACGCCATCCGCCTCCAGAAATTCATCGCCGACGCCGGGGTCTGCTCCCGGCGCGCGGCGGAGGCGCTGATCGCCCGCGGGGAGGTCTGGGTCAACGGCGCCGCCGCCACCCCCGGCACCCACGTCACCCCCGGCATCGACAAGGTCACGGTCTCCGGCAAGCCCGTCCGCGCCGCCGTCCAGCCGAAGCTCACCGTCGCGGTGCACAAGCCGCGCGGGCTGATCTGTTCCAACGACGACCCGCACCACGCCGACACCCTCTTCACCCTGCTCCCGCGCGAACTGGCGCGCCACCGCTTCTTCTGCGCCGGGCGGCTCGACCTCGACAGCGAGGGGCTGGTGATCCTGACGACCGACGGCGACCTGGCCAACCGCCTGATGCACCCCTCGCAGCTGGTGGTGAAGCGCTACCACGTGGTGCTCAAGACCCCGTTTCCCGCCAGCCGGCTCAACCAGTTGATCCGCGGCGTGACGGTCGAGGGCGAACGGCTCAAGGTGGAGCGGGCGGCCCTGATCAACGCGGACGCCGGCGGCATCTCGACCGACCTCGACGTCCACCTGCACCACGGCAAGAAGCGCGAGATCCGGCTGTTGTTCACGCAACTCGGGTTCGATGTGAAGCGCCTGCGCCGGTACCAGATCGGGGCGCTCCAGTTGAAGGGGATCCCGCTCCGCGGCGGCAAGCTGCTCTCCCCCAAGGAGATCAAGTCCCTGTTCCAAAACCCCCGCACCCCGCGGGCCGCCTACGAGGCGGTCGCCAACCCGCCCGCCACCGGAACCTTCGCCGTCGCGCATGAAGCCTAGCCTGCTGGCCCTCGCCACCCTCGCCGCCTCCCTCGCCGCCTCCGCCGGCGGCGCGGGACTCCCCGCCACCACCGCCGTGCACGTCGAACCCTCCGCGCAGAGCACGGTGGCGACATACCTGAAGGCCGGCGAGGAACCGCGTCCCGCCCCGGCCGCTACCGCCCCCGCGGGCTGGATGGCCGTGGCGTTGCCCGGACCCTTCGAGGTCTACGTCGAGAACAAGGACCTCACCAAGAGCCTCGACGTCCGCCCCGGCGCCGCCCTCCGCCAGGCCCCCAAGGCCGATGCCCCCATTCTGGTGACCGCCGGCCCCGCCGAAAAGGCCACCATCACCGGCATCCGCGGCCGCTGGACCCAACTCAGCCTCGAACGTCCGCTGGTCGGCTTCATCCAGACCGGCGCTACCGCCGCCCCGGTCCCCGCCCCCTCCCGCCCGGAAACACCGGCCACCGCCACTGCCCCCGCGCCCGTGAACCCCGGCGTCTACGGTACCGCCACCGCCGGCCAGCCTGTCTCGATGGTTAACCTCGGCGACGGCGGCAGCAGCTCCCTGCCCCGGCAGTACGCCGGACGCTTCGTCTCCACCCGGCGCCCCCTCGCCCCTCGCCGCCCTTACGATTACGCCCTGCTCGATGACTCCGGGCAGCGCTTCGCCTACCTCGACGTTTCCCGCCTGCTCCAGACCGAACAGGTCGAGAAATACGTCGACCTCCCGGTGAACGTCTACGGCACCGCCCGCCCCGGCCCCGACGGCCGCGAGATCATCCTGACCGTCGAGACCCTCCAGCTCCGCTGAACCCATGGAATTGATCGACGGCAACCGCATCGCCGCCTCCCTCATCGCCGAGCTCAAGGCCCAGGTCGCCGCCCTCCCCGGCCGCCCCCCTTGCCTCGCCCTGGTCCGCGTCGGCGACGATCCCGCCTCCGTTTCCTACGTCCGCAAGAAGGAACAGACCGCCGCCGAAATCGGAGTCACCAGCCGGATTTTGCTCCCCCCCGCCACGATCAGTCAGGCCGACCTTTGCCGCCTCATCGACGACCTCAACGCCGACCCCGGCGTCGATGGGATTTTGATCCAGTCGCCGCTGCCGAAGGGGTTCGACGAGGTCGCGGTCTTCCGCCGGGTCGCCCCGGAAAAGGACGTCGACGGCTTCCACACGGTGAACCTCGGTAAGGTGGCGCAGGAGGATGATACCGGGTTCGTCGCCTGCACCCCCGCCGGAATCATGGAACTCCTCGCCCGCAGCGGGGTGGACCTCCGGGGCAAACACGTCGTGGTCCTGGGTCGCTCCCTCATCGTCGGCAAGCCCGTTGCCCTCCTCGCCCTCCAGAAGCGCGCCGGCGCCAACGGCACGGTCACGGTCTGCCATTCCGCCACGCCGGACCTCCCCGCCCTGACCCGCCTCGCCGATGTTCTCATCGCCGCCATCGGCCGCCCGGAATTCGTCACCGCCGAGATGGTGAAACCCGGAGCGGTGGTGATCGACGTCGGCATCAACCGCGTGCCCGATCCGACCCGCAAGACCGGCTACCGCCTCACCGGTGATGTCCACTTCCCGTCCGTCTCCCCCCGCTGCTCCCTCATCACCCCGGTGCCCGGCGGCGTCGGCCCGATGACCGTCGCGATGCTGATGAAGAACACGGTCAAGGCCCGCCTTCTCTCCCTCTCCCCAGCCCCGGCCCGATGAGTTCCCCCCGCATCCTCGTCGTCGACGACCAGGCCATCAACGTCCAGCTGCTCCGGCTGAAGCTGGAACGCGAGGGGATGCAGGTCCTTACCGCGCCCAGCGGCCGCGAGGCGCTCGCGCAGGCCACCACCGCCCGACCGGACCTAATTCTGATGGACCTGCTGATGCCGGACATGGACGGGTTGACCGCCTGCCGGCAATTGAAGGCCGCCCCGGCCACCCGCGACATCCCGCTGATCTTCCTCACCGCCAGCCCCTCCAAGGAACACCGTCAGGAGGGCCGCGCGGCCGGCGCCGCCGATTACCTGGTCAAACCGATCGACCTCGACGAGACGATGGCCCGGGTCCGCCTGCACCTGCGTCTCGCCCGCTTGGAACGGGAGACCGCGGAACTCGCCCCGCGCCTCGACGAGACCCGCCGGGGCGCGCTGGTCGGGGCCGCGGCCCAGGGCGTCACCCACCACCTGAACAACCTCCTCGGCGTTGTGCTCGGTTACGTGGAGCTCGTGCGCACGGTGAGCGAGGATCCGGAAAAGGTGCGGCGCCACATCCAGAACGTCGACGACTCGCTCCAGAAGGTGATCCAGCTCGTCCGCCAGCTCTCCACCGTCGCCGCCCGTGCCCGTCCCGGACCCACGCCGGCCACGGTGGGCTGCCTGCTCGCCGGAGCCGTGGCCCGCTTCCACGCCGACCACCGGCCCGGCGCTCCGGTCACGATCGAGACCGATTGTTCCGACCTCGCGGTGCCGACGCACCGGGAAGCCATCGAGGACGCGCTGGCGCGGATCCTCGACAACGGCTGGGAAGCTTATCCGGCGGACGCCACCGAGCGCCCGCTGCGCCTGGAGGCGCGCCGACTCGCCCGCCCGGGCGGCGCGGACCTGATTGAGCTCCGCGTCCTCGACCGCGGCCGCGGGGTCGACCCGACCATCCAGGACCGGGTGTTCGAGCCGTTCCTCGGCACCAAGGACCAACCGGCGTCCGGCCTCGGCCTGACCATCGCCCGCCACGCCGTGCGCGCCCTCGGCGGTGATCTCTCCGTAACCCCGCAGTCGGGCGGCGGCACCACCGCGGTGCTCACCCACCCGCTCACCTCCCGCCCCCGCCCTTCCTGATCGTATGAGCGACATCGCGTTTCTCGGCGCCGGCCGGATGGCCTCCGCCATCGTCGACGGCCTCCTCAGCCGGCACGTGCGGCCCCCCGCCGCCCTCCACTGCATCGACGGCGGCGACGGCACGGCCGCGCTCCTCGCCCAACGCACGGGGGTCCACGCCGCCGCGGACCTGCCCGCGCTCCTGGGGCCGGCCGACATCGTGGTGCTGGCCTGCAAACCCCAGCAGCTCGCGACCCTCGATCCCCGCCTCGCGGAGCTCACCGCCGGCCGCCTCGTGATCTCCATCCTCGCCGGGAAACGCCTCGCGCGCCTCGCCGAGGTCCTCCCCCGCGCGCGCAACCTCGTCCGCGCGATGCCCAACACCCCCGGCCAGATCGGCGCCGGGGTGACCGCCTGGTGCGCCCGCGCCCCCCTTGCTCCCGCGGACCGCGCCGCCGTCGAGGCCATCCTCGGCGCCCTCGGCACCGTGCTCGAGCTGGCGGAGGAACAGCTGGACGCCGTCACGGGCGTGAGCGGGAGCGGACCGGCCTACGTTTTCGAGTTCGCCGCCGCCCTGCGCGACGCCGGCGAGTCCGCGGGACTGCCCCGCGAGACGGCCTGGCGCCTCGCGCTCGAGACCCTGCACGGTTCCGCCAAGCTGCTCGCCACCTCCGGCACCGCCCCCGAGGCCCTGCGCGACCAGGTCACCTCCCCCAACGGCACCACCTACGCCGGCCTGCAGGTCCTCGCCGCCGGCGGCTTCCGCCCCCTGCTCGCGGCGACCGTCCAGGCCGCCACCGCCCGCTCCCGCGAACTCTCGCGCGACGCCTGATCGCCCGATGAACGCTTTATCCGGACGCATCCTCGTCACCGGCGGAGCCGGCTTCATCGGCAGCGCCCTGATCTGGGCCCTCAACCAACGCGGCCACTCCGACATCGTCGTCACCGACCTCCTCGGCTCCGACGAGAAGTGGCGCAACCTCACGCCGCTGCGCTTTGCCGACTACGTCGAGGCGGACCGCTTCCGCGCCACCGTCGCGCGCGATCCCGACGCCTTCGGCCGCTTCTCGGCCGTGTTCCACCTCGGGGCCTGCTCCGCCACGACCGAGCGCAACGCCAGCTACCTCGCGGACAATAATTTCACCGTGACCAAGGAGCTGGCGGCCTGGTCCCTCGCCCGCGGCAGCCGCTTCGTCTACGCCTCCTCCGCCGCGACCTACGGCGACGGCGCTCAGGGGATGGACGACCGCGACCCGAACCTCGCGCGGCTCCGTCCGCTGAACATGTACGGGTACTCGAAGCACCTCTTCGACCTGCATGCCCAACGCGCCGGCTGGCTGGACCGCATCGTGGGCGTGAAGTATTTCAACGTCTTCGGCCCGAACGAGGCCCACAAAGCCGACATGCGCTCGCTGGTGCACAAGGCGTGCGGCCAGATCCAGGCCACCGGCCGCGTACAGCTCTTCCAGAGCCATCATCCCGACTACCGCGACGGCGAGCAGCAGCGGGATTTCCTCTACGTGAAGGACGCGGTCGAGATGACGCTGCACTTCGCGGAACATCCCGCGGGGCAGGCC
>JAIXQE010000023.1 GCA_027485815.1 Opitutaceae bacterium
GCTGTATCCGAAGGAGCGTTATGAAAACGGCCTGCATCTCATCACCTGCGGCACGCGCCGCCCGAACAGCGCCGCGCTGAGCCCTCAGGTGAAGAGCTTGAACTACCTCAACAACATCATGGCCAAGATCGAGTGCATCCAGGCCGGTTGCGAGGAAGGCATCATGCTCAACGACCAGGGCTACGTCGCGGAATGCACCGCGGATAACATCTTCCTGGTGCACAAGGGTGAGATCCTCACGCCGGCCTCCTCCCAAGGCGCCCTCAAGGGGGTGACCCGCTCCACGATCCTCGATATCGCGACGGAGCTGGGCATCCCGCTCCGCGAGGTGAACCTCACGCGCTACGACGTGTGGATCGCCGACGAGTGCTTCCTCACCGGCTCCGGCGCCGAGGTCATCCCCGCGGTGAAGCTCGACGGCCGCGAGATCGGCACCGGCAAGCCCGGCCCCGTCACCCGCCGGGTGCTCGAGGCCTTCCGCCGCCGCGTGCTCGTCGAGGGCACCCGCATTTGAGCCGGGCTCCCGCCCGCCGGGGCCCCCGCGCGCCCCACAACGCATCGCCGCACTTGCCAGTCCCGGCGCCTGTGGCATCCTGTTCCTAGCGAGACCATCTGCTTCCATGGCCAACCCGCTCAAATGCGACCTGTGCTCCAAGCCCGCCACCGTGCACCTCACGCAGATCGTGAACAACAAGGTGCACAAGGTGGACCTGTGCGAGGCCTGCGCCCAGGCCAAGGGCGTCACGGACCCGGGCGGCTTCTCCCTCGCTGACCTCCTGCTGAAGGCCTCCCTGACCCCCGACGCCACCCCGCCCGCGCCGGGCACCCGCTGCCCCCGCTGCGGCTACACCCCCGTCGAGTTCAAGAAGCACGGCCCCCTCGGCTGCCCGGCGCGCTACGACGCCTTCGCCACGCTGGTCGAGCCGATGCTCGCCAACATGCACAGCGGGGTCACCCACACGGGCAAGGTCCCCGCCCGCTCGCTCCAGCGCAAATCGCTCTACGACCGCCTCACCAAGCTCGAACTCGACCTCACCGAGGCCATCAAGTCCGAACGCTACGAGGACGCCGCCCGCACCCGCGACGAGATCAACCAGGTCAAGCAGGCCTTTCATCCGGATGCCCCGTGAAGACGCCACTTCCCTCGCCGCGCTGCTGAGCGCCCCGTCGGAACTCACCGACCCGGGCAGCAGCAAGACCGCCATCGTCCTGATGACGCGGATTCGTCTGGCGCGCAACGTGGTCGGCCACTCCTTCCCCGGCTGGGCCAAGCCCGCCCAGCGCGAGGAGATCCTCGCCTCCTGCCGCGAGGCGGTCGCCCGCCTGCCGCAGATGAAGCGCTGCTTCAACTTCGCGGTCTCCGACCTCGGCGAACTCGAACGCCAGATCCTCGTCGAACGCCACCTGATCAGCCGCGAACTCAGCGGGTCCAAGGGCGGCGCCGGGGTCCTGATCAGCCGCGATCAGGCCTTCTCGCTGATGGTCAACGAGGAGGACCACCTCCGCATCCAGGTCCTCCGCTCCGGGCTCAACCTCAAGCGCGCCTGGACCGCGATCAACGACCTCGATTCCGCCCTCGAGGAACACCTCGACTTCGCCTTCTCCCCCACGCTCGGCTACCTCACCGCCTGCCCGACGAACCTGGGCACCGCGATGCGCGCCTCCGCGATGATGCACCTGCCGGCGCTCGTCATCTCCAACCAGATGGAGAAGGTCGTCCGCGCCGTGAACCAGCTCGGGATGGTCGTCCGCGGCCTCTTCGGCGAGGGCTCCGACGCCAGCGGCAGCATCTTCCAGATCTCCAACCAGACGACCCTCGGCGAGGCCGAGGAGGTCATCCTCAAGCGCCTCGGCAGCGTGCTGCAGTCGATCGTCGAGCACGAGCTCAACGCCCGGGCCCGCCTCCTCGAGGCCGATGCGGGCAAGCTGCACGACAAGATCGGCCGCGCCTACGGGATCCTGCAGAACTCCCACCTGCTGACCTCCGGGGAGGCGATGAACCTGCTCTCGCTGCTGCGCCTCGGCATCGACCTCGGCCTGTTCCCCGATGACCAGCGCTCGCTCATCGATCGCCTCCTGATCGAGGCCCAGCCCGGCCACCTCCAGCACGCCCACCGCGGCGAGTGCGACGCCGCTCAGCGCGACGTCCTGCGCGCCGCCCGGTTGCGCGCCGAATTCGCCTCCTTCCCGCGTCCCGAAGTCCGCCCCGCTAATCCGGGCGCGGCCGCCTGAGCCACCCGCCCAAACCCACCTCTCCCATGTCCCAAGAACCCATGAACAACTTCACTCCCCGGGCGCAGCAGGTCCTCGCGCTGGCCCGCAAGGAGGCCGACCGGTTTCATCACAACTACGTCGGCACCGAGCACCTGTTGCTGGGGCTGATCAAGCTGGGTCAAGGCGTCGCCGTCAGCGTGCTCCAGAAGATGGGCCTCGACCTGGAGACGGTCCGCGCCGCGGTGGAAAAGCAGGTCGGCACCGGCCAGGAGACGAAGGCTCAGGCCAGCATCCCCTACACCCCCCGGGTGAAGAAGGTCCTCGCGCTCGCCGGCAAGGAAGCCAAGGCCCTCAGCCACTCGTACGTCGGCACGGAACACATCCTCCTCGGGCTCCTGCGGGAAGGGGAGGGCGTCGCCGCCCGCGTCCTCAAATCCCTCGAGATCGACATCGAGCGCACCCGCAACGAGATCCTCCGGGAACTCGATCCCCAGTTCTCCGGCGGCCAGTCCGGGGAAGGCGGCGAACCCGGCGAGGAAGCCGCCGCCGGTGGGTCGCAGCGCCCGGGTGCCCAGCCGGAGGAGAAGAAGGAGGTCAAGACCCCCGCCCTCAAGGCGTTCGGCCGCGACCTCACCGAACTCGCCCGCAAGGGCGAGATGGATCCCGTGGTCGGTCGCCGCAACGAGATCCGCCGCGTCATCCAGATCCTCTGCCGCCGCACCAAGAACAACCCCGTCCTCATCGGCGAGGCCGGCGTCGGCAAGACCGCCATCGTCGAGGGCCTCGCCCAGGAGATCGCCGCCGGCAACGTCCCCGAGATCCTCGCCGAGAAGAAGGTCATCACCCTCGACCTCGCCCTCATGGTCGCCGGCACCAAGTACCGCGGCCAGTTCGAGGAACGCATCAAGGCCGTGATGGACGAGATCCGCCGCGCCCGGAACATCATCCTCTTCATCGACGAGCTCCACACGATCGTCGGGGCCGGCGCCGCCGAGGGCGCGATGGACGCCTCCAACATCTTCAAGCCCGCCCTTTCGCGCGGCGAGCTCCAGTGCGTCGGCGCCACCACCCTCAACGAGTACCGCAAGCACATCGAGAAGGACTCCGCCCTCGATCGCCGCTTCCAGTCGGTCAAGGTCGCGGCCCCCTCGGTCGAGGACACCGTCCTCATCCTGAAGGGCATCCGCGGCAAGTACGAGGACCACCACAAGGCCACGTTCACCGACGCCTCCCTCGAGTCCGCCGCCAAGCTCTCCGACCGCTACATCACCGGCCGCTTCCTGCCGGACAAGGCCATCGACGTGATGGACGAGGCCGGCTCCCGCGCCCGCATCGCCGCCCTCAGCCGCCCCGCGGACGTCGAGGACCTCACCCCGCAGATCGAGGCGGTCTGCGCCCAGAAGGAGAAGGCGATCAGCGACCAGCACTTCGAGGAGGCCGCCAAGTTCCGCGACCAGGAGAAGCAGCTCCGCGCCCGCCAGGAGGAGATCACCGCCGAGTGGAAGAAGCGCCGCGACGAGAAGCGCGTCACCATCGACGAGGACCTCATGATGCAGGTGGTCGCCGACTGGACCGGCATCCCGCTCTCCCGAATGGAGAAGAAGGACAACGAGAAGCTGCTGCAGATGGAGACCGAGCTGCAGAAGGCCGTCATCGGCCAGGACATTGCCGCCGTCTCCATCTCGCGCGCCCTCCGCCGCTCCCGCGCCGATCTGAAGGACCCGCGCCGCCCCATCGGCTCGTTCCTCTTCGTCGGCCCCACGGGCGTCGGCAAGACGATGCTGGCCAAGCAGCTCGCAGCCCAGATGTTCGGCAACCAGGAGGCGCTCATCCAGATCGACATGAGCGAGTACATGGAGAAGTTCGCCGTCTCCCGCCTCGTCGGCTCGCCCCCGGGCTATGTCGGTTACGAGGAGGGCGGCCAGCTCACGGAGGCCGTCCGCCGCCGGCCCTACTCGGTCATCCTCTTCGACGAGATCGAGAAGGCCCACCCCGACGCCCTCCAGCTGCTGCTGCAGATCATGGAGGATGGCCGGTTGACGGATTCCCTCGGGCGCACCGTGGATTTCCGGAACACGATCATCATCATGACCTCGAACGTCGGCGCGCAGCTCCTGCAGCGCCAGACCTCGATGGGCTTCGCCGCTGCCGCCGCCAGCTTCAACGACTCGGAGCGGATGCGCGAGAAGGTGCTCGAGGAGTCCAAGCGGGTCTTCAAGCCCGAGTTCCTGAACCGCATCTCCGACATCATCTTCTTCCGGCCGCTCGACAAGAATGACCTGGTGAAGATCGTCGATCTGGAGACCGCGAAGTTCGCCCGCCGGCTGGTGGAGCGGAAGATCACCCTCGAGTTCACGCCCGAGGCGAAGCAGCTGCTGATCGACAAGGGGTATGACGAGAAGTACGGCGCGCGTCCGCTCCGCCGGGCCGTCGAGCACTACCTTGAGGATCCGTTGGCCGAGGCCATCCTGCGCGGGGAGGTCAAGGACGGGGAGCCCTGCTTGGTCGTGCGCGACGGGGACAAGCTGATCTTCAAGCAGAAGACCCCTCCGGCGGCCGCCAGCGGCGTGGCCCCCTGATCGTTCCCGCCCGCCTCAGGCCGCCGAACCGCGGCTGGAGGCTCAGGAGGTGCCGGTCCGGGTAAGTGCCTTAGGATCGGGGCGAGTTGCCCGGGGTTTGTTGTAGCCGGGGCATCTTGCCCCGGACGGCGCGACGAAACCCCGTTTTGCGGAGCGATCCCTTTGGCCACCGTGACGTCCCGCCTCGCCGCCGACAACGCTTCGGCTCGAGTCCTTTGCCTCGGATCCCCCCGCGCTGCGCCCCCGCGGCGTCTATGGACGCCCCGCACGGCTCCGATCGCGGATTCAACCCCTTTGTGCCTTTTGCGGCCATCCTGTCCTCCGGGCCTGCCCTCCGTCTCGTCCTCCGACGGGCGAAGAAGGAAACCTTCCGCGGGACTAAGATCCTAAATCTCCGGGCAGCTCAGCCCCGCCGCCAGGGCCGCCCGGCGCTGATTGCCGTCGAAGGTCAGCAGCCGGTCCGCACCCAGCAACTGCGCGGCCGCCACGTGCAGGAGATCCAGCGCGCGGACGTTCACCCTCGGCGTCACCTCCACCGCGAGCTCCCGTGCCCGCCGCAGCCATCCCGGATGATCGAGCGCCGCGCTGCGGAACACCCCGGTGGCCTTGCCCCCCGCGATCTCCCGGATCAGACCCTCCGCCTCCGCCCCGGAGAGCTCTCCGCGTGCGACCAGCTGCATCAGCGCGTTGGTGGCCTCGTACGTTCCGTAATCGGTCAACGGCAGCCGCGGCGGCTCCGTCCACCCCCGCGCGAAGCGTGCCGCGCGGACGTGATGCACGTCCGCCGCCAGATGCAGGGACAGGACGAAGGATGTGTCCGCGTAGTCGCTCACCGCGCACCCTGCTCGGCCCACAGCCGCAGCAGGTCGATCTTCTTCCGGCCCGACCCGAGGATCGCCTCGCTGCGCGCCGTGAAATCCGGGGGTGACCACGGTTTGGAGAGCGCCGGGGTGGCGTCGAGCGTGGCGATGACCTTCCCGTGCTTGGTGATCCGCACGGGCCCGCGGCGGGCGGCCGCGTAGACCCGAGGGAACTCATGGCGCAGCTGCTTCACCGTGGCGGAGCTCATTGGGGTAACCCTGGGGGTAACTTCGGCCCCGGTCAAGGGACGGCGGAGGACGGAGAGACGGAGAGACGGATGGAATGAGAGAGCGGGAAGGGGCGGAGTGGCGGAGGGCCCGCGGCTCGGTTTAGTCAGGGCGCGTCGCCGCGGAAAGCGCGATGGAACCCCATTCTGCGCAGCGATCACTCTGATCACCGTGACGTTCCGCTTCGCCGCCGACAATGCCTCGGCCCGAGTCTTTTGCCTCGGATCCCCCCGCGCTGTGCCCCCGCGGCGTCTATGGACGCCCCGCACGGCTCCGATCGCGGATTCAACCCCTTTGTGCCTTTTGCGGCCATCCTGTCCTCCGGGCTTGCCCTCCGTAGCTTTAGCGAAGGAGGGCCCATCATCGTTTTTCCCAATGGTGCCATTGAGAACGTCGATTGGGCGGATTTCGCGGCGGCTGGTAGTCTCGCCTCACCCCCGCGATGGCCGGCGCTTCCGCCGTCCTGGTCCGGGGGCCAAAACCAAACGAAAGGAAAAATCAGATGAACCTGAACAGCAGTCCCACCCGGTCCCGCGCCCTGCGCCTGCCCGGCTCCCGCCCCCGCCATCCCGGCGAAACCCGCGCCCGTCTCACCCGGGTCGCCCACCACCTCGTCGACCTCGTCGCCGAGCTCACCCCCCTCTCCCCGGTCCCCTTCCGGATCGAACGGGGATTGGACCAGGAAAGCAGGCACACTGGAGGCACGCGGCCCGAGCCCCGCGGCGCCGTGCCGGCGTGGGCGCGGGCCCGGAAGGAGGTGCGTCATGGCTAAGGCCATCCTCAGCTCCGTGCTCGCGGGCCTCCGCGGGCGCATCGACGGCATGGTCTTCCGCCAACAGGCGGGCCAGACCGTCGTGACCCCCCGCCCGCAGGCCTCCAGCCGTGCCTCGACCCCGGCGCAGGTCGCCGTCCGGGAGCGATTCAGCCGTGCCGCCGCCTTCGGGCGCAGCGTCTCGGCCGACCCCGCCCTCCGGACGGTCTACGCCGAGGGTCCGGGCAACCACCGCAACGCCTACGTGGCCGCCCTCACCGACGCCCTCCGCGCCCCGGTGGTCGACGCGATCGAGACCGCCGCCTTCCGCGGCGCCGTCGGCGACCCGATCGTGATCCGCGCCCGCGATGACCACGCCGTGATGGCCGTCACCGTGGCCGTCACGGACGCGGCCGGCGTCGTCCTCGAGCAGGGGACGGCCAGCGCCGCCAACGGCGCCTGGCGGTACGTCGCGACGCGCAGCGTCGCCGCGGGCAGCACCGTGACGGTGACCGCCACCGCCACGGACCGCCCCGGCAACGCGACCGCGCTCACGCGGACCGTGACCGTCTAAGCCAGCCTTGGTAACGCCGGGCCCGGGGTCGCCCCGGGCCCGGTTTTCGGTGGGGCTTACTGGCTCGTTGTAGCCGGGCAATCCTTGCCCGGACGAAGGGACGATAACGCATCACGCGCAGCAATTCCCTGCGCCGCAGCCTTGCTTCGCGCGCGGTGTCTCCGGAGGACCCGACCGGGCAAGGATTGCCCGGCTACACCAGGCCGGTCCCGCCTTAAACCGAAGATCCCGCGATTATCGGAACGCGTTTCCCAGCGGGCCCACGCCACCCAGTCCCGCGGCGTCTAGGGACGCCACGCACGGCCCCCATCGCGGTTTAGCCCCTTTGTGCTTTTTGCGGCTCACCCTGCCTTCGCCAGGCTCAAACACTACTGGTGACTGGCCCGCCTGCGCATTCCCCCGCACCCTAGGCCGACCCCGA
This sequence comes from Opitutaceae bacterium, assembly GCA_027485815.1. Classification (GTDB taxonomy): domain Bacteria; phylum Verrucomicrobiota; class Verrucomicrobiia; order Opitutales; family Opitutaceae; genus ER46. Next base: position 7,628 of record JAIXQE010000023.1, read on the forward strand.
ATGACGCAAAGCGGCTTTTGCCATCCCCGCCGAATGCCAGCCGCAGGCAGCCGCGAATCGCCCACTAATCCCGCCGGATTTCCGTAACTTCCATTTGTGCAGGCGCTAAAAACACCGACGGTCGCCTCGGCGGCTCCCTTCGCCGCCCCCGCCGAGCTTCCCGAGGAGATTTTTCTTATCCGCCGGAAGAGGGGTGGTACTACTTACCCGCCTATCAAGCAGGGGGTTATGTATTCAAGCGGGCGCGCTAGTCGGCGTGTCCCTCGGGGGGAGGCAGGCTGTAGCCGGTCCCCCGGCGGGGGTTGTTGGACTGTCGGGAAGCCGACTGACGTGTCGGATTCCTGAACACTTTCGGCCCCTCGGGTTTAATCGAAGCTCTTCTGCGGTATTTTTTAAAACAATGAATTAGATAGGGATATGAATTCTATGACGCGTATTTCGAAGAGTTGGCCCGGCTTTAGCTACGGGGGGTCAGAGAGGAACATCTCCTAGCTCCTCAGCCAAACAACCAACCAAAGATAGAATCCAATGAAACCTGCTAAATTCCTCCTGATGCTCGCCGCGCTCGCGGGGAGTTCAGTTTATGCGCTCCCCGCTACGACCACGACCACGTCTACGTTCACCGGCTCCTCTGCCTCCCAGGCCTCCATCACGGGCTCAGATACCTTCACCTCTGCGAAGGGGTTCGTGAATTTCGGTGGCACTTGGGCCGCCGCGCCGCTGATCACGGTCAGTCAGAACTCCAACGGCGTGGGTGTGAATTCCCAAGCCGGTACCCCGACCTTGGTCGAGGGTACCTATCAGGAGTTCATCCTGCTGGACTTCTCCGCCACCGCGACCGGCCAGGTGCAGGTCACGAACCTGGAGATGTACTTCCCGAATAACCCCGGTTCGCCGTTCTTCACCTACCAGTGGGTGTCGGCCATTCCGGTCGCCTTCGGCAGCACTCCGACGGTCCCTGGTTCGTTCGTGAACGCCACCTCCGGCATCTCCTCGGGGCTGAATAACTTCACCGGGATCTCCGGTCAGGGTAAGTACCTGATGCTCGGTGCGATCAACGGCAGTTCCGGTACCACGAACTACTTCGCGATCAAGAGCGTCACCTACACGTCCGTTCCGGACGGTGCCTCGACGCTCGCGCTGATGGGTGTGGCTCTCGCTACGCTGGGCTTCGCCTCCCGCCGTCGCCGGGCCTGATCCCGAAGCGGTCTTCCCCCAGACGCCGCCCGCCTCCGCGGGCGGCGTTTTTCTTTGTCTGGGCCGGGAGGACCGGAAAGACGGCGAGACCGAGAGCGGGAGGGACGGGAAGGACGGAGGGGCGGAGGTCGGCCGGGGATGCGGGGCCTATGTCGCCGGGGGCCTGCCCCGGACGGAGGGGCGAAAGCGTATGTCAGGCAGTAATTCGTCTGGGCCGCAGTTCGACCCCGCGTGCCGGCTTCTCCTGACGCACGAACGGGGCGACGCGCTCCAGCTACAGCGGACCGATTCCTGGCAGTTTTGTCCGCCGTCTTGTTCGCCGGATCCTTGGCGAAGGAGGACGGCTGGGCAAAGGCGGGGAAGGATTCCCCGTGTACACCGGACAGGTTCTCGCAGGCCACCCTCCGCCTCCGCGCTTCTACGTATCACCCAGCGCGGGAATTGCGCCGAAATCCGCCTCGCCTGCCCTGAGCTTCCCTCCAGTCTTTTGCATCAGACTCCTGTCCCTCCCTGCCCTATGGGTACCGTCCAACCACTTTCCCTCCTTTACCGACGTCTCTGGCGGCAGGTCTCCAGGCGCCGTCGGCTGCAACTGGGGACGCTCTTGCTCCTGATGCTGGTGGCTGCTGGCGCGGAGTTGTTCAGCATCGGGGCTGTCCTGCCTTTTCTCGGGCTGCTGACCTCCCCTGAGCGGGTGCTCGAGCACCCGCAGATCCTTTCGCTGACCCGGGCGGTCGGGATCTCCGAGAAACAGGATGTGCTCCTTTTCTTCACGCTGGCGTTCGCCGCTGCCGCCCTCCTTTCCGCCGGCTTCCGCCTCCTGGCGATGTGGACCCAGGTACGGATGGCCAACGCCATCGGGGCGGACTTCAGCATTCGGGCCTACGAACGGACGCTGTACCAGCCCTACGCCGTCCATGTGGCCCGCAACAGCAGCGACATTCTCGCCGGAATTCACAAGGCCAATGCGCTCGCGAGCGTGGTGATCCAGCCGACCCTGAACGTCCTGAGTTCCACGGTGATCCTCCTGGCCTTGCTGTGGGCCATCCTCGTCATCGATCCCGTGATGGCGCTCAGTTGCATCGGGGGCTTCGGTGGCATTTACGCGGTCATCTTGTTCCTGACCCGCCGGCGTCTCTCGCAAATCAGTCATATCGGGGCCCTGCAGTCCGGTCGGATCACGAAGGCGACGCAAGAGGGCCTGGGCGGAATCCGCGATATCCTGATTGATGGCTCCCAGGGCACCTACGCGCGTCTCTACCAAGGCGCGATCCGGCCCCTGCAGTGGGTGGGCGCTTGGGTGGCCTTCGTGGAAAACGGCCCTCGCTTGGTGATCGAGGCGTTCGGCATGATCCTCATCTCCGGCCTGGCCTACTCGATGTCCCGCTCCCTCGATGGCGGCGCTAACCCGGTCCTCGTGCTTGGTTCGATCGCCCTCGCCGCGCAGCGCATGCTGCCCGTCCTGCAGAATCTTTACTCCAACTCGGTGCGGGTGCGCTCCTCGCAGGCCAGCGTGCAGGATGCCCTCGATCTCCTGGAGCAACCCCTGCCGGCCCACGTCGGCCTGCCGCCTCCGCCCCCCTTGCCTTTCCGGGAAGCGATTGTGGTCCAGGACCTCCAGTTCCGCTACTCGGCCACCACGCCCTGGGTGCTGCGCGGTCTCACGCTGCGGATTCCCCGCGGCAGCCGGGTGGGCTTCATCGGCGCCACGGGCAGCGGTAAGAGCACCCTGATCGACATCCTGATGGGGTTGCTCTCCCCGGTCCAGGGTCAGGTGCTGATCGACGGGCAACCCGTCTTTCCGGATCACACCCGAGGTTGGCAGGCGCATTTGGCTCACGTGCCCCAGGCCATTTACTTGGCTGACGTCAGCATCGCGGAAAACATCGCCTTCGGCGTGCCGGTCGAACAGATCGATCGCGAGCGCGTCCGCGCGGCCGCCCGGCAGGCGCAGATTGCGGACGCGATCGAAAGCTGGACCGATGGCTACAATACTTTGGTCGGCGAACGCGGCGTCCGGCTCTCCGGCGGTCAGCGCCAACGCGTCGGCATCGCCCGCGCCCTGTACAAGCGGGCGGATGTGATCGTCTTCGACGAAGCCACTAGCGCCCTCGACAACCAGACCGAGGCCGCGGTGATGGAAGCCATTGAGGGCCTCCACTCCGATCTGACCCTGCTGATCATCGCCCACCGGCTCACCACCCTGCGGGGTTGCGATCTGATCGTGGAACTGGAGCAGGGACGGATCCGCCGTGTTGGCACCTATCAGGAAATCGTCGGGGAACAGACGGTGGCCGCGGTTCGGGTCGGCTGATCCCCGGCATTCGCCCGCCAATGCCCACGGTCAGCGTCATCATCCCCACCTACAACCGCGGCGCGCTGCTGGTTGAGGCGGTGGAGAGCGCCCTGGCCCAGCGTCGCCCGCCCGACGAGATCCTCGTCGTCGACGACGGCTCCCGGGACGACACGGCCGCGCGGATGGCCGCCTACGGGGAGCGGGTGCGCTACGTGCGGCAGGCCAACGCCGGCCCCTCCGCGGCCCGCAATCACGGCTTCCGCCTCGCCCGCGGCGAGTATCTCGCGCTCCTCGATTCCGATGACCTGTGGACCCCGGACCGACTGGAGCGGCAGCTCGAGGTCCTGCAACGGCATCCGGACACGGACGTGGTCTTTGGCCGCGAGGTCCTCTTCGGCGCCGGTCAGCCGGATCGGGATTGGAATCTGCACGACCCCGAGGTCCGGCGGGTACTGGCACAGACCGCGGGCCCGTTGGACCCGGTGCTGCCCTTGCTCATCCGGGAAAATGTGGTGCCGACCTCAACGGCGCTCTTTCGCCGCGCCCTGCTCGATCGCGCCGGTGGCATCGACGAGTCCCTGCGGCAGGCGGAGGATTGGGACCTGTGGCTGCGGTTCGCCCTCGCGGGCGCCCGCTTCGCCCATGTGCCCAGTCCGCTCTGCCGGCGCCGCATGCACGACAGCAACCTGATCCACGACAAGGAGGCGCGGATGTCGGCCACGCTCCGGGTATTGGAGCGGCACCTGGCAAAACTGGGCGCCCTTCGGGCCGAAGCCGAAGTCCGCTGTTCGCGGCTGGCTTACGATCTGGGCAGCTATCTGATCAAGCGGGGCGAGCACGCCTCCGCCCTGCACTTGCTGCAGCAGGTTCGGCCGGACTCCGTCCTTGGGTTGAAATGCTGGGTGAAGAAGATTTACGCGCGGATGGTTTTGCTCATCTCGAAGGCAGGACCGCCCGCGAAAAACTAAAATGACGACCCGAGCCCCGTTGGCAGACGCCGGATAACCCAATTTAAACCTGAAGCCGATCTCTTATTCAACCGCTCCTGCCCTTCCTGGGAAGGAAGTCTCTCCAAGGTGCGACCGGGAACTTTTATTTCGTGGCTCAGTTCCATTTTTACAAATGCCCCGGCGTTTATCTTTCCCGAGTGGGCATCGTGCCAAAACAAGTCGTGAAAGTCAGGGTCGCTCCAGTCATGCCGTTTGAATATATCCCCTGTAAGACGTTGGCTCCAGGCGGGCAAGGGCTCGCGTGTGATGCTCGGCTTGGTGGCTTACCGGACGTTTTAAACTTATGAGGTCGAAGTCGTTTTTAGTAAAACAGCTCCTCAAGAATGGCTTGAGGAAGTACGGTTTTGAGCTCCTGAGGGTACGCCCAGATTGGACCAACTACGTCGGATGTGGAAGGTCCTTTGAATTCGCCGACGTGATAGCTGGCGCCGTGGCCATGCCGGATCAGGGCGCCGTGGTGGTGCTTGGGGCCCGTTCCCTTGTCTTTCATGACGGCACGCTGGGGCCGTTATTCAGCGCCCCATCGGCGAAAAGACTGCTGATTTTTGAACCTAGACTCGCCCAATCTCGATTGGTGACGGAAGCGTTGCGCAAGCTGAGCATGCAAAACGCGGTGGTGATCGACGAGGCGGTTTGGCGATATGAGGGCGAACTGGGGCTTTACGTCCTAAATCCCATCAAGGGGGCGTCTTATCCGGAATGGGCCGGCTCAATCGCATCCGTGCGCCGCGACCTGATCGAACGCCATGTGAGGGGCGAGGATGTGGCGGAAATCAAGGTGAGATGCTCCACGCCTGATTGCTGGTTTGGCCGGTTTGGGGTTTCCAAAATCAGCTATCTGCAAATTGACGGCGGCGGCAGTGATTTTGAAATCCTGAGAAGCATTAACCTGGCTTTGCATTCCCCGAGCGTGATTCGGCTCGCGTTTTCCGGCCTTGACGACGCTGACAAGGCGCGATGCGCCTCCTATCTCTATCCAGACTATGACCTCTTCCATGACGGCATGGAACTCTTGGCGGTACGATTCAAGGACCTCCTGTGATACCCCCGATTTTCCATTACGTCTGGCTTGGCGGTGGCGGCAAAGGCCCGATGGCGCAGAGGTGCATGGCGAGTTGGGCCAGATTTGGCGCTGGATTTACGATCAAGCCTTGGACAGAGCAGGCCTTGGCTGAGCCGCTGCAGCATCCCTACTGCGTGAGCGCGCTCAAATCGCGCCGCTACGCCTTCGCGGCCGATTACTGCCGGTTTTGGATTTTGTCGAAATTTGGGGGCGTTTACCTGGACACCGATATCGAGCTGGTCAGGGACATGTCTTCCCTCCTGGACATGACCCATGCGTTCCTTGGCTATGAGGACAAGGGCATTCGGCGCGTCAATGCAGCGGTTATGGGCAGCCCTGCCGGAGGAGCCTTCGTCAACGAAGTGTTGCGATTCTACGACTCGCTTGATGGCGGCAATTTCATAGTCGTCTGTGATGTCATGGGTAAGGTCTTGCGAAACGGCCGGCCGGATTGCCGGGTGTTCGATGAGGATTTCTTTTACCCTTTTAATCCCTTTCATTCCTCCCCGAGAAAGCGTGGGGCGTCTCTGATGTTCTCGGATATCACGGCAAATACGTATGCGATACATCACTGGTCGCATTCCTGGAAGTAGAGCAGCTAGTCCTGCAGTTATCTGCAATTGAGCCGAAGAAAATTCCCATTTGTCAGTAACGATCCGGTAGTTGCCGCCCTCCGTCCGATTGGCGCTACCGGTCGAGCGTCCGCTGAAGTGCGCTCTCCCGGTTTTGACGCGCATCTAAGTGAAGTGGACCCTTTCGGTTGGAAAGCGGACCGGGTAAGTTAAGTTATGGGAGACAAAGGCGCTTTGGGTGCCTTGGCCGACTCCGAGGACAGGAGCGGAAGAGCTTGCCGCAGGAGTCGGCCGGGGTCGGACGGAGGGCCTGTGCGTCATCGGTTGATGGCAAGCCGGATGGGCTCGCGATAGACCTCCAAGGGCGTGCGGGGATGCTCGTTGCCGAAGGCGCTGTGCGGCCGCCGCTCATTGTAGAACCGGAAGAATGCCTCTAACTGGTTGTGACGGGACTCGCGTTTCTGGACCGCCTCAGGAGGGAGTCTGAGCGGGTGGTGGGTCGGGTTCAGGGTTTTGGGAAGAGTGGGACGTGCAGGTAAGCTCCGGGCGGAGGGAGGGCCCGGCTTGGCGGGCCTGAGCGGAGCCTGGAGTTCGTTCCAGAAGCCGGGTGCGGTAGTCCGCCGGCACTTGGTAGCCGATGCTGCTATGCGGGCGCTCGGTGTTCTCTTCCTCCCGGAACGCAGGTGCGATTGCCTGCGCCTCCAGCACGCTGCCGATCAACTCCCGATTGAGGCATTCGTCCCGGAAGCGCCCATTGAAGCTCTCGTTCAC
>JAIXQE010000116.1 GCA_027485815.1 Opitutaceae bacterium
CGCGACAACGGCGCGGGGATGGACGCGGAGCGGGTGCGCCTGGCGGCCCGGGGCGGCTTCACCAGCAAGCCTTCGGGTACCGGTCTCGGCCTGAACATCTGCCGGCACCTGATCGGCGCTCACGGGGCGAGCTTCGCCCTCGAGTCCGCGCCCGGCAAGGGCACCCTGATCCGGATGATCTTTCCCCCTCTCGCTCCGGAATGAAGCGACGTCGGGTCAAAATAACCGGCATTGGGCCCGTCACGCCCATTGGTATGGGCGCTGAACCTTTCTGGGCGAATCTGCTTCAATCCAATAGTTTTACCAGGCCTTTTACAAAACTAGATCCCGAGCTTGGACCCTTTGTTGCCGCTTATATTGATCGATTTGAAGTATCGAATTTCGTTGATAGCAAATTTGTACCAAAAGGGGCAGCGCGTCATACTCTATTTGCACTCGCTGCTGCTCGTTTGGCTCTTAACGATGCAGCTATAGGAGCGGATGAGTTGGCTTCTAAGCGTTGCGCAGTGGTTGTTGGATCTTCTTTGATGGATTTTGAGGGGATCGGAAAGACGATAGAGGGTGTTTTTGAGAAAGGGGTTCGGGGGGCTTTGCCAAGAACTGTGTACTCAACTAATGCGTCTGTCGTTTCGGCAGCTATTGGAAATGCTTTGGAGCTAGATAGTAGGTCGATTTCCGTTCAAACTTCCTGCTGCGCTGGATTGGATGCCATAGGGATTGCCGGTCGTATGGTGTCCTCGGGGGAGGTTGATGTAGCTGTGTGTGGCGGTACCGAGTCTCCGCTCTTCCGCTGCCCGCTTGTTGAGCTACGCGCTGCGGGCTTGACGCCCGCCAGCCATGAAATGGCGGAGAGATTATGTCGTCCTTTTGACCTTTGGAGGACGACCGGTGTTGTAGGTGAGGGGGCTGCGATGGTTGTTCTGGAATCGGAAAGGAGCACAAGGGATCCCTATTGTTATTTATCGGGATATTCCAGCTCGAATGATATAGAAGGCCGTCTTTGCAGTGGAATGGCCTCCGCTATTCGGCATGCCATATCGGATGCTGGGGTTTCGGTTGGTGATGTTGATTGTATTAATGCTTGGGGTCCTGGCCATCCTGAGGTCGATCTGGCGGAGGCTCAAATGCTTCTAAGCGTATTTGGAGATCGTCTTTCCACTTTGCCTGCTTTTTCTATGAAAGGCGCTCTCGGGAATCCTCTCGGGGCCGCTCCTGCGATTCAGGTTGCAGCCTCTGCGTTGGGTTTAGAATATGGAGTAATCCCGGCTACGGTGAACTGGGATTTTCCAGATCCAGCTTGTGGTCTTTGTTTGGCCTCCAAAACCAGATATCTAGATCATGGTGTGACTTTAATTAATTCACACGGCCTATCTGGCGTAAACTCCTCATTGGTCCTTACTAAATGTTAGCTTCGCCTGCATCATTTGCTGCAGTAGCAGTTGTTTTCGTTGGTGGACTTATCGTTTGGGCGAACCCAGGACGATCCGTCAATCGGTTGGTGTTCTCATGTTCGGTCCATATTGCTGCATGGTTGGGTTTTATTCATTTGGCTATAACTTCGACAGAGGGGCTTCTTTGGCTAAGGTGCGCGACGTCTGTGTCGGCTTTGATTCCGCTACATTTTTTCTTGGTGATGGAAGCGGTTGCGGGAAAGTTCTCATCCGGTTTTGGTTTGACGAGAAAATCCATTGTTTTCTGGAGTATACCCTCTGCAGTCTTTCTTTTAATTCCATTTACGGAATATTTTATCCCGGCTCATTCCACTGGTGAAAATCGGGTTTACGGGCCTGGTTACTACATTTATATTTTCGGGGTTCTGGGTCTTTATTTGTCCCTTGGGTTGTTTGCCTTGAGGCGCATTGGGGCGCTTTCGGGTGGTTCTAAAATGGCGTTGCAGGTGTGGCTCGGGGGTGGTTGTGCTTCGGCGGCAACGATACTTGGCCTCATGTGGGTTAACTCGGTTACCCATGATCCTGCATACATTCGTATACAGCCCTTTGTCGTTCTTCTGTATTACGCTGCCACTTCAGTTGCAATCACAACTCACAGGATTTTCGACGCCCGACAACTGATATTGATCGGAGTTCAAAAGAGTCTTTTGGTTCTTCTGGTTGCGATTCTGGCATTTGCTCTAGATGTTTTGTTGGGTTATGTGGTGGCTGAGCCATTTGCTTTTCTTCTCACAACGGCTTTGATGCTCGCCTTTGCTTCAAAGCTGAATTCGGTACTAGATTACTACTTTAAGTTTTATCCTCAGGCTACTGCCGCTCGTGTTGCCTGCCTTCAGGCCCTCAAGGCGGAATCTAGAATCGATAAGCTTGAATCGGATTTCTCTAGGATTCTAAAGGGGTGGGGTCAGACGGAAGATGTTCTTATTGCCTACGGAGATAAAGTGGTAACAAACCATTCGGAACCAAAATATGATTTGGCGGTTGCTCTAATAGATGCATTAAGGCTCCTCCGCTGGGCCACGCCGGAGCGGCTGGCCCGCGAGAAGCCGACGCCGGAGCGGCAGGAGCTGGCCCGCTTTCTCGAGCAGCAGGGCCTGGGGGTTCTGGTCCTCGCCGAGGGACCCTCGCTCACCGCCGTGATCGGGGTCGGCGTCGCCGCCTCGCGCCGGCCCTACACGTATCCGCAGGTGACGCAGCTGCTGGAGCTCGCCTCCATCATGGAGAGCGCCCTCGAGCGCGCCCACTTCTCGGCCAAGGTCCAGCACGCCGAGCAGCTCGCCACGGTCGGGCTCCTCGGCGCCAGCATGGCCCACGAGATCCGCAACCCCCTGGTCTCCATCAAGACGTTCGTCCAACTGCTGCCGACGCATTACCAGGACCCGGCCTTCCGCGAGAAATTCTTCCGCCTCATCGGCAGCGAGGTCTGCCGCATCGACCAGCTCACGGAGCAGTTGCTCGACCTGTCCACGCCCCGGACCTACGCCGCCACGCGCCAGAGCCTGCACGCCGTGCTGCAGTCGAGCCTAGACCTCGTCACCGCCAAGGCGGCCGACAAGGGCGTCGAGATCAAGACCGCCTTTGCGGCCGATCCGGATGCGGTTTATACGGATGCTTCCGCCGCCCGGCAGGTGATGCTTAATCTTTGCTTTAACGCCATCCAGGCGGTCGAGGCGCACGAGGGCGCGGCGCGTTGGATCCGGATTGCGACCCGCAACACGGCGACGGGCGTCGAGATGGCGGTGACGGACAGCGGCCCCGGTATTGCACCGGAAATGCAACAGCGGCTATTTCAACCTTTTCAGACGACTAAATCGTCCGGCTTTGGTCTCGGGCTTGCGATTTGTCGCGACATCCTCGCGAATCTTGGGGCGACGATTACGGTGGATCCGTCGGTGCCGGCCGCCGGCGCGACGTTCCGGGTCGTCTTCCCATGCCAAGCCTCATCTTCCTAGCGACGCAGGACCCCGCGCTGGCGGAGTCGTGGTCGCGGCATGTGCCGGCGGGGCGGGTGGTGCTGCGGCTCGGGGAGCAGGTGTTTCCGGCGGCGCCCACGCCGGGCTTCGCCGCGGTGGTGGTGCTGGACGCCGCGAGCGCCGACCGGCTGCCCGCCGGCCTCGCGCGGTGTCCCACGATTCTGGTCGGGGAGCCGCGCAGCCTGCCGTTCGAGCAGGCACGGCTCTCCGGGCGGGCGAAGGTGTACCTTTCGTACGCGGAGAGCGCGGACCGGCTCGGCGACTTCCTGCCGGTGGTGGACGAATTGGCGGAGCAGCAGGCGCTGGCCGAGTCGCTGGCGGCGCGGGTCCGGCGGGACGGTCCGGGGCCGGTCCGGAGTGCGGCCGCGGCGCCGGCCGACTGGTGGGAATTCGTCGAGGGGGCGCTCGAGCACCTGGAGCGGCGCGACGCGCTGCTGGCCGAGTTTCGCCGCGGGGCCCGGCGGGCGTTGCGGTCCTCCCGGATCACCGTGTTCGTGCGCGAGGGCACCGTCTTTCGCGCGGCGGGGGCCGAAGGGGCGGAGGACGGGTGGGGGGCGGACGACCCGCTCGTGGGATTCTTTGAGGCGCGGCCCACCGTGGTCGACGGGTCCGAGCCGGAGATTGATGCCGACCCCCTCGCGGGCCTCGCGGTGCGCAACCGGCTCGCCCTCTGGGGCGCGCGCCTGTTGGTGCCCGTCCACGACAACGGCCGGCTGCTGGCGCTGCTCGCGGTCGGGGTCCGCGATGACGGCGCGCCGCACGACGCGGGGGACCGCGAGCGGGCCGTGCAATGGGCGCGCTGGCTCCGGCTGGCGCTGGCGCGGAGCCGCGTGCATGAGCGCCTTGCGGCGGCCGCGGACAAGGCCGCGCTGGCGGAGAAGTACCTGCCGGGCAGCGTGGTCCTCGGACCCGCGGAAGCGGTGCCGCGGCAGTTGCCGGTGCTGGTGCGCGAACTGATCGGCCAGGCCCGGCGGAATCGGGCCGTCTTCCGGGAGTCGCCCCGCCCCGGGCAGCCGTGGCGCGCCGCGGCCGGCATCGTGGCCGAGACCGGCGGCGTCTGGGCGTGGTGGGATGACGCGGCAACGGAGGTGCGCGACGCCGAGCTGGCGGAGCGGCTGCGGCGCCGTGAGGTGCTGCGCGACCTCGCCCTCACCCTCAGTCACGAGCTGGGCAACGCGCTGGTCTCGCTCACCACCTTCCGGCAGGCGAAGACGGAGCGGATGCCGCCGCCCGCGCTGATGGAAACGATCAAGGCGGATGTGGGGCACCTGGAGGCGCTCAACGCGAACCTCGCGGTGATGCAGGGCCTGCACGAGGCCGAGGCGGAGGCGGTCGACATCCGCGAGCTCGCCCAGGAGGTCGGCAAGGCTCTCGGGTTGCGGGTGGAGGCGGGCGCGGAACCGCTGGTGCTGCTGGCGAACCGGAAGCTGCTGGACTTTGCCCTTCGCGCGATCCTCCGGACCCTGGGCGAGAACCGGGCCGAGCTCGGCCTGAAGGACCTCTCGCTGCGGGTGCGGGCCACCGGCGCCGGTTCCGAATTGACCGCGCTCCTCGCGATCAAGGGCCGCCAGCTGGAACTGGAGGGCATCCTGCCCGAGCCGGAGGAGGGGGCGGTGCCCACCCAGGGACGCCTCGGCGTGTTCCTCGCCAAGGAGATCCTGCGGCTGCACCACGGTGAGATCCACGCCGGCCCCGGGTTGGAGGGCACCGAGATCCTGCTCTCGCTGCGCAAGCTGTGAAGCCCGCCGGCCCCGGAACGCTCATTCCCGCCTGGGCGGCGGCGGATCCCGGGATCGCGCTGTGCGTCCTGATCGGCTCCCACGCGCGCGCGGGGGATGCGGCCACCGGACCGGACGCGGGCTCCGACTGGGATTTCCAACTGGCCACCGCCGCGCCGGAACGCTTCGCGGACGGAGCGTGGCTCGCCGCCCTCGGGCTGCCCCCGCTGGCCTACGCCCTGCGCCCCGGCCGCCTCGGCAGCGCGCTCAAGGCGACGGCGGTCACCGCCCGCGGGGAACTCGACCTCGTGATCCTGCCGGCCGAACCCCTGCGCGGGCTCGCCCGGCAAGTGGTCGCCGGCGGGCTGCCACCCGAGCCAGCCGCGCGCCAGGCCCTCACTGATCTGGCGGCGGTGCTCGCGGGCGGTTACCGGATCCTCAAGGGCGAGGCGGAGTTTGGACCCTTTTACGCCCGGGTCACGGCCGCGATACCGCCGGCGCGGCTCGACGATGCCGCGGTGCGGGCCCTCGCCGAGGGCTGGATCTGCGACTACGTCGCCCTGCGGCGTCGCCTCGAACGCGGGGAACTTCTCGCCGCGCGGCGCGCGCTGTACCTTCAGCTGGCCGAGGGCAACGCGCGGCTGCTCCACGAACTCCGCCTGCGGCAGGGCCGACCGTCGTTTCCCGATGTCCGCCGGCTCGAGCGCCTCGATGCCGCCGCCGCGGCCCGGCTCGCCCTGCCGGAGGTCGCGGACGCCGCCGGCCTGCGGCTCGCCGCCCGGTCGGCTGCCCGGACCTGCCGCGGACTGCTGCGGGACCTGTTGGGCGCCGGGTGGCGCTGGCCGGACCTGGCGCCGCTAGGCCTGGGCGGTGAAGAGCTCGGCGATGACGTCCTCGAGGGGAACGTCCGCGATGGTGATGTCCGCGACCGCGCCCGCGCTCAGGATGTCCTGTGAGGCCGCGACCACCTGGTCGGCCGGGACGGTGAGCGTGAACTTGCCCTCGTCGTCGCGGCGGGTGGTGAGGGCGTGACGGCAACTCCAGCCCTCGGCGAAGGCGGCCGCGCCGGAGGCGGCGGGGAGGAAGGTCACGATCTTGCGCCGGGCGCCGCCGGCGGCCTCGAGCCGGTCGAGCGCGCCGTCGTAGATCTTCCGGCCGCGGTGGATCACGATCACGCGGCTGCAGAGCTCCTGGATGTCGGCCATGTAGTGGCTCGTGAGGAGGATGGTCACGCGGTGGCGGCGGTTATAGTCGCGCAGGAAGGTCCGGACCTTACGCTGTGAGACCACGTCGAGGCCGATGGTGGGCTCGTCGAGGAACAGCACCCGCGGCCGGTGGAGGAGGGCGGCGATCAGCTCCATCTTCATCCGTTCGCCGAGGGAAAGTTCCCGGACCATCACGTCGAGCTTCGGCCGGACCTCGAGGAGGTCGACCAGTTCGTCCAGGGTGGCGCGGAATTGCTCCACCGGCAGGCCGTAGATGGCGCGGAGGAGCTGGAAGGACTCGATGGCGGGCAGGTCCCACCAGAGCTGGTTCTTCTGGCCGAGCACGAGGGCGAAGATCCGCCGGTAGGCGTTCTCGCGCCGGGTGGGGTCGTGGCCGGCGACGCGGGCCGTCCCGCGCGTGGGCATGATGAGCCCCGCGAGCATCTTGAGGGTGGTCGTCTTGCCCGCGCCATTGGGCCCGAGGAAGCCGACGAATTCCCCCTCGGCGATCGAGAAGGAGACGTCCTGCGCGGCTGCGTTCTCCTCGAACTCGCGCCGGAAGAGCCCGCGCACCCCGCCCCAGAAGCCGGGGCGCTTCTTGTAGGTGCGGAAGACGCGGGTGAGGCCCTCGACCTCGATCATCGGCGGCCCTTGGCGGCCGGCTGGGTGAAGGCCGGCAGGCGCACGATCTTGCCGCCGGCGAGGGCGGACTGGTGCGCGCACAGGCCGACGCAGGTCCAGTTGGCCGACTGGATGGCGTTGGGGTAGGGGTCGCGGTCCTCGATCAGGGCGCGGACGAACTCGTGGGCCAGGTGCGGGTGCGAACCGCCGTGGCCGGCGCCTTGGGTGAAGCTCAGGTGCGTCTTCTTGCCGAGGTCGTAGACGCCCTTGGTCGTGAACTGCCGGATGCCGGCCGGCAGGCGGCGCGCGTAATCGGGCACCTGCACCTTGCGCGGGATCTTCGCCTCCGGGAGCTTCGCGGTGTGAAGCACGTGCGGCTCGTGCTCGATCAGGCTCCATTCGAAGGAGCGCTTCGAGCCGTACACGTCGATGCTCTCCCGGTACTGGCGGGCGACATCAAAGAGGGAGCGGATGATCCGCGCGGTGAGGTCGCTGTCCCGCAGCTTCACGTGCGCCGTCTCGACCGCGAACGGCGAGCCGTAATGTTTCACCAGCTCGGGCCGGATGGTGCCGGAGCCGAAGCAGGAGACGTATTCGGCGGCGGCGCCGGTGAGGGCGAGCATCGGCCCGACGCAATGGGTGGCATACCACATCGGGGGGAGGCCGGGCCAGTAGTTGGGCCAGCCGTCCATGTCCTGCTGGTGGCTCGCCTGGAGGAACTGGATGCGCCCGAGGTCGCCCTTTTCGTAGAGCTCCTTCAGGTAGAGGAATTCCCGGGCGTACACCACCGTCTCCATCATCATGTAGCGCCGGCCGGTCTGGCGGGAGAGCTCGACGATCCGCCGGCAGTCCGCGATGGACGTCGCCATCGGCACGGTGCAGGCCACGTGCTTGCCCGCCTGCAGGCCCTTGATGGTCTGGCCGGCGTGGTCGGGGATGGGGGTATTGATGTGGACCGCGTCAATCTCGGGATCCCGCAGCAGTTCCTCGTAGCTGGTGTAGCCCTTGGGGATGCCGAAGGCCTGCTGGATCGCCTTGAGCTTCTTCGGGTCGCGCTGGCAGACCGCCACCAGGCGCGCGTTGGGGTGGGCCTGGTAGATGGGAATGAACTCGGCGCCGAAGCCGAGGCCGACGAGGGCGAGGTTGATTTTCTGGGCGGGCATGGGGAAGGGGAGGGCCGGCGGCGACGCACCACCGGAAAAGGCCGCGAGCGTGGGCACTTCGGCGCGCGTGGCAATCGCGGAGCGGCCGCCGCCCGGCTCCGCCGGACTTTACGCCTGCGCCTTCCCGTGCCATGTTCGCCGCGATGAAGCGTGGTCTCCTCCCCCGGGTCCCGGCCCTGCTCCTGTTCGCCGCCCTCTGCGCCGGCGGCTGCTCCTCGTCGCAGATGGGCCGCATCGACCGGAACCGGGCCATCTACGAGACGTGGCCCCTCGAGGTGAAGCAGGCGGTGCTCGACGGCCGCGTCGAGCCGGGGATGGACCAGGACATGGTCCGCGTGGCGTGGGGCGAGCCGACCGAGGTCAGCATTTCCCCCGCCGGCGACGAGATCTGGATCTACGCCAAGGGGGGCGATCCCGGCGGGGCCTATTATCCCGGCTCCCGCGGCGGGATGATGGGCGGGGGCATCGGCGGCACCGGCACCGCGATCGGCGTGAGCACCGGCCGCGGCGGCACCGTCGTGGGAACCTCCTCCAGCGTCGGCATCGGCATCGGCGGCGGTGCCGGGGGCATGGGAATCGGGATCGGCGGCGGCGGCATCGGGATCGGCGGGGGCGGTATCGGTGGGCCGATCATGTCCCGGCCGGTGGCGCCGGACATCCGGGAAGTGGTGTTCCGCAACGGGACCGTGGTCCGCGCCGACAAGCCCTGAGCCGGTCTCGTTCAGGAGCCGAGGCCGCCCCGCGGGCTCACCGTTGGCCGATGCGGCGGAAGAGCCGGATCCCCAGGCCCGCGAACAGCAGGTTCGGCAGCCAGATGAGCAGGTCCGGCCGCCACTCGGGCCGCTGATCGAGCGCCTTCACCCCGGCGGTCAGGACGTAAAACGCGAGCACCAGCACGATCGCGAGGCCCAGGTTGGCGGACGTCTCCCGCCGCGACACGCGGATGCCGAGCGGAATCCCCAGCAGCGCGAACGAAAACACCGCCGTCGCGAGGCTCAGCTTTTCCTGCACCAGCAGGTCGAAGTTCATCCGCTCCCGCGCGTGCTCCCGCTCCTTGCCGGGTGCCGGGACGGTCGCTGCGTGCCGCGCCCGGGCCGCCCGGAGTTCCCCGAGGGTCAGCCACTCCGTCTTGATCCGGACCAGGCTCTGCCCGAGGTAGCGCTCGAGCGAGATCCGCACGTCCTCAAATCGCTCCACGGTGGCCACCTTCGGCGCCTTCGCGGGGGACTCCGGATCGTCGCCGTCGCGTTCCTCGATGGTCGCCCGCACCAGGGTGGGCACGAGGCTGTTGGTCGCCTCGTCGTAGACCAGCCGGCCGGACTCCGCGCGCACCAGCCGCCGCACGCGCGACTCGCGGTCGAGGTCCCACAGCCAGATGTCGCGCAGCTCGTCCCCCTCCTTCGCCCCCACGTACAGGACCACGCCGCGGAAATCCCGGATGAAGGTCCGGGGCACGACGATCCCCATCGGGTTGCCGCGCACGGCGTCGGCAAAGGCGCGGTGGAACTCGGCCCGGGCCCACGGGGCCGATTCGAGGTTGATGTGGATGGCGAGCGCGGTGCCGAGGGCCGCGAGGATCAGCACCGGCCGGGCGATCCGCGCGAGGCTCAGGCCGGCCGCCCGCATCGCCGTGATCTCGTGGTCCGCCGAAAGGCGCCCGAGCGTGAGCAAAATGCCGGTGAGCATCCCCATCGGCAGGGCAAAGGAGATCGCGAAGGGGAGGAGCAGCCCGACGAGCCGCAGGAAGGTGCCCGGCCCGAACTGGCCGGCGAGGAGGGGAGTGAGCAGCTCGCGCACGACGTTCGGCAGCGCCACGATGAAGGCGAACAGCGCCACCGCCGCGAGGCAGGTGGCGAACACGCCCTTGAACAGGTGGCGGTCGAGCAGGGTCACGGCAGCAACGTGGGGGTCCGGGGCGGCGCTGGCGAGGCCGCAGGCTTCAACCGAACCCGGCCAGGCCCAGCTGGCCGTCCTCCGCCGCGTCGGCTTCCGCGACGGGCGCTAGGCACTCCGGACCCTCGTGGCGCACCTGATTCACCCGTGGGGACACGCGCGTCGCCGACAGGACGTCCCCTGGCAAGGGGCGCAGCAGGGGCAGGAGCGCCGGGGCCGGTTGGGCCGGGTCCAGCCACGCCTCCGCGGCCTCCGGCGGCAGGGCGACCGGCATCCGGTCGTGGATGCGGGCGACCTCCGGGCAGGCTTCGGTCGTGATCAGGGCGAAGGTGGCCGGAGCGGCGTCGATCCCCTCCTCCCAGATACCCGCCAACGCCAGGGGCTGGCCCTCCGGCGGCGAGAAGTACCACGGCAACTTCCGGCCCCCCCGAGTTTCCCACTCGTAAAAGCCGCTCGCGGGCACGACGCACCGGCGCCGCTGGAAGGCGTCGCGGAAGGCGGGCCGGGCGGCGATGCTCTCGGCCCGGGCATTAGCGAGGCGGCTGCCGCCCGGGCTCGCCGCCCACGGCGGGATCAGGCCCCATTGGGCGACGGTGGCCGTGCGTTGGGGCCGTGGGCCGCGAACGATCGGCACGAGGCTCGTCGGGGCGAGGTTGTAGCGGCTGGTGAAGGCAGACACGTCCGGTACGCCCAGCTGCCGCAGCAGGGCATTGAGGTCCTCGCGTTTGAGCACGTAGCGGCCGCACATCGTTCGCCGGGGAGCTAGGGGGTGGGGAGGCGGCTATCCGGGACGGGTGGCGGCCTCGAGCTCCTCGAGGAGGGCATGGGCCTCGGCCGCGTTGGTGCCGCACATTGATTCCTGGGGGCGGAGGCTGGCGCAGAAGGCCGGGCGTTCCGGGCGGCCGAACAGGGCGCACCGCAGGTCGGGCAGGAGCTGCACGCAGGGGACGCCGGCCGGCTTGCCCCGGGGCATCCCGGGAATGGGGGAGGAGATCGAGGGCGCGATGCAGCACGCGCCGCAGCCCGGGCGGCAGTCCATGCCCGGGATTTGCCGTGACCCGGGATCCGAGGCAAGCGCGCGGCCCCCGGGGGCCGGAATTCAGGGTTTGGCGGGCGTTGAGCCCCGCCGCCGCCCGCGCCGGGCTGCCGGGATGGATTCCCCATCTTCCGTCTTCCCGTCCGCGCGCGTCTTCGGCCCCGGTTGCCACGCCTTCACCCTCCGCACCCGCCGCGGCCGTCCCGGGCTCGCCGTGCCCCCGATGTGCGCCGAGTTCCAAGCCACCCTTCATCTCCTCGGGCTCGAGGGGATGGCCCGGGTGCGGACGGCCGTCCTGCTGGGCGCCGAACTGCACCTGGTGGCGGCGGTCCCCGACCGGATGCCGCCCGATCAGGTTGGTCTGATCCTGCAGGGCCGGCTGGCTCCTTCGCTGGCCCGGCTGGGGCTCGCCTGGGCCGCGGAAATGAGCCGTCGCCCCCTGCCGGCCGGCGCGGATGGTTACCCCACGTTCCGCTATTTCTATCGTGCACCCTACCGGGCCGGCCTCGCGCCCGAGGGGCAGTCGTGGGCGGGCTACCACTGCGCGGCGGGCGATTGGCGCTGGTTCGGCCCCCTCGCATTGGCCCAACCCGAGCCAGCCCAGGGTCCGGGGGAAAGCCCGGTGGCCGCTTAGCCGGACGGAAGCTGGAGCCAACAGCCGGATTTGAACCGGCGACCCACGCTTTACGAAAGCGTTGCTCTACCAGCTGAGCTATGTTGGCGCGCGAGCCGGGGGACACAAACGCGCCCGGCGGGGAGGGCAAGAACGTTTTCCGCCCGGAGCGGGCGCAAAAAAGGCGCCGGGCCAGGGCCGGGCGCCAAGAGGGTGGGGCGGACGCGCTTACTTCGCGACCAGCGTGCCCTTCATCAGCATGTAGTGGCCGGGGAAGGAGCAGACGTAGGTGTACTCGCCGGCGGCCGGGACGGTGAACGTCACCTCGCCGGACTGCTTGGGCCCCAGCACCTTCACAAACGCGACCACCTTATCCTTGTGGGCGGGCGCGATGTACTCGGCGTCCTTGGCGGTCATCGAGGCCTGGGCAAAGGCGTTCAGGTCGGTGCCGGGCTTGAGCAGCACCCAGTTGTGGCCCATCGCCTCCTTGGGCAGCGTGCCGACGTTCTTCAGGACGACCTTGAGGGTCTCCCCGGCCTTGGCCTCGATCTTCGCGAGGTTGAACTTCATCTGGTCATTCGCGGTGATCTCGATCGTGCGGACGGGCTCGGCGGCCCGGAGTCCGGTGCAGGCGAGGAGCGCGGTGAGGAAGGCAAGGGGAGCGAGGAATTTCATGGCGCGGGCCACGGTGGGAGGGGAGGCCGACGATGCAAACCCGAACCGCGTAAACTGCGTGGGGCATTACCGGGCTTAATTGGGGCTTGAAAAGCCCCTTCCTTCGCGAAGCCTCCTCACTTTTTCTCTTTCGGTCGTTTCCGTTCCCTCTCTCCTGCGACAGTTCCCATGCGCTTCGTCCCCTCCTCCTTGGTTCGCGCCGGCCAGTTGCTTGCCGCCGTCGCGGGTCTGCTGCTCCTATCGGGCTGCGATTTCAATTTCTGGCGGATGGATGGCCACCAGTCGACGATGCTCGCCGAGGGCCCGGTGGCGCGCTCGCAGCTGAACCTCTTCTACGTCACCTGCTGGGTCACGCTCGTCATCTTCATTCTGGTGGGCGCGGTGCTCGCCTACACGATGTGGCGCTTCCGGGCGCGGACTGAGGCGGACGAGCGCGCGGAGCCGCCGCCCCAGAGCCACGGCAACCCCTTGGTGGAAATCGGTCTGATTGGCGCCTCGGTGCTCGCGCTGGTCATCATCGCCGTCCCCACGCTGACCGCCATCTGGTACACGCACGATGTGCCGGAGGCGGAAAAGAAGAATGCCTACGAGGTCACGGCCACCGGCTACCAGTGGTGGTTCAAGTTTGAGTATCCGTCCGAGCAGGCCGCGGTCGACTCTGCCGGGGCGAAGACGCCGTTGGTCACAGGCAACGAGCTGGTCATTCCCGCCGGCCGTCCGGTGCGCATCAACGTCCGCACGGTCGACGTGATCCATTCCTTCTGGGTGCCGAAGCTGGGTGGAAAGATCGACATGATCCCCAACCGGGCGAACTTCTTCTGGTTGCAGGCGGATAAGCCGGGGTACTTCTGGGGCCAATGCGCCGAGTACTGCGGCGATTCCCACGCCGTGATGCGCTTCCGGGTGATCGCCCTCGACGAGAAGGACTTCGCGGCGTGGAAGGAAAAGCAGCTGGCTCTCGCCCGCTCCGTCGCCGCTCCGGCCGCCCCCGTGGCCGCCGCCGCCCCGGTCGCCGCCCTCCGGGCGTTCAAGACCAACGAAGTCGGCGTCTCCGAGGCCTTCGACCGCAATCCGCTGGAGGCCTGGCGAGCCAAGCAGGCGGTGGAGAAGGACGAGAACTCCGCCCTCGTCGCCCAAGGCCGGGAGCTGTTCGCCGCCAAGACCTGCAATGCGTGCCACGCGGTCCGCGGTCACGGCGCGATGGGCGTCCAAGGCCCCGATCTCACCCACTTCGGTGCCCGCACCACCCTGGCCGCCGGCCTGATCGAGAACAATCCCGAGCAGCTGCGCCGCTGGATCCGCGATCCCGAGTCGGTCAAGCCCGGCAACAAGATGGCCAAGGCCTATCGCGACAACAAGATCACCCTCTCCGATGCCGAGCAGGTGGCCCTCACGGCCTACCTGTTGAGCCTCAAGTAAGGCCCGACCGGCCTATCACCTTTCAGCCCCCGGACCACTTATGGATACCACGGCCAAGACCGCCTATCTCACCAAGGAGGACGCGGTACCGGCGCAGCCCAAGCTGCTCGCCCATCCCACCGCCAAGACCGGCCTGATGAGCTGGCTCACGACGGTCGATCACAAGCGCATCGGCTTCCTCTACGGGGTGTTCGCCCTGTTCTTCTTTTTGGTCGGCGGCGTCGAGGCGCTGCTCATCCGGGCGCAGCTGATGTACCCCAACGGGACCGTGCTGAGCGCCCAGATGTACAACACGATGTTCACGATGCACGGGACGACGATGATCTTCCTGGCCGTGATGCCGCTCTCGGCGGCCTTCTTCAATTACATCATGCCCCTCCAGATCGGGGCGCGCGACGTCGCCTTCCCGCGGCTCAACGCCTTCTCACTCTGGACCTTCGTCGCGGGCGCCATCGTGCTCAATATCGGCTGGATCGGGCCCATCTTCGGGGTCCAAGGCCATAACGCCCCTGACGCTGGCTGGTACGGCTACTCGCCGCTCACCTCGAAGCAGTTCACCCCCGGCCACTCGGTCGACTATTGGGTGATGGGCCTGCAGCTCCTCGGCGTCGCCTCCATCGCGGCGTCCCTGAATTTCATCGTCACGATCATCAACATGCGGGCCCCCGGGATGACCATGATGCGTCTGCCGGTGTTCACCTGGATGACGCTCATCACGGCGTTCCTGATCGTCCTCTCGTTCCCGGCGATCACCATCGCGCTGGTGGAGCTGATGATGGACCGTAATTTCGGCACGGTCTTCTTCGAGGTCTCCGGCGGCGGTATGCCCATCCTGTGGCAGCACCTCTTCTGGGTGTTCGGCCATCCCGAGGTGTACATCCTGATCCTGCCGGCGATGGGCATCATCTCGGAGATCCTGCCCACCTTCTCCCGCAAGCCGCTCTTCGGTTACCCGATCGTGGTCTTCTCGGGCGCCTGCATCGGCTTCCTGGGCTTCGCGGTTTGGAGCCACCATATGTTCACCACCGGAATGGGCACCGTCGCCACGGCGGCCTTCGCGCTCGCCACGATGGCCATCGCGGTCCCGACCGGCGTCAAGATCTTCAACTGGATCGGCACGATGTGGGGCGGTCGCCTGATGATGCGCACCCCGATGATGTTCGCCCTGGGCTTCGTCTGGATGTTCATGATCGGCGGCTTCTCCGGCGTGATGCACTCGGCGGCCCCGGCGGACACGCAGCAGAACGACTCCTATTTCGTCATCGCCCACTTCCATTACGTGCTGATCGGCGGTTCGATCTTCGCCCTGCTGGCGGGCATCCATTATTGGTTCCCGCTGATGTTCGGCCGCAAGGTGAGCGAATTCTGGGGCAAGCTCTCCTTCTGGATCATCTTCGTCGGCTTCAACGTCACCTTCTTCCCGATGCACTTCCTCGGGTTGAACGGGATGCCCCGGCGCACCTACACCTACGATCCGAACCTCGGCTGGAACACCGCCAACTACATCGCCTCGATCGGCGCCTTCATTCTCGGGATCGGCATCGCCGTTTATTTCGCGGTGATGATCTACACCTACTACAAGGGCGAGAAGGTCGGCCGCGACCCCTGGGATGGCCGCACGCTGGAGTGGTCCCTCCCCAATCCGCCCCCGGAGTACAACTTCCGCGTCATCCCCACGGTCCACGCCCGCGACGCCTTCTGGTACGAAAAGAATAACCGCGAGCAGATCGCCGCGGAGCGCGCCGTCGCCGAGAAGGCCGAGTCTGACCACGGGGGCATCCATATGCCCTTCAACTCGATCTGGCCCTTCGTCGCCAGCTTCGGGCTCCTCATTGTCGGCGTCGGCTCCACCGCCTTCGAGGCCAAGTGGGACGTCCCGGGCATCCATTGGAAGCTGGGCCTGTCGCTCCTCGGCGGCTTGGTGACGCTGATCGGCATCTATTTCTGGTCGCTGGAGGGCAACGAGGGTTACCACCTGCACCTCGACAAGGACGGCAAGCCGGTCCAGGGCCACGATAAGGACCACGGCCACGGCAAGCACTGATCCCCGCCCCCCCTCCCATGAGCAGCCACGCGGCCTCCGCTTCGATCGATCACCACCACGATCCGTCCACGTCGACGGGCATTCCGAACAAGAAGCTGCTCATGTGGGCGTTTCTGGCCTCGGACTGCATGTTCTTCGGGGTGCTGATCGCCACGCACCTCGTCTACCGTCTCCACCCGCCCGCGGGTGGTTTGGATCCCAAGGCAGTCTTCAGCGTGGAGCTGACGTCCTTCTCCACTTTCATCCTCCTGATGTCCTCGCTCATGATGGCCCTGGCCGTCACCGCGATTCAGAAGGGCAACGTGCGGAGCTGCCGGTGGTCGCTGCTGACGACGATCTTCTTCGGGATGATCTTCCTCGGGTGCCAGGTGTACGAGTTCCAGCACTTCGTGGTGGACAAGAAGATGACGCTCTCGAACAGCCTGCTCGGGACGACCTTCTACACCCTGACCGGCACGCACGGCTGTCACGTCGCGATCGGGGTGCTGTGGCTGACTCTGATGTACGTCCGTACCTTCAAGCCGGGAGCGGGTTCGGCGCAGCGGACGTGGCTTTCGCACCAGTTGCTCCATGCGGTGGCCCTGCTGGCCTTCCTGGGGCTGTGCCTGAAGGTCACGCTGGGTCTGGTGCATGCGATCCAGGTTGAGCCTTCCTTGGGCGCCGCCGCGGGTCATTTCGTGAAGGCGGAGTTCCTGGCGATGGCGGGCGCGCTCGCCGCTCTCGGAGCCTGCGTCTGGTTTGCCCGCCCGCGCGGCCCCGTCGCCTTTGGCGAGGCCAACGCGATCGATGTCGAGTCGATGGGCCTCTATTGGCACTTCGTTGATATCGTCTGGATCGTGATCTTCACCGCCGTCTACCTGCTCGAATACCTCTGATCCCCATGAGTGCCCCTTCCCATTCCGCCGGTGGCCACGCCGAGGACCACGGCCATGACGAGAGCAAGTTCCAGATCTACGTGCAGATCGCGATGCTCCTCGCGGTCATCACCGGTGTGGAGATCGTCGCCGTGTTCCTGCCCTTCCCGAAGTGGGTGCTGGTCGCTTCCCTCGTGGTGCTCTCGCTGGTGAAGTTCCTGTTCGTGATCTTCTACTTCATGCACCTCCGGTGGGATAAGCCGTTCTGCACGATCCTGTTCTTCATCGGCCTGGTGCTGGCCTCCGGCACGGTTTGGGCCCTGCTGGCGCTCTTCTCCGCCGAGGCGAGCCTGCCCCTCCCGACCTCCTGATCGGGATGCTTCCCTTCCGACCCGGTTCCGCCCTGGCGCGG
The DNA here is from genome assembly GCA_027485815.1 of Opitutaceae bacterium. GTDB lineage: Bacteria > Verrucomicrobiota > Verrucomicrobiia > Opitutales > Opitutaceae > ER46. Next base: position 17,078 of record JAIXQE010000116.1, read on the forward strand.
GACCGGGTTTTTTTGCGCCCGGGCCGATCCGAGTTGCGGCGCGGCGGTTTCGGCACGTCTTTCCGACCCCTTTCTCCCGTGCATCGCCCGCTGCCTGAATCCCTCCCGGTCCGCCGGAATCGCGTATGATCGACTGGCGCCATTGGCACAATGAACCCTGGCTCATCGGGGGGCTCGTGATCGCCGGCTGGCTCTGGGCCGTGCTGGCGGGCCCGTTCCGGACGCGGCTCGCCCCCGGGACCCCCTGGCCGCTGGGTCAGGCCGTGCAGTTCTATTCCGGGTTATTGTTCTTCTATCTCGCCGTGGGCTCACCCCTCGACCAGGTCGCCGAGCGCTACCTGTTCAGCGCCCATATGCTGCAGCACCAGCTGATGATCTATCCGGCGGCCATTCTCTTCCTGCGGGGTCTGCCTTCCTGGATGATCGACCCGGTGCTGGGGGCGCCCGGGCTGCATCCGGTGCTGCGGCTGGTCACCCATCCGTTGATCGCGGGATCAACGTATACGATCGTCGTCGGGGCTTGGCACGCGCCGATGCTCTACGATTGGGCGCTGCAAGACCGGCTGGTGCACATCATCGAGCACCTGATGTTCTTCGGTGCGGCGCTCCTCTATTGGTGGCCGTTGTTCAGTCCTTCCAAGGTCCTGCCCCCGCGCCGCCCGGGGGTCCAGATGGTCTACCTGCTCGGGGTGCTGATCGCGATGACGCCGGTGTTCGCCTACATCACCTTCAGCCACGACGTCCTCTATCCCACCTACGAGTACGCTCCACGGCTGTTCCCGAATTTCTCGGCGGCCGACGACCAGCTCCTCGCCGGGGTGATGATGAAGCTGGTGGGCGTCTTTGGTGCGATGGCCGCCCTCGCCGTGGCCTTCTTCGGCTGGTACCGGGAGCGGCGCTGAACCGCCCCCGGGAGGCCGTGGGGAATCATGGATTTTGCGGGCTAGCAGCGGTGCGATTCGCCCAGCGGCATGAGTTAGACCTAGGAGCAGGGCCACAAAAGGCGCAAAAGGGTCGAATCCGCGTTTGGAAGCGTGCGTGGCGTCCATAGACGCCGCGAGGCGCGATCGCGGGAGTGGCCGAAGCGAGGCTCGAACCGAGGCGGTTCCAA
>JAIXQE010000065.1 GCA_027485815.1 Opitutaceae bacterium
ACGCCCGCCATCGTCCGGCGCGCGCTATCCCCCGCGGGGCCTTGTCGCGGGGCGCGGCGGCGGCCCTCGGCGCGGCGGAATTGCTCGCGGGCCTCGGCCTCCTGCTCGCCCTCGGCGCCGCGGGGTTCGCGGTGGCCGGCTTGGGCGCGGTGATCCTGGCGTACAATTGGCTCCACAAGCGCTGGGCGGGCTCCGTCGTGCTGATGGCTGGCTGCCGCGTGCTGCTGGCGCTCGCGGTGGCGACGTTGCCCGGTCATGCCCCCGGGTTGTTGCTGCTGGGCTGGGTGGGTGCTTTGGGCGGGTACATCGTCGGCCTGAGCCTCCTGGCCCGTCGCGAATATGTTCCGGGAGCCCCGGCGGCGCGGCTCGGTGCCTGGGTGGGTCGGCTGCTGGCGTTCATCCCGTTCGTGGACGCGGCGGCCCTCGTCGTGGCCGGGGCGCCGGGTGCCGCCCTCGCGTGCGCCGCCGCGGTCCCGCTCGGCCGCCTCGCCCAGCGGCATTTGGCGGCGAATTGAGGCGGTGGGGGCGGCGTCTGATGTGGCCGCGACTGCAGCCGCGGATGCGGGGGATCGATGTAGCCGGGGCGCGTCGCCCCGGAAGGACGGGAACGAGGCACCAGACCGCAACGCGAGCACGCCGGCGGGCCGGAGGCGGAAGGCATTTCCGGCGGCGAGGGCCGGGGAACGATTCCCCGGCTACACCAATCCCCGACCCTCGGGTCCGTGTCCTTCGTCCGGCTGAGGCGGGGCGTGTCGCCCCGGTCCGGACGCCGGGCGGCCAGCTCCCCGCTCAGCGGGTGAGCATGAACGCGGCGCTCATCACCAGGGTCGGCGGCAGCGCGGCGAGGAACAGGCCCCCGGGGGAGACGCCGCCCGGGAAGAACCGCGCGAGGATGGCCTGGCCCGCGGGATTCGGCGCGTTGGCGATCACGGTCAGGCCGCCTCCGGTCACCGCCCCTGCCACGACCGCGTATTTGAGCTCATCGCTGAAGCTGGGCACTAGCGACGCGAGGTAGGTGATGGCGGCGTTGTCGTTGAAGCCCGTCAGGATGGTCGCGCCCACGAACAGCGGCACCTCGCCCAAGCGGGTGAGGACCGGCTCGAGCCACCACGATTGGAGGCCGCCGTGAATGACCAGCCCCGCCAGGAAGAATCCGACGAGGACGGGCGGTTTCAGGTCGAGCGGGGTCTGGTGGTGCGCCGTGGCCTGGGTGAAGGCCAGGAAGAAGAGCAACGCTCCGATGCAGAGGACCGGTTGGTGCGCCTGCCACACCACGAAGCCCAGGAAGCCGAGATGCACGGCGGTGATCCATCCGGGCACCGGCGGCCGCGGCGCCACTGGCTGGGCATCCGGCGCCGGCCGCAGCGCCTGCAGTTCCTTCCGGAAGATAAAGTAGTAAAGCAGCGTCGCGACCACCACGCCCAAGATCGCCCGGTCGCCGAAGGTCTTGAACATGAACCACAGGTCCCAGTTCCAAGGCCCGGCCACCATGATCACCGGGGGGGCGGCGAAGTGCGTCAGGGTGCCCCCGACGGAGACGTTCACGAACAGGAGGCCCAGGGTCGCGTAGGCGAGCCGCGGACTTGGCTGCAGCGCGTAGAACTGCCGGGCGAGCAGCAGGGCCGCGATGGTCATGGCCGCCGGCTCGGTGATGAACGATCCCAGCAGGGGGGCGAGGATCAGGATCGAAAGCCACCAGGCGCCGGGCGTCCCGCCGCCCAGCCCAGCCACCGCTCGCAGGGCCCGTTCGGACAGGTCGAGCACGGGCCGCGTTGCCGCGAGGGCCATGATCACCACCACAAAGAGCGGTTCGATGTAGCTCACCTTGCCCCCGATGTACGCCACGACCTCCGGCCAGCCCTTGAACGCGGTGATCGCCCCCGCCAAGGCCAGCACCCAGAACCCGAAGACAATCTCCACCTCCCCGAGGAAGTGCAGGATCTGGCCGCCGAAGCTCACCTCATCCGGCTGGCCGTCACCGTCCACATCCGTCGCCGGCTCCTTCCGTCCCCGGCGGGCCGCGTGGCGCTCCTCCACGATGTGGGCCCAATGGCGGATCTTCGCCGCGAGGAAGGTGTGGAGGATGGCCGTGGCGAAGATCGCCAGGGCGACGAGATTGAAGGGGTCAAACGCCGCGCGCGCGCGCAGAATCTCCAGCACGCTCGCGCCCTCCGGGTTCGGATACGCGCTCAGGGGCGTGGGCAACACGCCGCCCGCGGCGCCACCTGACCCGCCGGCCGCGAACAGGGGGGCGCCAACAACGACCAGCGTCAAAAGCAGCGGGAGGGCGGGGAGGCGCGGCATCCGGCGATCGAACCGGCTTCGTCTCCCGCGTCAACGACACCCCGCATCCGGCTAGCCTTTCCGCCGCCGGCTGCTTTGGTCGCCGGATGGTTCTCCTGTCCGGCCCCCGCCGATGAGTCGCCGTCCGCCTGATCGTCCCGCTCCCGCCCGCCGCGATCCGCCGTCGGGCCGGTCGTCCGCGCCCGCCGTCCCGGCCAAACCCGCGCCTGCCGCCGTGCCGCGCCCCGCACCGGTGGCGGCCGCGGTCGCCGCTGCCGGGGTGCCGCAGGGCGCGCGCGAAGGCGGTTGGTTGCCGGACGCGGTGCTGGTCGGGGATCGTTTCGAGGCCGGGATGGCCTTCTTTGCGGATGCGACCGGCCGGCTCACGCGGTTTTCCCGCGAGCCCGCGGACCTGGCGCAGGCGCGGCGGTTGCCCGGGGTGGCCGCCTTGCCGGGCCTGGTCGATGCCCACGCCCGTTCCTGGCAGCGGCTGCTGCGCGGGCGGGCGCTGCCGGGCGCGGATCCCGCGGGCGGGGCGGCGGGGCTCCGGCTGCTGGCGCGGCTCACGCCCGAGGACGCTTACGACGCGGCGAGCCTCGCGTTTTTGGAACTCCTGCGCGGCGGGGTGACCTGCGTCGCGGAGTGCTGCCTGCTGCGGGACGGCGCGTCGGGCGCGCCGCCCGAGGAGGCGCTCGCCACGGCCCTCGCCGTCGCGCGGGCGGCGCACGAGGTGGGCATCCGCCTCGCGCTGGTGCGCCTGGCTTGCCTGCGGCCCGGGCCGGGGGAGGAGCTGCCCCCGCGGCTCCTGGCGGGCGGCGTCGATGCCTTCACCCGGGAGTGCGAGGTGCTCCGCGCGCGGCTCGCGCGGGAGTATCCCGCTGACGAGGCGTGGCTGGTGGTCGGCCCGCAGTCCCTCGCCGCGGTGCCCGCCGCGGGTTGCCAGGCGATCGGCGAGTACGCCCGCGCCCAGCGCCTGCGCCTGCAGACCTGCACCGCGGTGACGTCCGCCGCCGCGGCCGCGCTGCGCGCCGAGCACGGCCGGCCCGAGGTCGCCGCGCTCGCGGAACTCGGACTCGTGGACAAACGGTTTACCGCGGTCGGGGGCGGACAGCTGGAGGACGCGGAGCTACGGTTGATTGGCGCGGCCCGCGGGGCGGTGTGCGCCCTGCCGGGGACGGCTGCCGCCCATGGGTGGGCCTTGCCCGATCCCGCCGCGGTGCGTGCCGCGGGGGCCGGCTTGGCCTTGGGCAGCGGGGCCGGGGTGCGGCTGGACTTGCTGGAGGAGGCGCGTTGGGCCGAGCGGCGGTTCCGCCTCGAAGCATCGTCCCCGCCCGCGCCCGCCGCGCTCGCGCTGCAGGCCGCCACCGCGATGGGGGCGCGCAGCCTTGGCGCCACCGGCGGTGGACTCGAGGTGGGCCGGCCAGCGGATTTCTTCACCGTGAGCCTGAGCGAGCCTTCCCTGGCCGGGGCCGATCCCGCCAGCCTCGCCACCGCGCTCGTCCAAGGTGGCCAACTCCGCGCGATCCGCGACGTCTGGGTGGGGGCCCGGCAGCGCCTCGCGGGCGGACGCCACGTGCGCCAGGGCGCGATCCTCGGGCGTTTCATCGAGACCCAGGCGCGGCTGCAGGCGGGCTGAGGGGCGTTGCCTCGACGCCGCGGCCGGCCAAGCTGGCGGCACGATGCTTCCGCCCGCCGCGCCCGAACTCTGGCATCGGCTCGATCGTGTCCAGGGTCTGGTGGTGGCGGGCGGCGGCGCGCTCGCGTTCGGGGTCGCCTTCGCCAACACCGGCGTGTTCCTCCGGACGGGCACCTCCGTCAGCCACCTGACCGGCGATATGGCCCGGCTCTCATTGGATCTCGTCCGCGCCTCGCCCGCGGTGCTGCAGGACCTGGGGCGCGTGGCGGCGGCGGTCGCGGGTTTTTTCGCCGGGGCGCTGCTGGCCGGGTTGTTGATTCACCATCCGTCCCTCGATTTCGCCCGCCCCTACGGGCGCATCATCACCGCCATCGGGGGGCTGTTCCTCCTGGCTTGGCTGCTGTTGCCGGCATGGCCGGCGCCGGCGCTCGCTCTGGCGGCCGGCGGGTGCGGCCTCCAGAACGCCCTCGCGACCCGTTATCGCGGCGTGATCCTGCGTACCACCCACCTCACGGGCCTCATCACGGACTTCGGCACGTCGCTGGGCCTGCGCCTGCGCGGAGCGGACGTCCCCCGCTGGAAGGTGGCGGTTCCGGGCCTGCTCACGCTGGCCTTCTTCGCCGGGGGCGCCGCCGCCGCCGTGACCGCGTTTCAATTTGGGCGGGATCCGCTGCCCATCGCCGGCGTCGGCTATCTGGTGGCCGGCGCGGCGTGGACGGTGTTCAAGCACGGTATCCTGCCCGCTTGGGCCCGGCGACGGGCGCGCGCGGCCGTGCCGCCCGGGCGTTGACCCCGGGCGCGCCGGGATTTGTCCTGCCGCGATGACCCTCTCCCTCGTTGTCCTCGCCGCCGGGATGGGCTCCCGCTACGGGGGCCTCAAGCAACTGGATCCGGTCGGGCCCTCCGGGGAGACGATGCTCGACTACGCCGTCCACGACGCCCTGCGCGCGGGCTTCGGACGGGTGGTGTTCGTCATCCGGCGGGACTTCGAGGCCGAGTTTCGCGCGCGGGTCGGGGCCCGCTATGCGGGGCGGGTGCCCGTGGATTATGTGTTCCAGGCGCTCGATGCCCTGCCGCCCGGGCGGAGCGTGCCGCCGGGCCGCGAGAAGCCGTGGGGCACCGGCCATGCGGTGTGGTGTGCCCGGGAGGCGGTGGCGGGGAACTTCGCGGTCATCAACGCGGATGACTTCTACGGGGCGGATGCCTACCGCCGGTTGGCCGCGTTCCTGCAGGGGGCCCGCGGCGGGCGGTTCGCGATGGTCGGTTACCCCTTGGCCAACACCCTTTCGGAACACGGCGCGGTCTCGCGGGGCCTGACCCAGGTCGGGCCGGGCGGCGTCCTGCGGACGATCGTGGAGCAGCACGGGATCACGCCGGAGCAGGTGGGCCCGGGCCGCGCCTTTGACGGGTCGGCGCCGGTGTCGCTCAACTGCTGGGGCTTCACGCCGGCGCTGTTCGCGGGGTTGGGCGCGCGGCTCGACGCCTTTTTGGCGGAACGGGGGGCCGAGCCGAGGGCGGAGTTTTACTTACCCGCGGCGGTCGCCGGGATGATCGCCGGGGGCGAGGCGGTGGTGGAGGTGCTGCCGACCAGCGCGACGTGGTTCGGGGTCACTTATCGAGAGGACAAACCGCGGGTGCAGGCGGCGTTGGCGGCGCTGGTGGCGGGGGGCGAATACCCGACTCCGTTGGGCGTATGAACCGCGCGTCGGGGCGGGAGCGCGCCCGGCCGGGGCCTTGACCGTTCCCGCGTCGTGGGCTTCGCTCGTCCCCGGTATGCGCGCATCCGTTTTCCCGTGCCTGTGGCTGGCCCTTGGCCTGGCCGGGATCCTGCGCGCGGCGCCGCCGATCGCGTCGCGTTCGCCGTTCCTGCCGCCGGAAAGCGCGCCGGCGGAGAAGGCCGAGGCGGGGGCCGCGGCGCTCGAGTTCCGCGGGTTCGTCGACGTGGGCGGGGGCAAGCAGTTCCGGCTCTTTGATCCGGCGAAGAAGCAGGGCGCGTGGGTGCGCCTGAACGAGCGGAGCCCGGAATTCGAGGCGGTGATCCGCCAGCACAACGAGAACGAGGAGAGCGTTTCCGTGGAGCTCCAGGGGCGCACCGTGACCCTGACGATGCGCAAGGCGAAGATCGTGGCCGACGCGGCGGCCGCCGCGCCGCCGCCGGGCGTCGCCCCGGCGGGGCCGGCGATCACCGTGACCCCGGCGGTCACGCAGACCGTGATGGTGAATCCGTCCCCGGCGGACGAGCAGCGCCGCCTGGAGGCGGTGGCGGCGGAGGTCAACCGGCGGCGGGCGCTCCGCGAGCAGGCGATGCGGCAGTCGGCGGGGCAGCCGATTTCCCAGCAGGCGCTCGAGGCCTCCGCGGGCCTCGCGGTCCCCGTGGGCCCGCAGCCCCCGCCGCAAGTGCCGCAGGTGCCCTGAGGTCCCTGCCCTTACTTGGGGTGAGCCCGCCGAATCCCCCGCAAGTGCCCTGACCCTTTACCCCGAAGCAGGTCCGGAGGATGGCCACAAAAGGCGCAAAGGGCTCCTAGGCGGGGACCGGGCTGAAGATGGCGTCCATAGACGCCGCGGAAGCTTCAGGGCGAGCGATCGGAGGGAGGATCCGAACCAAGGCCGCGACGCTTTTGTGCGGGAAGGGCTTCGCGGTGGGGAGCACCTTGGCTTGAGCCCCGCCGTGGCGGCTCCCGTGATTGAGCCCCGCGGCGTCTATAGACGCCACGCACGGCCTCGACCACGGATTCGATCCTTTTGCGCCTTTTGCGGCCCCGGTTTCGGCGGAGGATCTGCGCCGTGAGCTCAGAACGTCCCCTTCACGCCGATGGTCCAGAGGGAGCCGTAGCGTTCCTGGAAGCGCTGGATGGCGTGGGCGGGCGTGCTGGGGCCGGCGGTGCGGCCGATCGCCATCACGTCGGTCACGTTCCGCAGGTTCGCGAACAGCGAGAGGCCCCGCCGCAGGGTGACCTCGCCGAGCAGGTCGAGGGAGGTGAAGCCGGGACGGTAATTGAACGTGCCCGCCTCGATGCCCTGGCCGGTGAGGAGGCTCTCGATCTGGTCCTCGCGCCAGGTCCAGTTCGCCCGCAGGTTGTAGCGGGGGCGGGTGAAGCTGACGCCCCACGCCGCGTTGCGGGGGATCTCGTTGAACCCCTCGCCGCCGAGCTGACCCTTGCCGGCGTTCGAGCGCAGCAGCGTGCCGTTGGCGAACACCTGGAAGCCGCGCGCCCACGCGGGGAGGAAGGTCAGCGCCTGCCGGTAGCTGAAGTCGAGGCCCTCCATCCGGACCACGTCCGTGCGGTTGCGCTGGGTGCTGACCTCGTAGGGGCCGAACTCCTCGGCCTCGAGGCCGTAGAGGGCGAGGAACTCGGGCGTCGCCGGCAAGACGGAGGCGGTGAAGAAGTTGGTGAAGTGCCGCCGGAACGCGCCGACCGAGACCTGGCCCACGCCGGCGAAATAATACTCCGCCCGCACCTTCACGGTGTTGGCGGTCCAGGGCTTGATGCCCGCGTTGTTGACTACGATCCGGTTGTTGGCGGCCGGCGGATTGTCGGTGTTCGGCAGGCTCAGGCCGCCCGCGTACTGGTTGAGGTTCGGCGCGCCGATGCTGGTCGAGACCGCGGCGCGGAGCAGCAGGTTCTCGCGCAGCTGGTAGGTCGCGTTGAGCGACGGGAACACGCGGAGGTACTGCTTCTCCGTGCGCGCCGCGCGTTCGAGGTAGGTGAGGCGGGAAACCTCGAGGGGCACGCTGGTGACCGGCAGGACCGCGCCCGCGGCGTTGCGCAGCGGGCGGCCCTGTGCGTCGCGCTGGACGTTGCGCGTGAGGTCCGTGAGGGGCCCGGCGGCCTCGACGTCGGTCTGCTCCACCCGGGCGCCGCCCACGAGGCGGAGGCGTCCGGCGAACAGGGCGGCGTCGCCGCGCAGGTAGGCCGCGCTGACGGATTCGCGCGCCTGCTTGGAGTTGGCGACGTGCGAGCGGTAGAGGCCGTTCTCGTCGAGGGTGAACTCGCGCGGGTTGGCCCGCCAGTAGGCGAAGACCTCCTGGGAATCGAGGTGCTCGATCCGCGGGAAGCCGAACGGCGCGACGCGGGTCGAGAACAGGCGATCGAGGAAGGGCAGCGCGGTACCGTTGGTCAGGTTGCCGCGGCCGTCCTTGCCCACGTAGGTGTAGGTGGAGGTCCAGGTGCGCATGTCCCGGCGGGTCTGCCGGAAATCGAGGCCCGCGCGGACGGTCAGCGGCACGGCGGCGGCGAAGTCCCGGCGCGCGTTCGCGGTGGCGGTGAAGTTGATGTCCGCCGCCCGCTGCGGGGTGGAGGTGAGGGTGTTGAGCGCGTAGGTCTCGAGCCGGTACGGGTCGACCGGGCGGCCGGTGGCGGCGTCGGTGACGGTGATCACGCCGGGGCGGACGAGGCCGGTGTCTTCAAACCCGATCGTCACTCCGGTGCGCCGCGACTGGACGCCGAGGAAGCGCTCCTTGTCCATGTCGCGGATGGCGTTCTTGCCGTAGGCGCGGCCGGTGGCGAAATCGAGTTTCCAGACGGGGCCGTCATGGCGCCAGGTGAGCGCGGGCAGGGAGGTGCGGTTCTCGCGGACGCGGTTGTTCCCGTTGTTGAGGGTGAGCTGGCCGGCGCCGGCCACGCCCTGGACGCCCTGCGGGGAGATCGAGGCGGCGACGATCTGGTTGGGGGCGAAGGCGAGGGTGCGGCTGGAGATCCAGCCATCGAAGGACGAGTACTGGTAGGACAGGGCGAGGCGGCTGTGGGCGCCGAGGCGGAAGTCGAGGGTGAGGCCGAGGGAGTCGCGGTCGGATTCCTTGGGGGCGTCCTGGATCGTGAACTGCGAGAGGTAGGGCCGGCCGGGCACGGTGGCGGGGAAGGCGGCGGGCGCGGTGGCGGTGGTGTTGCCGCGCCAGACGTTCGTGGCGCGGTCCTGGCTGGAGTACTGGGTGGAGGCGCCGGCGGAGACGGTGAAGCCGAAGCGCCGGTTCACCGGCACGACCCACGACAGGTCCGCGCCGGGCCAGACCTTGCGGCGGGGATCGCGGTACATCGCCGCCCCGGGTCCGAGCGCGCGCTGATCGTCCCGCAGCATGAAGTAGAAGCTCCCGTTGAACACCGGCCGGGAGCGCTCGAAGGCGCTGCGGGGCACGAGGTTCACGCCGCCCGCGAGCGCCTTGCCGGGGCTGTCCGGGGTGGGGGAGTGCGAGACCTCGATGCGGGAGACGTTGTTCAGGTTGAAGAAGCCGACCTCGATGCCGCGCGACGTGTTGTTGTCGCCCGGGGCGGACAGCGAGATGCCTCCGAGGGTGATCGGCGTGTTCGCATTGGGCGCGCCCTCGATCGAGATGTACCGCCCGTCGCCGCCGCTCTGGTCCACGGTGATGCCGGGCAGGTATTTCAGGAACTCGGTCACGTTGCCCTCCGCGACCGCGCCGAACTCATCCGTCGAGACGACGTTGCGGATGTTGGCGGCGAAGCGCTGTTCGTTGATCGCGATGGCGGCGCCGCTCATCTCGCGGGTTTCGCCGACCACGAAGCGGTCGAGGCGCACGGCCGCGGCGGCGGGCGCGAGGGCGATCTCGAGGGTGGTGGTGGCGCCGGCGGTCACGCGTGCCGGGGTCAGGCTCGCGGGCGCTCCGGTGTAGAAGACGCGGACGCGCACGTCCCCCGCCGGCACGCCCGGGAGCAGGAAGCGCCCGGCGTCATCCGTGAAGGCGGCCAACGCGGTGCCCTCGACGCTCACGCGCGCGCCCTCGAGGTAGGTGCCGGTGGCGGGATTCTGGACGCGGCCCTCGAGGGTGCCGGTGGCGCCCTGGGCGCGGAGCAGGCTCGGGAGCAGGGTCAGGGCGAGGAGCAGGGACAGGAGTTTCATTGGCAGGAAGGGGGAGCTCGCCGCGGGGTGGCGGCGAGGGCTGGGAAAAATGCCGGCGCGCGGGGGGCGGCGGATCAGCGCCACTCCACGTCCGCGCCGAGGCTCCGCAGGTTTTCCACGAAGCGCGGGTGGGCGCGGCGGATGGTGTCGGCGTTCTTCACCACGGAGCGGCCGGGGATGCTGGCGGCGACCATGTACAGGCCCACGGCGGCGCGGATGATGTACGGGGCGTCGACCGTGGTCGGCCGCAGCGGGCGGTCGCCGAAGACGATCACCCGGTGGGGGTCGCTCACGACCACGTGCGCGCCGAGTTTCGCCAGTTCGGGCATCCAGGTGAAGCCGCCCTCGTAGACCTTGTTCCAGAACTGCATCGCCCCCTTGGCGCGCACCGCCAGCGCCAGCATGCACGGCAGCAGGTCCACCGGGAAATACGGCCAGGGCGCGGCCTCGATCTTCGGCAGCAGGTTGCGGGTGAAGGGCGCCTCCACCTCGAGCCGCTGCCGCGCCGCCACCACCGCCGTCGTGCCGTCGTGGGTCACCTTGACGCCCAGTTTGCCGAAGGCCCGCGCCATCAGGTCGAAATGCTGCGGCACCGAGTGGCGCACGCGGACCTCCCCGCCGGTGATCGCCCCCAGCGCGAGGAAGGTGACGACCTCGTGGTGGTCCGTGCTGATGGTGAGTTGTGCGCCGCCCAGCCGTTCCACGCCCTCCACGGTCAGTTGGCTCGTGCCGATCCCCTGGATTTGCGCCCCCATCGCGACCAGGGCTTGGCAAAGGTCCTGGACGTGGGGTTCGCTCGCCGCGTTGATGAGGGTGGAAGTCCCTTCGGCGAGCGCGGCCGCCATCAGGAAGTTCTCGGTGGCGGTCACCGACATGTAGTCCGGCCAGTGCCGCGCCCCGCGGAAGCGGCGCGGGAGACGCAGGACGACGTCGCGCCCGCGTTCGAGCCGGGCGCCGAGGCAGGCGAGGATTTCGAGGTGGGGATCGAGCTCCCGGATGCCGAGGGAGCAGCCTTCGGCGTTCACCGGGATGCGGAGGCGTTTCATCCGCCGCAGCAGCGGGGCGAACAGGAGGACCGCGGAGCGCATCCCGGCGGGCAACTCGCCCTTCATCCGGCCCGGTTCGAAGCCGCGGTGGTCGAGGGTCATCGTGCCCGCCGGCCGGTCCCAGCTGATCCGCGAACCCTGCTCCTGCAGGAACGCCACCAGCTTCTCCACGTCCGTGATCGCCGGGACGTTCGCGAGGGTCACGGTCTCGTCCGTGAGCAGGCTCGCGCAGAGGATCGGCAACACCGAGTTCTTGTTGCCGGAGGGAGTGATGGTGCCGGCGAGCGCTTTGCCGCCGTTGACGATGAGATCGGCCATATGGTCGGGACGGGCCCAAGAAAAAGGGCGTCCCGGAGGACGCCCTTGAGATGCGGGGGCGAAGTGCCGCGCCGCAAGGCTTAAGCGGAAGGCGCGTTCAGATCGCGCCGCCGCCCTGCTGGCCCTCGGGGCGCGGGCCCCGGTCGCCGTAGTCGCCGCGGTTGCGGCCGCGGCCGCCGCGGCGGCGCCGCCGGCGCGGACCGCCGTCGTCCCCCTGGCCCTCCGGCCGGGGGCCGCGGTCGTCGCGGCCGCCGGGATGGCCCCGGTGGCGGTCCCCGTGCGGGGTGCGGGCCTCGCCCTCGGCGGGAGCCGCGGGCTTGGGCTTGCCGCCCCAGAGGCTCTTCAGCCAGCCGAAGAAGCCGGGTTTCGCCGGCGCGGGGGCCGGGGTGGCCGCCGGCGCCGCGGGGCGCGGGCCACGGTCCTCGCGCCGGTGGTCGTCCCGGCGCCCCTCGCGGGGTTCGCGGGGCTCCCGCGGTTCGAAGCGACGGCCCTCGCGGCCTTCACGCCCCTCGCGGGGCTCCCGACCTTCGCGGGGCTCGCGGCCTTCGCGGGGCGCCCGCGGCTCGAACCCGCGGCCGCCCTCGCGGCCCTCGGCGTTCTCGCGGCGCTCGCGGGAGGTCTGGAAGTGCGGACGATCCTCCCGGCGCTCGCCGGGGGCCGGGGTTTCCCATCGCACCTCGCTGCGCCGGGGCGCCTCGGGCGGGATGATCTTCAGCTCCGCCTTCTCCTCCGCGACCGGAGCCGCCGGCGCGGGGGCCGGGGCCGCGGGAGCGACCCGGGCCGGCGCCGGAGCCGGAGCGGGCGTCGCGACCGGGGCCGGGGCGATCGCCGCCGGGGCCGGGGCCGGCGGGGGCTCGGGTTCGTTGGCCCGGGGCGTGGTCACGGCGACCTCGCCGGTGAAGGGGTTCTTGAACTCGCTCTTCGGGGTGATGACCTCGAGGGAGCTGGGCTTGTAGCCCGCCGGGGTGGCGGGCGCGGCGGACCCGGCGCTGGCGGGTTGCGGACGCTTGCCCCGGGCCAGGCCAGTGCCACGGGTGGCACCGAACGAACCGAAGGCGGGGGCGGGCTGGGCGGGCGCGGCGTTCGCCGCGGCGGGGGCTCCCGCGGGCGCAGGCACCGGGGCGGAAGGGTCGGCGCGGTCCGGAAGCGGCGCGCCTGACGGGGCTGGATCTGACATGGTGTTGTTTTTGGTGGGACGGCGGCCCGGAACGCGGGATCGCGGGGGCGGCCTGGGTTGGCCGACGGAACGCGGAAGCGCTCAACGGCGGCCGGAGCGTGCACCCTCGCGGACCCTCCCGGGAGTGGCAAGAGGCAATTCCGAAGCGGCTTGCCAGCGTTCCCCCGCCCCGCCCAGCCTGCGCCCCATGGACAAGCTCGAGGAGATCTTCCGGATGCAGGACGCCCTCAACCGCCGGATCGGCGTCAACCTGCCGCCCCCCACCGACGAGGAAAAGGCCCGCTGGGTCCTCAATTACACCCGCGCCCTCCAACAGGAGACCGCCGAGCTGGTCGACAGCGTCCCGTGGAAGTGGTGGGCCAAGTACCAGAAGTTCGACGAGCAGAACGCCCGGGTCGAGGTCGTCGACCTCTTCCACTTCCTCGTCTCCCTCGCCCAGACCCTCGGGATGTCCGCCGACGACGTGTACCAGGCCTACCTGAAGAAGAACCAGGTCAACCACGCGCGCCAGGAGACCGGCTACGCGCGCAAGGACGAGGCCGACTCACGGCATATCTGACCTAAGACGGGGCCTTCGACGGGCCTTCGACGGGCTCAGGCCCTCGCGAAGCTCGGCTCAGGCCCTCGCGAAGCTCGGCTCAGGCCTGCGGCAAGCTCGGGTCAGGCCCTCGACAGGCTCGGGGTCGGACTTAGGCCGGAGCGGGTGACGACGAAGGCGGCGGTCACTTCGACTGCGGTCTGGCCGTTTTCCACGATCGAGGCGCGGAGCTTGAGCTTCGCCTTGCCGTACCGGGAAAGGGCTTCCTTGAACTCCGCGATCGCCGCGTGCGCGGGCCGCTCGCAGATCGCCCGCAGGTCGCCGAGGACCGGCTTCCGGTAGGCCGCGCGGCTCTCCTTCACCACGATGCTCCACTCCGGCCGCGCCGCGCTCCGCTCGTTGCGCATCAGCTCCCACACCACGCCGTAACCCGCCAGCGTAGCCAGCGATACCAGGCTGCCGCCGAACGCCGTGTTCAACGAGTTGCGGTTCTGCTCCTTCGGCGCCGTCAGCACCAGCGCGCGGTCGTCGCTCAGCTCCACGCCCACCCCCATCGCCTTGGCGAGGGGGATCATCTCGTGGAGGAAAAGCTCCAGCGCGGGCACTTTGACCGCTTTCATCGGACGCGGACGTTGGAGGGTTTGGCGGGGCCCGTCAAAGCCTCATCCGCGCGGCCGCTACGGCCCGGCTCGCCGGGTTTCCCGCCCCCTCCCGCCAATCTCCGCCCGCCGGTTGACGCCCGGCCGCCCGCGCCCTTGTTGCGGCCGTATGATCTCCCCCGGCCAGAAACTGGATCCCGCCCTTCCGCTCGCCGTCGTCCGCGCCGGCGCCGAGGAGAAAACCACCCTTGGTCAGCTGCTCCGCCGCCGCACGATCCTTTCGGTGTACATGAAGAACAACACCTCCAGCTGCGACCGGCAGGTGGACAGCCTGGCCGCCGCGGCGCCCGCCTTCGCCCGCGCCGGGTACGACATCGTGGCCGTGAGCCGCGATTCCTGCGGGTCCCACCTCAAGTATGCGGCCAAAAAGAAGCTGCCCTACACGCTGGTCAGCGATCCCGACGATGCCGTGGCGCGTGCCACCGACTCGTTGGTGGAGAAGTCGATGTACGGCCGCACCTACACCGGCCCCGCCCGGGCGGCTTACGTCCTTGAGCGCGATGGCACCGTCCTCGCGGTGGTGGAGAAGGTCGACACGAAGGATCACGCGGCGCAGCTGCGCGCGGTTCTCCAGGCGCTCTGAACCCCGCGGGGCGGTCGCCGGGCTTGCCACGTCCGGTCGCCGGCCCTAGCCGATCCGTGTGGCCAAGCCGAAGCGTGAAACCCCTTCCGTCCCGCCCGCCGCTCCGCCGGCCGGGGGGCTCGGCTACCTGACCGCCGCCCTTGAGGCGCCCGTGAGCCCGGCGGAGGCGGCGCTGCGGCCCCTGTCGTTCGCGGATTTCGTGGGCCAGCCGCGCACCGTTGAGCGCCTGCAGGTGATGGTGGGGGCGGCCAAGCGGCGCGGCGAGGCCCTCAACCACGTGCTGTTGTCCGGCCCGCCCGGGCTGGGGAAGACCACCCTCGCGTTCATCTTGGGCCAGGAGCTGGGCCGCAACGTGCGGGTGACCTCGGGGCCGGTGATCGAGAAGGCGGGGGATCTGGCCGGCCTCCTCACCAACCTCGAGGAGGGCGACCTGCTCTTCATTGATGAGATCCACCGCATCCCGAAGACCGTGGAGGAGTACCTGTACTCGGCGATGGAGGACTTCCGCCTCGACATCATGATCGACCAGGGTCCGAACGCGCGGAGCGTGCGGTTGTCGCTCCCGCGCTTCACCCTCGTGGGGGCGACGACGCGCAGCGGCCTCCTCACCGCGCCGTTGCGCTCGCGGTTCACCCTGCAGACGCGGCTCGATTACTACGATCATCCGACCCTGGACTCGATCATCCGGCGGTCCTGCGGGCTGCTGTCGATCCCGGTCGAGCCGGGCGGTTCGGGAGAGATCGCGCGCCGTTGCCGGGGCACGCCGCGCATCGCGAACAACCTGATCCACTTCGTGCGCGATTACGCGCAGGAGCGGGCGGACGGCCGGGTCACGCGCGAGGTGGCGGCGCGGGCCTTGGAGTTGCTCGAGATCGATGCGGCCGGGCTGGATGAGATGGACAAGCGGATGCTCCGGGTGATGGCCGAGAACTACCGCGGCGGCCCGGTGGGGATCACGACGATCGCGGTGGCCGTGGGCGAGGAGCCGGAGACGCTCGAGGAGGTGCATGAGCCGTTCTTGATCCAGGAGGGGTATCTGCAGCGGACGCCGCAGGGGCGCGTGTTGACGCCGCGGGGGTATCAGGCGGTCGGCCTGCGGCCGCCGTCCGGGGAGCAGGCCAGCCTGCTGCGGGATTGAGCTGCGGGGGGGGCGGGGGCGGTGCTCCGGTCGGCCGAGATCGGCCCGCGGTCCGGACCTGCGCGGTTTGGTGTAGCCGGGGAATCCTTCCCCGGTCCTACGGGGTCGGGACGCTTTCCGGCGTAGCCGATTGGGAGAGGTGGGTAGCGAAGCGGCGGGAGGAATTTTCGTCTGCCGGGACCGGGGCAAGATGCCCCGGCTACATCGATCCCCCGGTTTCATAAATCCCATCGGTCACATAAACCCCCTAGGCTACATCGATCCCCCGGCGACATCGACTCTACCCGGCTAAAGCGACCTTCCCCGGCTGGAGCGAGCCGCTCGTCAGAACTTCAGGTGCTTCACCGTGAGGCCGCGGTTGATCAGCTGCTTCAGCGAATCGATGCCGATGCGCAGGTGGTCGGTCACAAAATGCTCGTCCACGTGGCGGTCGCTCTCCGCCGTCTTGATGCCCTCCGGCATCATCGGCTGGTCGGACACGAGCAGCAGCGCGCCGGTCACGATCTCATTGTGGAAGCCGGTCACGAAGACCGTCGCCGTCTCCATGTCGATGCCCAGCGCGCGCACCTTGCGCAGGTACTGCTTGAAGTCCTCGTCGTGTTCCCAGACGCGGCGGTTGGTGGTGTAGACGGTCCCCGTCCAGTAGTCGCGGTTGTGGTCGCGGATGGTGGTCGAGATGGCCTTCTGCAGGGCGAAGGCGGGGAGGGCGGGGACTTCCGGAGGGAGGTAATCGTTGCTCGTGCCTTCGCCGCGGATCGCGGCGATCGGCAAAATCAGGTCGCCGAGGCCGGCCCGGTGCTTCAGGCCGCCGCACTTGCCCAGGAACAGGACCGCCTTCGGGTGGATGGCCGAGAGCAGGTCCATGATCGTCGCCGCGGTGGCGCTCCCCATCCCGAAGTTGATGATCGTGATGTTGTCCGCCGTGGCATTCGGCATCGGCTTGTCGCGGCCGCGGACGGGCACGCGGTGCCATTGGGAGAACAGGTGGACGTAGTGGTCGAAGTTGGTGAGCAGGATGTACTCCCCGAACTCGTTGAGCGGCACGCCCGTGTACCGCGGCAGCCAATTCTGGACGATTTCCTCGCGGGTCTGCATGGCGGAGGCTGGCCCGGAAGGCGCGGCGCGGCACGCCAATTCCGGCCGTGGGGGCTCAGAACAGGCCGTTGGCGACCACGCCCACGGCGGTGATCGGGCCGGTGTCGTCGAGGTTGTCGATCGCGCGGTCCGCCTTCTTGAGCAGGGCGCGCGTCTCGCGGACGAGACTGTCGTCCTTGAGGAGCTGGCCGAGGGTGCCGCGGCCTTGCGCGAGCTGTTCGGAAACCTCGCGAAGGCTGGCGAGGGAGGCCTTGAGGTCGTCGGCGGCCTTCTGGTCGTAGACGAGGGCGCCGAGGGTGCCGCGGCCGCGTTTCACCTCCGCCACGAGCTCCTCGGCGTTGGTGAGGAAGCCGCGGGCCTGGGTGGCGCCCTGTTTCAGTTCCGCCACGCCGGCGAGCAGTTCATCGTGGAGGCGGGCATCATTGAGCAGGCGGCCGAGGGTGCCCTCGCCGCGGTTCACCTTGTCGGTGATCTGCTGCAGGTTCGCGGTGGTGCGGCTGAGGTTCTCCCGGTTTTCGGCGAGGATGGCGTCGACCTTCTGCAGGAGACCGGGCTGCCGGCTGTCGCCGTTCAGGGAAGTGCCGAGGCCGCCGAGGGCGCCCTCGAGTTTCCGGCCGAGATCGCCGAGCTGGGCCATCACGCTGTTGAGGTCGGCGCTGGTCGCGGTGCGGATCTCCCCGCCCGCGGGCAGGAAGGGGGCGGCGTCCGTGCCGAGATCGATGCTGACGTAGCCGGTGCCGATCAGGCCCTGGGTGACGATCGTGGCGGTGGCGTCAGCCTTGATGCGTTTGTCGGAGTCGATGCGGAGGACGGCCTCGGCGCGGCGGCCGGCGAGGCGGGTGAGGGCGACGTCGCCGATCTTCACCCCGGCCATCCGGACGTCATCGCCGGCCTTGAGCTCCTTGAGGCTGTCGAAGCCGGCGACGAGGGTGTACCCCTTGTCCTTGAACCAGAGTTTGCCACCGCTGAGCGTCTCGAAGGTGACCCAGATGAGGGCCATCCCGAGGAGGAAGAACAGGCCGACGCGGGCGGTTTGTTGCGGGTTGTTCGTCATGGTCAGGTCTCCAGGTGCTTGAAACGGGGGTGCTCGAGGTCGATGCGGGGATTGAGGAAGTCGGCCACCCGGGGATCGGTGGGGTTACGGAGGTCGGCGGGAGGTCCGAGGAAGATCAGTTCCCCGCCCATCAAAATGCCCACGCGGTCGGCGATCGCGAGGGCGAGGTCGCGGTCGTGGGAGACCACGATGGACGTGACCTGGTAGCGCTGCCGGAGTGTGGCGATGATTTCGGTGATCGTGGCGGACATCACCGGGTCGAGCTCGCTGGTGGGTTCGTCGTACAGCAGCAGCTGCGGCTCCATCACCAGGGCGCGGGCGATGGCGACGCGCTTCTTCATCCCCCCGGAGAGTTCGGCGGGGAACTTCTGGACCGCGTTCTCCAGCGAGAGGATCTGGAGGGCGCGCATCACCCGGTCGCGGATGGCGGCCTCGTTGCCGAGGCGGTGTTCGCGGGGGTAAAGGGCGAGGTTGTCGTAGACCGAGAGGGAGTTGAACAGGGCGCCGGCCTGGAAGACCAGGGCCATCCGGACGCGCTCGCGGGTGGCGGGGTCGGCGCCGTCGAGGCCGGCGACCGTGGTGCGGCCGGAGGAGGGGCGTTCGAGGCCGACCAAGTGTTTCAGCAGCACGCTCTTGCCGGAGCCGCTGGGCCCCATCAGCACGAAGATTTCCCCGGGTTGGACGGTGAAGGAGACCCCGCGGAGGACCTCGAAGGCCCCGAAGCGCTTGGAGAGGCCTTCGACCGTGATGCCGACGGCGGGGGCGGCGCCGGGGAGGGGGGAGGTGGAGTGCGCGGCGGACATCACATGAGCGCCTTGGTGACGAAGAAATCGAGCACCAGGATGAGGATCAGGGAAGTGACGACGGCGCGGGTGACGGAGGCGCCGATCTCGCGGGGGCCGCCGCGGGTGTTGAGGCCGATGTTGCAGCAGACCAGCACGACGGTAAGCCCGAAGATCTCCGCCTTGATCAGGCCGTTCAGGACATCGCTGAAGTCCATATACTGGCGCAGGTTGGCGAAGTAGGAGGCGGGTTCGATCGAGATGAAGTGGGTGTATTTCGACACGATGGCGCCGCCGAACCAGCCGACGAGGTCGGCCATGATCGTGAGGACGGGCATCATCGTGAGCACGGCGGCGAGGCGGGGGAGGACGAGCATCCGTTCGGGGGGGATGTTCATCGTCTCGAGGGCGTCGACCTCCTGGTAGACCTTCATCGAGGCGAGTTCGGCGGCGATGGCGGAGCCGACGCGGCCGGCGAGGAGCACGGCCGCCATCACCGGGCCCAGTTCACGGGCCATCGTCAGGCCGACCAGGGCGCCGATAAATTGTTTGTAACCAACATTTTCCCCGGCGTGTCCGGATTGGAGCGCGAGGACGCTGCCGATGAAGAAACTAAGGATCCCGACGATCGGCATCGTGGTGTAGCCGATCAGGTGGCATTGCTCGATGAACCGGCCGAATTGCCGCGGGAGGCTGGGGACGTGGCGCAGGGTGCGGCCGAGCAGGAGGAGGGTGCTCCCGGTGCCGTGCAGCACTTGGAAAACCGGGGTGGGGAGCCACGTGAGCAGGCGGTCGGTCACCGAGGGGGTGCCGCGGCTGGCGGGCGAGGCGGAGAGGGTGTTGGGCACGGGAGTCAGGGCTGGGCGGACGGGGCCCGATCGAAGTCACCGAAGGCAAGGCGCCAAGCGCCGCCGGCGGAGCGGTGGAGGGCGAGGAGGCCGGCCCCGAGGCTGAGGCGGGTGGCCTCGCCGGTCCGGACCAGGCCGAGAATGGGTCCGAGGTGGAATTCGTGGTGGCGGGCGGGTTTGTCAACCTGCCAGGTGACGGCGTCCCAAAGCAATGAGGTCCGGCTGCGGCCGGGGGCGGGGGCGTCGTGGCGGGCGAGGGCGAAGAGGGGGCCCCAAGTGCGGCGGACGCGGGGGTCGCCGGGGAGAAGGGGTTCGAGGGGGCTGAGGAATTGCCATTGGCGCTGGCCCGCGCCGTTGTCCCAGCCGCTCCAGAGGGGCCAGAGGTGGGTGAGGGAGGCGGCCGGGGGGGCGGGGCGGTCGGGCCGACGCTGGGTTTCCCGCCAATAGGGCAGGTAGAGGAATTGGTGGCGCTCGCGGAGGACGCCGTGGTCCAGCCAGCGCGCCTCGCGCCAGAGGGGCCAGAGGATCCAGGTCTTCGCGGCGTCGGGCTGGCGGGAATGAGAGTAGAACGGGGCCCAACGGTTGACCGACTGCTGGTCGCCGCGGCCTTGGACGAGCAGGGGCCAGAGGTAGCGCGTTTCGGTGTAGGCGGGGAGGGGGGCTTGATGGCGGGTGCGCCCGAAGAAGGGCCAGACAAAGTCCTCGTTGAGGAAGCCTGGACCGCTGGCGGTGGCATAAAAGGGCAGGAAGCCTTCGTTGCGGCGGGGTGGGGTGCCCGCGGGAGCCTCGGGGGGCGGGGGGCGCAGGCGGGTGAAGCCCAAGGGCCAGAGCACGTGGATGCTGCTGCCCTCGGAGCCGGTCTCGGTGGCATAGAGG
>JAIXQE010000077.1 GCA_027485815.1 Opitutaceae bacterium
CCGCGGCGCCCCATGGACCGCGATCGCCGCTTGCAGCGCCCGGATCACCTCCGCGGTCCCCAGTTGTCGACTGGCGATGATATCGATGCGGTAATGGCTGCCCTCGTCGATGATCGTAAGGAACTTGATCGCCGTGCCCGTGGTGCTGATGTCAAAGACCAGATCCAGGCACTAGAGGTTATTGACGCCTTCCGACCGGATCTTGGCTTCTGGCCGCGGCTGGCATTTGGGTCTTCGACTCCGACCTGCCACCCGTAATCCCTCCTGCCGCCGAACGCATTGCACGGTGCGCCGCGCGCAATGGTGGCCCAGCCGCGCGACCTAGCCGTGGATCCGCCGGTAGCCATAGCGTGGATAACGACGCGAGAGCGCCACGATGGACACCTGCTTTGGCACCCGGCGCTTCGTCGGCGGCCGGGGGTGGTACCCGCATGACGAGCGGGCTAGCCCAAGGTAGCGGCACGCCTGAAGCTGGGATCAGAAGCCCGCTGCGACCACGCCTTAGGCAGCGTCTCGCTTCTGCGACGGGCGCAGAGTTTTTTGCGTTCCCCTCACCTGTCTAATCCGAGCTTTGAACTCCGGAATCTATGTTTAGTGTCGACGCTGGATTATTTCAGAATCGCGATGGCATCCTCTCCTTCAATGGAGATTTGGTACCCGTTGACTTCGAGCAAATGGAAGGCCTTTGCCTTCGATGCGTCGTCCATATTGGTTACTTCAAATTTAATCAAACGCGGACGGATCTGTCCGAAAGGAATCATCTCAAGAACCTGAAGATCAAACCCCTCAACGTCAATTTGAAGCAGGTCGATTCGCTTGACCTCGTGCTGCGAAATGATAGCTGATAGAGGCATCGCGGGGACTTCGGTGCTGGAAATGCAGTCCTGCGAAGTGGCGGACCGCGTATGGTGGAATGGATTCACAGAGCCAATTCCGTGAGCCCAAGGTTCAAGCTGATCGGCTCGCTCGGGATTTATGTGGAACAATTCAATGCTCTCTAGCGTTGGATGGAGGGCAACATTAAGGGGGACAACGCCAGGGTAGTCCTCATAGTTTGCCTTCAGTCGGCGAAAGTAGCGTTGCAATGGCTCAATAACGATACCGCTGCAATTGATTCGGGTTACCTTTCCGTAGAGGTCGTCAAACCGGACTCCGTCGTGGGCTCCTACTTGAATGAAGAAGAAACCGGGCTCCCGGAGCATTGAATCCAGGCGCTCTGCGAACAAGGAACGCGGGACAAGCTCATAACGTTCCGGGTTCAGGACTAGCTTCGCGATGCTTCGAACTCTAGGGAGTCGTGGAAATAGTGCCTGGATCCGGGAGCGAATTTGACTTATTTTAGTCATAATTTGGTGATGAATGCCATCGGCGCGGCGTTTCTCGATGGCAGCAGATGTCTTTGCGTAATTTGAGCCCGACGCGCATGGTCCAAGGCGCGCGGATGTGTTGATGTTTTGAACGGTGTCGGAAGGGCTGATCATGGGAGAGGTATTTTTATGTGCTTCGTTGGCGCGAGTCCTGGTTGGTTTGTGATGAAATGAATTTATTCATGCACTCATCGATTTGAAAGCAAACTGCATGCCAGCTTTTTATTACGCAGGGCAAAAATTTGGTAGAGAAAGGATAGCCAACATCTTACAAATCGCTACGGTGACTTCGGAGCCCCGGGCTACCGCAGCATTGTGTCAATTATGCCGACATGCGTCCTGACAAACCGAACTCACGATTCTAGACCAGTCCAGTCTAGATTCGGGGTGGGTTTTGGAGGGGTTTATGGTTCTTGGCTGAATGCTTCCGCAGGCATGGTCCGGGAGCGGGTTTGCAGGCCTGGCGGGAGCCTTGATCGTGGCCACTGCCCGGGGCGTGTCCTTGGGCCGTCGACTCGTGCCCGTCGCCCGTAATCCCTCCTGCCGCGGTATGTGCTGCACGGTGCAGCGCGGGCGACCGGGGACGGAACGCGCACGACAAGCGGGTCAGCCCAAGGGCTCGGCACGTCTGACGCCGGGAGCACCGGTCCTCAGCGACCACGCCTTGGGCTGAACGGCTTGTCTGCGACGGGCTCACCATTTCGTGTGTTCATTTCCTTCAGCAATTGGTCTGCCACCACCCTCCGTAAACGGGCGTTCTCTTCCCGCGTAAGCGTCCGCCGGAGTGCCTCTGGAGGCGGCTTGACTTGGACGTAAGCGTGAGAGCTACGACTCTGTCCTCCGCATAACGGTGAGACCTCGGCAGAGCCGCCGAGCATAACCGTGAGACTTATGACGGCTACCAGGCCGCCGGGGTCAGCGGCGTGAGATCATCCTTATTGGTCAGCGCCGGCAGTTTGGCCAAGACGTCGCTGAGGTAGGCGAGCGGGTCCTTGCCGTGGCGCTGGCAGGAGACGACCAGCGAGTAGATGATCGCCGAACGTTGGCCCGCCGCGGGATGCCCGATGAAGAGCCAGTTCTTCTTCCCAAACGCGGAGGGCCGGATCGCATTTTCGACCAGGTTGTTGTCGATCCGGGTAAAGGAGTGGTTTTGGTGCGCGACCAGCACCTCCCAGTGGTTGAGCAGGTACGAGCACGCCTTGCCCAGCAGGGACTGCGGCAGGGCCTGCCGGGCCAGGCCGTTCACGACGTGGCGGAGCCAACGCAGCGGCCGGGCAAACTTCTCCCGCCGGAGGGCGGCGCGGGCCGCGCCGACCTTCGCCTCCTCCCATTCCCGTTCCAACCCGTACATCCGGGCGATGAGCCGCAGCACCAGATTCGCGGCCTTGGGCCGCTCGTCCAACGCCTCGTGGAACTTGCGCCGGGCGTGGGCCCAGCAGCCGACGCGAACGATCCCCTCCGTCTTGCGCTCGTGGCTGGCGTACGCGCCGTACTGGTCCGACTGCAACACCCCGCGGAAGCCGCCCAGCAGCGATGTCAGTTCATCGTGGCCACGGGTTTCCCGGAACGAGAAGACCACGTCACTGCCCGGGCGACTGATCACCCAGAGGTAACACTGTCGGGTCTTACCCCGCTCGTGGTCCGGATCATTGCACCGCAGGGGCGTTTCGTCCGCCTGCAGGTAGTTGCCGGCGATCAACCCCTGATGCATCTGCCGGTAGATCGGTTCCAGCCACAGAGCGGCCACCTCCACCCAGTCGCACATCGACTGGCGGCTGATCTTGGCGCCCCAGCGCTCCGACATCTTCTCCTGCCGGAAGAGCGGCAGATAATCCACGTACTTGCCGATCACGATCGCCGCGATCAGCCCCGCCGAGGCGTAACCGCCAGGCACCACCCGCGCGGGCGCGGCCGCCACCAGCGGCGCACGATTGCGGTCCAGCCGGTGCCGGTACTTTGGACGCACCAACCGGCGCTTCACCAGCCGGGCCGGCACCAGATCGAGTTCAAAGGTGCTCTCTTCTCCGATCCGCTCGTACAGCTCCGGATCCTTCCGCACCGCCTCGGGCACGATCTCCACCGTCTCGGTGACCGGCACGTGCGCAAAGGCCTCCTCCGGCGTCCGCCGGGGCTCTCGCTCGCTCCGCCGCTGGTAGGTGATCTCCGTGGTCTTCTCCTCCACCGCGGCGCGGGCCTCCTCGATCCCGGCCAGCGCCAGTTGCCGCTGGGTGAGGTCGAGCTTCTCGCTTTTGCCCCCGCCGAAGACGTGACGCTGGAACCAGGACAGCTTCGCCTCCAAGGCCGCGATCCGCTGCAACAGCAGGGGATGTTCCGCGATCATTTGCTCGGGCGTCTGCACCCATATCCATCAGCAGGATACGTGCCGCCGCGCATGGGTTTTCAGCGTTCGTACCAGGGCTTCAGCGAGCCCTGCCGCAGATCGACGCCGCCGACCAGCATCGCCAGCGCCTCCGGGGCCAGCGCGACCTTCGCCCGCTCGTCGCCCGCCGCGAGCCACGAGAAGCGGCCGCGCTCCAGCCGCTTCGCCAGCACCCACACGCCCGTGCCGTCCCAGTACAGGAGCTTCAGACGCGTGCGATCCGTGTT
Source organism: Opitutaceae bacterium (assembly GCA_027485815.1). GTDB lineage: Bacteria > Verrucomicrobiota > Verrucomicrobiia > Opitutales > Opitutaceae > ER46. Next base: position 3,975 of record JAIXQE010000077.1, read on the forward strand.
GGTGAAGCAAAACACCGCCCCGCTCCGGGGATCCTCGCCCAGGTGCTCCTGGACCGTGGCCCACAGTCCGTTGAAGGACTTGCGCATGTCCACGGGCCGCACGGCCAGAAAGATCCGGATCGCCGCCGGGAACGCGAGCATGTCAGGCGCGCAACGCCCGCACCAGCGCCACGACGTCGGCCACGCGGCTGCCGCGCAGTACCGTTCCATCAGCCAACCGCACCTCCAGCACCTCGGCCGGCAACGCCGGCGGCGGGGTGAACGGCAGCGCAAGCTCGGCAAACTTGAGCGGCGGATGGGCACTCGGCTCCCGCGAGGCCTTTGCCACCCAGCCGGCAAAGGTCGCATAGTTGATCCGCTCCCGCCGCGCGAACGCCGCCATCGTCTGACCACTGGCCCGATACCCCTGCACCAACTGCCGCCGACGCTCCGCCGGCGTCATCCGCCGGCCACGCGTATCGCGCTTCTCCCCCGTCTCCACCACATCGGTCAGGATCGAACTCATTCCCGCCAGCTTAGCCGACTCCAGCCTCAATGACTATGAGGTCCCCGGCCGGACGCTTACCCTCCCGCAGCGCCTTCAGTTCCTCCACCTCATTGAGCTGCGGAGCCCCGTACCGCTGCTTCCAGTGGCACATCGTCGCCTGACTGAGGTTCACGTTCCAGTTCACGGCTTCCGCCGCCTCGCCACTTTCCAGTCGGCCAGGATAGCTACAATCTGCCGCGCTGTGCGTTTGTTTCCTTCCATCATATCTGGGTCTCCTTGGCGGAGTCCAGACTCTCGTCGGCAATTGCCCCGTTTCCGGGTGTGCGGTAAGTGCCGAAGGCGGCGTGGTAGCCGCCGTCGGAGCTCGATTCCACAGCAGAAAATCCGAAATCGGAACCCTGCTGGATCAAAAACAGCAACTTTCCTCCGCCTGCCTGCCGGGCGCAATAGGCGCGATCACAGGTACTTATGCGCCTCGCGATTGACCACCCGGTGAATGAAGGGTTGCTTGATCCCGGGGTAATACGCCGGGGTGGGAATCTTCTCCGGAAGGGCATGACGCCCCTGGTAGTGGTGGAAGATCATATCCTCGGGGTCGATCTTGAGGGTGCCGAGGATCGTCTCGCAACCGTGCACGGCCGCCCCGTTCGGGAGCACGGCGTTCATCCGGAAAATGGCCTTGGTGCCCCCCC